>NZ_JASGZS010000068.1:0-522 GCF_047465525.1 Streptococcus infantis | reverse complement strand
CCAGTGCAAGCCAATCAGCCAGCACGTCTGCAAGCCAAAGTGCTTCAACAAGCGCAAGTCAATCAGCCAGCACGTCAGCTAGCCAGTCAGCTTCAACAAGCGCAAGTCAATCAGCCAGCACGTCAGCAAGCCAAAGTGCTTCAACAAGCGCCAGTCAATCAGCAAGTACATCAGCTAGCCAGTCAGCATCAACAAGCGCAAGTCAATCAGCCAGCACGTCAGCGTCTGAGTCCGCATCAACCAGTGCGAGCCAATCAGCCAGCACGTCAGCAAGCCAAAGTGCTTCAACAAGCGCCAGTCAATCAGCAAGCACCTCAGCTAGTCAGTCCGCATCGACAAGTGCGAGCCAATCGGCAAGCACAAGTGCATCTGAATCAGCGTCAACCAGTGCGAGCCAATCAGCAAGCACGTCAGCAAGCCAAAGTGCTTCAACAAGCGCAAGTCAATCAGCAAGCACATCAGCTAGCCAGTCAGCATCAACAAGCGCCAGTCAATCAGCAAGCACGTCGGCAAGCCAAAGTG
>NZ_JASGZS010000067.1:0-598 GCF_047465525.1 Streptococcus infantis | reverse complement strand
AGACCTTCTGGGATATGGACAAAGTCATTTCTGATGGTGTTAAAAAGGGACAACACATCTATCATATTCTCAAAACCCATAACCTTGATGTCAGCTCCTCAACCGTCTATAGACACATCCGAAAAGGATACCTGTCTATCGCTCCTATTGATCTAGTCAGAGCCGTTAAATTTAAAGAAAGAAAAAAAAGTAAGCTACCTTCCATCCCTAAAGAAGCTAAAGAAGGCCGTTCCTATGAGGATTTCCAAAACTATTTAACCCTTAATCAACTAGAATCTTGGCTGGAAATGGACACGGTTATGGGCAGGATGGGAGGTAAAGTCCTACTCACCTTCAATCTATCTTTCTGTAATTTTATCTTCGCTAGACTCCTGAATAATAAAACTGCCCTTGAGGTTACCAAACACCTCTATGACATCAAGAACACTCTTCACCAAGCGGATAAAGACTTCTTCCATCTCTTTCCTGTCATTCTTACCGATAATGGTGGGGAGTTTGCCAGGGTTGATGACATCGAAATGGATGTGCGAGGAGAGAGTAAGCTTTTCTTTTGTGACCCTAATCGCTCTGACCAGAAAGGGAGAATTGAGAAAAATCA
>NZ_JASGZS010000066.1:0-613 GCF_047465525.1 Streptococcus infantis | reverse complement strand
CCTATGATGGCAACTGGTATGAGGCAGACGGTTTTCCAACAGAAGTCGTCGACACAGTAGGTGCTGGAGATAGCCATGTGGGAGCCTTTATATCCGCTCGTTTAGAAGGTTTAGATATGACGCAAGCCTTAAGATTTGCTAACAAAGTCTCTAGCCAGATTGTTGCAAGTAAGGGCGTTCATCTGACAAAAGAGCAGCAAGAAGCCCTGCGAACAGAATTGAAACAAAAATAAAAAAGAGAGTGGGACAGAAATCGGTAATTCGTTAGAATTCGATTTCGTCGTCCCACCTCCGCACAGTTGAGTAGGGCTGTAAAAGCTGATGAAATCAGCGTAGTAGAGCCCACTCAACCACTGCGTCTTGCTCGACAATCCAAAAATAATTGAGAGGCTAGGACTTTTGTCCCACTCTCTTTTTGTTTGTCTAGAAGGGGCTTGGTTGATCGTTGCAACGGGTAAAAAGAATTGGTATACTAGTAGAAAGAAACAAGGAGGATGCTGTGACCTTTAGAAAATTACGTCTATTAATGTCCAAATATGGATTTAGTATTTTGTTTATGGGCTTTGAACTATGGGCATCCTTTGCGGCCTTCTTTTGGCTCAATAGATGGTTC
>NZ_JASGZS010000065.1:0-629 GCF_047465525.1 Streptococcus infantis | reverse complement strand
CAACTGTAACCTTCCCAGATGGCAGCACAGCCGTTATTCCATCAGGTGATACAGTTAAGAAATCATCAGATAACGCAGTTAAGGATCCAGCGGTAACACCAGTTAAAGATCCAGCTAACTTAACAGATGCAGAAAAAGCTAAGGTAGCAGAAGAAGTTAAGAAATCTAACCCAACAGCGAAAGATGTTGAAGTAGGTAAAGATGGAACAACAACTGTAACCTTCCCAGATGGCAGCACAGCCGTTATTCCATCAGGTGATACAGTTAAGAAATCATCAGATAACGCAGTTAAGGATCCAGCGGTAACACCAGTTAAAGATCCAGCTAACTTAACAGATGCAGAAAAAGCTAAGGTAGCAGAAGAAGTTAAGAAATCTAACCCAACAGCGAAAGATGTTGAAGTAGGTAAAGATGGAACAGCAACAGTAACCTTCCCAGATGGCAGCACAGCCGTTATTCCATCAGGTGATACAGTTAAGAAATCATCAGATAACGCAGTTAAGGATCCAGCGGTAACACCAGTTAAAGATCCAGCTAACTTAACAGATGCAGAAAAAGCTAAGGTAGCAGAAGAAGTTAAGAAAGCTAACCCAACAGCGAAAGATGTTGAAGTAGGTAAAGATGGAACA
>NZ_JASGZS010000064.1:0-634 GCF_047465525.1 Streptococcus infantis | reverse complement strand
CTCTCAAAGAGGCATATGTACTACTTGCCACTATCCCTAAAGGGATCTTCATATTCTTTTACACTCAACTTATCTAAAGCAATATCTTTTCGCTCTTGTTCCTGAATGTATTTCTTTATTGTGGCTTCATTGAGGCCAACTGTACTCACATAATATCCCTCTGCCCAAAAATGTCGATTTCCAAACTTATATTTCAGATTTGCGTGTTTATCGAACATCATTAGAGCGCTTTTACCTTTTAAATATCCCATGAAACTTGAAATACTAATTCTAGGTGGAATACTTACCAACATATGAACATGATCTGGCATTAAATGGCCCTCGATAATCTCAACACCTTTATAATTACATAATCTATGGAATATTTCTCCCAAACTACTTCGATATTGATTATAGATCACTTTTCGTCTATACTTAGGGGTGAACACAATGTGATATTTACACATCCATTTTGTGTGTGATAAACTATGTGCTTTTTGAGCCATATTTTTCTCCTTTCGCTTTACAATTGGCTTGAACACCTTAATTGTATCGCGTTTGGAGTTTTTTGGTATAACCTTCGATGCGCACCCGCATAGCGGGTGGTTTTTTTGTCTCGCACCTAACGGAGCGAGACGGACTGAAAGTCACATAA
>NZ_JASGZS010000063.1:0-669 GCF_047465525.1 Streptococcus infantis | reverse complement strand
AAGCCCACTGAAAAAGGAGCTCTCTTACTTTTAATGAAATGAAAACCGAGGAATCACTCATCAATTTGAGCGAATTCCTCGGTTATTTTGTATTTATTAAGGCCATAATTCGTTTCATATTAACCACGAAGATGGTTGTGGCTGCCTGTAACTCCATGCTGAAAAGACCCGATGCCCTTGCGACATCAAAGCCATGTCTCTGTTTTAGTTCGGCATTCTTCGCTTCGATTTTATAGCGATGTCTGGCCATTTCTTTAAAATACGGTGTTTCCTGAAATTTCTTCTGGAAAAGATGGTCGTTACTCTTAATGACTATTGAATAGGTTTTAGACTTTGCCCCCTCCGTATAACACCCCTCCTTGGAAAGGCAACTCTTGCACTTCTCAATGTCAAAGTAATGAGTGACAACTTGATTCTTGTTTTGATCTTTTTTCCCTGTCCTTGCTTTGCGAACAGCCATGTGTCCTTCTGGACAGACAAATAGCCCTGCATCTTTATTAAATTCAAACGCATCCTCTTCTTTACGGTAACCTTTTGAAACAGAAGGGTTCAGTTTTGACACCAAATGAATCTTTTCTTTGCGAGCTAGTTGAATGTTGTCCTTTCCTGAATAAGCCGCATCACCAATAATAGTCTCGATGTCCAGACTATTTTCCTTTGTTTTGGCAT
>NZ_JASGZS010000062.1:0-707 GCF_047465525.1 Streptococcus infantis | reverse complement strand
GCTGACGTGCTGGCTGATTGACTTGCGCTTGTTGAAGCTGACTGGCTAGCTGACGTGCTGGCTGATTGACTTGCGCTTGTTGAAGCACTTTGGCTTGCAGACGTGCTGGCTGATTGGCTTGCACTGGTCGATGCTGACTGGCTAGCTGATGTGCTGGCTGATTGGCTCGCACTGGTCGATGCTGACTGACTAGCTGAGGTGCTTGCTGATTGACTTGCACTGGTTGAAGCGGACTGGCTAGCTGACGTGCTGGCTGATTGGCTCGCACTGGTTGACGCTGACTCAGAAGCCGATGTGCTTGCTGACTGACTTGCACTGGTTGATGCTGATTCAGAGGCCGATGTACTTGCTGATTGACTTGCACTGGTTGATGCTGACTGGCTAGCTGATGTGCTGGCTGATTGGCTTGCACTGGTCGATGCTGACTGGCTAGCTGATGTGCTGGCTGATTGGCTTGCACTGGTTGACGCTGACTCAGAAGCCGATGTGCTGGCTGATTGGCTTGCACTGGTTGACGCTGACTCAGAAGCCGATGTGCTTGCTGACTGACTTGCACTGGTTGACGCTGACTGGCTTGCCGACGTGCTTGCTGATTGGCTCGCACTGGTTGACGCTGATTCAGATGCACTTGTGCTTGCTGATTGGCTCGCACTTGTCGATGCTGACTGGCTAGCCGACGTGCTTGCTGATTGGCTCGCACTGGTTGA
>NZ_JASGZS010000061.1:0-741 GCF_047465525.1 Streptococcus infantis | reverse complement strand
GATAAGAACACTCCAACAGCGAAAGAGCAAACTGTAAACAAAGGTGAAACTCCAGACGCTAAGAAATCAATTGGTAATGTAGATGATCTTCCTAAAGGAACAACAGTAGAGTTCAAGACACCAGTAGATACAACAACCCCAGGCGATAAAACA
Source organism: Streptococcus infantis (assembly GCF_047465525.1). Taxonomy (GTDB): domain Bacteria; phylum Bacillota; class Bacilli; order Lactobacillales; family Streptococcaceae; genus Streptococcus; species Streptococcus infantis_R. The sequence goes on along the minus strand of NZ_JASGZS010000061.1, from coordinate 588 downwards.
CCAACAGTTGTTGTGACTTACCCAGATGGTTCTAAGGATGAAGTTCCAGTAACTGTTAAAGTAGTAGATCCAAGCACAGATGCGGATAAGAACACTCCAACAGCGAAAGAGCAAGCTGTAAACAAAGGTGAAACTCCAGACGCTAAGAAATCAATTGGTAATGTAGATGATCTTCCTAAAGGAACAACAGTAGAGTTCAAGACACCGGTAGATACAACAACCCCAGGCGATAAAACACCAACAGTTGTTGTGACTTACCCAGATGGTTCTAAGGATGAAGTTCCAGTAACTGTTAAAGTAGTAGATCCAAGCACAGATGCGGATAAGAACACTCCAACAGCGAAAGAGCAAGCTGTAAACAAAGGTGAAACTCCAGACGCTAAGAAATCAATTGGTAATGTAGATGATCTTCCTAAAGGAACAACAGTAGAGTTCAAGACACCGGTAGATACAACAACCCCAGGCGATAAAACACCAACAGTTGTTGTGACTTACCCAGATGGTTCTAAGGATGAAGTTCCAGTAACTGTTAAAGTAGTAGATCCAAGCACAGATGCGGATAAGAACACTCCAACAGCGAAAGAGCAA
>NZ_JASGZS010000060.1:0-758 GCF_047465525.1 Streptococcus infantis | reverse complement strand
CAATCAGCAAGCACGTCAGCAAGCCAAAGTGCTTCAACAAGCGCAAGTCAATCAGCAAGCACATCAGCTAGCCAGTCAGCATCAACAAGCGCCAGTCAATCAGCAAGCACGTCGGCAAGCCAAAGTGCTTCAACAAGCGCAAGTCAATCAGCAAGTACATCGGCTAGCCAGTCAGCATCAACCAGTGCAAGCCAATCAGCAAGCACGTCAGCGTCTGAATCAGCATCAACCAGTGCGAGTCAATCAGCAAGCACAAGTGCATCTGAATCAGCGTCAACCAGTGCGAGCCAATCAGCAAGCACGTCAGCAAGCCAAAGTGCTTCAACCAGCGCAAGTCAATCAGCAAGTACATCAGCTAGCCAGTCAGCATCGACCAGTGCGAGCCAATCAGCAAGCACGTCAGCAAGCCAAAGTGCTTCAACCAGTGCAAGCCAATCAGCCAGCACATCGGCCTCTGAATCAGCGTCAACCAGTGCGAGCCAATCAGCAAGCACGTCGGCAAGCCAAAGTGCTTCGACAAGCGCCAGTCAATCAGCAAGTACATCAGCTAGCCAGTCAGCTTCAACAAGCGCCAGTCAATCAGCAAGCACAAGTGCATCTGAATCAGCATCAACCAGTGCGAGCCAATCAGCCAGCACATCGGCCTCTGAATCAGCGTCAACCAGTGCGAGCCAATCAGCAAGCACGTCGGCAAGCCAAAGTGCTTCAACAAGCGCAAGTCAATCAGCAAGTACATCAGCTAGCCAGTCAGCTTCAAC
>NZ_JASGZS010000059.1:0-790 GCF_047465525.1 Streptococcus infantis | reverse complement strand
CTGGTTTTGGAACCAAGTTTCCAAGTGGTTTGTAAGTAACAGTTTCTTCAAGGTTTTCTTGAGTAACTGCCTTAGAAGCAACACTTGCTTTATCAGCGTAGTATCCTGTCAATCCTGGTGTTGGAACTTCAGCGTAGGCTGTCTTATCTGATGCCCATGGTGTCGCTGAAAGTTCTTTACCTGTGACTTTATCCAAGGTAAGGGTACGTGTCCATGTCGCGTTTTCAACATGATCTGCTGGGGCTGCTACCTTACCATCTGATACCACATACTTAACAGTAGATGTGACATCTTTCTTCCATTGATCTGTCGCTGGGTACTTAGGACTGTTTGGATCATTTGGATTGATTGGATCTGTTGGGTTATGTGGATCATTTGGTCCTACTGGAGTTTCACCATGTTTCAAGGTTACTGTCCAGGTTTGATCTACTGATGCATCGGTATCGAAGTGAACTCCTGCTGGGAATTCATCGCTTACAAGAACATAGCCACGATCTTCATAATACTTGATCTTGTCCGCAGTTGAGTAATTGATTGCCTCACCTGATTTACCACCGACTTGATCATTGGCAAGGGTTTGACCTGTTGTTTGGTCAACGTACTTGATGACAGCTTTTTGTTCTGCTTTACGGTAAACAACTGGGGTATCAGCTCCTGGGTTAGATGGTGTTACATTTGGAATGTCTGTCACATAACCTGGGATGACTGGTGTTGGTGTTACACCACCCTTAGTTGGATCGTTTGGATCATTCGTATATTGTGGAGTTGGAGCATTTGGAATTGGGTTGCC
>NZ_JASGZS010000058.1:0-1204 GCF_047465525.1 Streptococcus infantis | reverse complement strand
ATATCTTTGTTTTTTGTGACTACTGTCGATGGCAACTTGCGAGGTTAACCAACGACAAAAGTTAAAATTTGTAAATCGGGCAAAGATTTCTTGGAGAATCCCTTCCTTCTTTTTGGCATGAAAATTGACCAAGCCAATACTGTATTTCAGGTCACGAAAACTAGTCTCTATGCCCCATCTGCTGGCGTAGAGATTTTTTAATTGTTGGACTGAATAATCTGTATTTGTCACTAAAGTTTCGTATTTTCCTTCTTCCACTTCTAAACGCACCATACGAAAAGGAAGTTGGTATAGTTCAACAGGGTCATGTTTTTGACTTGTTTCTGGAAGAAAATCAAAAGTAGAATTGTGTGGAATAAAATGATAGTCATTGGGGAAATCACGATAAAGTTTTTTGAGCTGATTGGTTTGCTTTCGTGATAATTTTAGAGAAAAGTTTTGATCAAAACACTCTGTATTTGGCAAGTTGAAGGAGGAACGCATGGATTGTTTTCCATCTCGAATTCGGATGATATAAAGCCATCCTTTTTCTTGAAAATGAGCCATAAGATTGTAACTTTCATAGCCTCTATCCATGATAACAAGAGCTTTCTCGAAAGGGAGAAGCCTCCATCATCTGAATCAGAGCTAAGCACTCATGTTGCCTATGTTTGTCTTGAATAGAAACATCTCTATACACTCCAGTCTTCAAGTCGTATAGGGCATTTATGTGTATGAGATTATAGGATTTAACATCCGTTTGGGTTTGGATAGAGGTTTCTGTATCCATGGGATTTCGAGGAATACAGATATCACTTCCATCTGCAGCTAATATCGGAAGATTGGTGTTAAGTGGAATAGGTGCTGTAAATTCTTTAAATAAGGTATAGAAAGCCTCAGATTTTATCTGATAGCGTCTTTGAACAAAGGCTGAATTTGAAACTGTCAGTCTAGCATCTAGTAATTCTTTTGACAGTGATTTTCCTCCCATTCCCAGAATGGTACGAATCATGGTTTCTAGTGATAACCTTCTTTTACGAGTAAAGGCCTGTTCATCTTGTTTGACGAGCTCAACTTTTTGACTAAGGATACTCTGAATACTCTTATTCAAGTGGGCTTTTATCTGTTTTATCATGGGAAGTACCTCCTTAACTATCAGTTTAGCACATAAAAAAAGAAACCCAAATACAGAATTGTATTTGAATTTCTTAACTTAATGACATTG
>NZ_JASGZS010000057.1:0-3061 GCF_047465525.1 Streptococcus infantis | reverse complement strand
AGGATGGTTCGATAACAGAATCCTCCGGAGCTAGACCAAGAAAAAATTTAAAGGCCATATCTGACAAGGAACGTTCCACCACATCGACATCTGATAACTTATAAATATCTTTTAACAAGAGATATTTGAACATCATAAACTGATTATCAAGCATCATCTCACCTCATCTCTAGTATAACAAAAAAGCCATCAATTGGATGACTTTTTCAGTGGGCTCCTTTTTGTCCGACCTCTTTTTCTTATTTGACATGATTTGCAAGATCTTCTTGCGCTTTTTTATTAGATTCTTCTTTTTCTTTCTTCCATTTATCTTGAGCTTTTTGATATTCATCAGCAGTTACTGGCTTATCTTGAAGGTCAAGGTATTTGTACAAGAGGGCTTCACTTGTTCCCTTGTTACCTGAGTAAGCAAATGGAAGTGTGAATGGCACCATCTTAGACAACATTGGACGTCCAGTTTTAGAAGTTGTTGGAATAATCAATGCACTATCTGTCAACCAAGCTTGGGCAGCAGCATATTTATCATAACGTTTTGAGACGTCAGTGTCTTCATTTCCAGCTTCAACAACCATCTTTTCGTAATCTTCCAAACCAACTTGTTTGGCAGCAGCGTTATTTGTGCCTGAATCAAATCCTAGGTAAGTCTTAGTATTTTCACCTACTGATGGTTTGATGATATCAAGGTAAGTAGATGGGTCGATATAGTCCGGAGACCAACCAACGTTATCTGAAAGGTCCCAATCTTCACCGGCAGCCGTTTCAGCAAAGTAAGTAACATTGAGGACTTCATCTTTTTGAAGTTGTTGAATGTCAATGACAACATTGTCAGTTCCTAACGTTGCTTCAAGTGATTGTTTCAATGATTGAACACGTTGAACTTTTGTAGTATTGGTTTGGTCAACTGGCATATCCAAATGAATTGGGAATTGAACACCCTCCGCTTGGAGAGCTGTCTTAGCCTTAGCAAACTCTGCTTTTGCTTTTTCAGGATTGTAAAGACCGTCTTGAGCGTCTTCTAGATTAACATCTTTCCACTCATCACCATAGGTCACTAATTTTTCCTTAACTAAGTCACCAAAGTTTTTACCATCTGCTTGAACAAATGTTGGTGGTACGAACAAGTTACGAAGGAGTTTGCTTGCTCCACTTTCTCCATTAACTTGAGAAGCATAAGCTGTTCTATCAAAACCAAAGGCGATGGCTTGACGGAAGTCTTTGTTAAGAAGAGCTTTCTTAGTTGAAGTCTTTTGCTCGTCTGTAGTCTTAGAAGTATATTTGTAAGACTGACGGTCAATATTCGTACCGACTAAGAAAGTTGTAGAATCTTGTGTTGTATAAACGATGTTATCCTTAAACTCTTTTTCAAGTTCAGAGTAGCTTCCACTTGTTGGGAAGAGAAGGGCCATTGAGAAACCACCATCTTTAAAGGTTTCTGCAAGTTTGTTATTGTCTTGACCATCCCAGAATGAAAGTTTTACTTTATCAATATGAACATTGTCCTTATCCCAGTAGTTTGGATTCTTTTCAAATTCTACTGAAGATTTTGCTACCAATGATTTCAACAAGAAAGGACCGTTGTAAAGAATACTGCTTGGATCTGTTGCTTTAGCAAAGTCACTTCCTTTAGAAGTAAGGAATTCTTCATTGACTGGTGCAAGAATTCCCATGGTTGTCTTAGAGTTCCAGAAGCTTTCTGGTTTGTTCAAAGTGTATTGAACTGTTTGATCATCTACAGCCTTGATTCCAACTTCTGAGAAGTCTTTAACTTCACCTTTTACATAAGCATCAAGACCTTTAATAGATTCTTGAACAAGATAAAGAGCTTCTGACTTATTGTCAGCCGCATACTTAAGACCTGTTACAAAGTCTTGCGCTTTCACAGGCGCATACTCTTCACCTTCAGAAGTGTACCACTTAGCATCTTTACGGATTGTATAAGTATATGTCAAACCATCTTTAGAAACTGACCAGTCCTCTGCCAAAGATGGCACGAAGTTGCCATAGCGGTCGTTTTCCATCAAACCATCAACAACATTACTTGTGATATTAGCAACCGCAGCCTTACCAGTTGTCAGATAGTTGAGGCTATCTGGATCTGTTTCATAAACATAAGAAAAAGTTTTCTCACCCTTTGCACTAGAGCCTGAACCTGAACAAGCCGCCAAAACACCAGACGCTAACAGAGTCACCCCTACTAGGGCCATTACTTTTGAAAATTTCATAATAAACTCCTTTATGACTTTTTATACATTATAATCCCTTTTCAGCCAAGTGTCAATACAATTTTCAGAATTTTTCAAATTGATTTAAAAACATTTTTATGAGAAACTTTTCTAAAAACCAGCTGAGAAAAAGTTCTTTTATTGACAGTTCTCAAACAAATCTTTATGATATAATGAAAGAAGAAAAATGAAAGGAAATACCATGTCAAAAGAAGTTATTGTTGAAAGTTTTGAACTCGATCACACCATTGTTAAAGCACCGTATGTCCGTTTAATCGGAGAAGAAACAGGTCCTAAAGGAGATATCATTTCTAACTTTGATATTCGCTTGGTTCAACCAAATGAAGATTCTATCCCTACTGCGGGGCTCCATACTATCGAGCACCTCTTGGCTAAGCTGATTCGTACTCGTATTGATGGAATGATTGACTGTTCACCATTTGGATGTCGTACAGGTTTTCACATGATTATGTGGGGGCGTCACACTAGCTCTGAAATCGCAGCAGTCATCAAGGATTCACTGAAGGAAATCGCTGAAACGACAACTTGGGAAGATGTCCCAGGAACAACTATTGAATCTTGCGGAAACTACAAGGATCACAGCCTATTTTCAGCCAAAGAATGGGCAAAATTGATTCTCCAACAAGGAATCTCAGACGATGCCTTTGAACGTCATGTCATCTAATAATAAAAAAAGAAACCAGCTTTTGAACAAGCCCACTGAAAAAGGAGCTCTCTTACTTTTAATGAAATGAAAACCGAGGAATCACTCATCAATTTGAGCGAATTCCTCGGTTATTTTGTATTTATTAAGGCCATAATTCGTTTCATATTAACCA
>NZ_JASGZS010000056.1:0-3210 GCF_047465525.1 Streptococcus infantis | reverse complement strand
TGGTTAATATGAAACGAATTATGGCCTTAATAAATACAAAATAACCGAGGAATTCGCTCAAATTGATGAGTGATTCCTCGGTTTTCATTTCATTAAAAGTAAGAGAGCTCCTTTTTCAGTGGGCTTTACCATTTCTCGAGTCTTTTTATTTATTTCTGACAGCTAAGATTTCTACCAGGATAACAATCCCTAAGGATACCATGGTTCCAAATGGTGCTGCATCTTCATCAAAAATTTTCTCAGAGAACAGTAGCAGAGCAATCGCTAATAGTAGCAAAGCACTGCATAGCATAATATCCTTGAAGCTTGGTTTGCGTTTTATATACTTTAAAAATGATTTCTGTAGTTTACTCATTTCGATTGTCCCCTTTGAAGTAAATCCTTTATCCATAGAATAAAACTCTTCCTCAGAAAATCTAGCCTCTTATAAAGCTTCTAATTCATAGAGTTCCGCAATAATCCCAGCAACCTTCTTGATGTCTCCTAGCATTCCGCGCATTTCAAAGTCAGCTAGGACTGGAAAACCAAAGCGCTGGCTATATTGCTTGGCGGTCAAACAGTATTGGTTGTTAAAATTGCGGTTACCTGATCCTACGACACCAAAACACTTGCTGGCATTGTCACCGTAAGCGATAAAGTCCCCTACTGGAGTGGTCAAAATCTCCACATCACCATTATCAACTCCATTGCCACCTTCTAGATAAGTCGGTAGAAAAGCGACATATGGATTGGTCATCTCAAAGAAATTCTCTCCCTCCTTGACCAAATCTTTAATATGGATCTTGTCCACTTCAATGTTCCCATACTGTTCTAATAAGTAAGCTTTCAGACGTGTGACGAAACTTTCAGTATTTCCACTCAGACTGATATAGACTAAGGAAATTTTTTTCATGCTCTCCTCCTTCTTTTTTGAATTCAAAAAAATAACTACCAAGATTGTATCTTGATAGCTATCCTTTGTCAACTCTTAGGCCAGTTCTTCCTCTTTTTGAGCTTCTGTTAATTCTTTTTGCTGACGCCACATTTTATAGAAGACGATTGCTAGGAAGATAACATTGAGTACGATCCCAAAAATGGCTGAACCTTTGGCACCAAGCTCCGCTCCCATACGGATGTTAGGGTCTGTAAAAAGTGAAACCGCATCCTGAACGCCGATAAAGTTGTAAATAGAACCAACGATGGCAACGAAGACATAAGCAAGATAAGTGTAGTTAGCCAATTGAAGGTTTTTACGAATAAGGAAAACCAAAGCCACAACAACTAGAATAACAGATAAGACAACCAAGAGAATGCTGAAGACAGAATGACCATGCTCCGATACCTTAATGGTGTAATCAACAAGCTCCTTAGCATAAGTAGCATTAACACCTGATGCTGATGTTTCTAGATTGCTCATACCCTCGGCAGTAGGTACTGGAGATATGATCCCAAATAGCGACATTGCTGAGAGTAAGGCTGATAAAATCAGTAATACCCAAAGATAGATTGGTTTCTTTTTCATAAAAGTAACCTCCTCATAATTTTTTAATTATTATAGCATATTTTACGAAGGAGAACAACTGTTACAAGTTCGTTTCCACCTGTTTACGGTAGGCTTTAGGAGACTTCCCACACAGTTTTCGAAAAAACTTATAGAAATAACCAACATTACTGTAACCAACTGTATAACAGATATCCTCAATACTATCATTTGTAGATAGCAAGAGCTGCTGGGCAGCCTTAATGCGTTGCTTATTGAGAAGCTCCGCAAAGGTGGAATTGGTTTCCTTCTTTATTAGCTGACCCAAATAAACGGGATTGATAAAGAGATCTTTGCTGATATCCTTGAGAGACAGCTCTTTTTTATAGTCTCTACCAATAACCTCGAGCACGCTGACGACATTTTCATTCATGCGATATTGACCAAAGAAGGATGTCAAGGTCTCTTTGGTATAAGCGACTAAATCCTCAAAAGTTGTAATAGCATGAATGTTCTTGACAATATCTGTCATGTCGTCTGCTTTCAGATGTTCAAAAAGATGGAAAACATCCATGACAAACTGGGTAAAGAGCTGCTTGGTAATGGATACCCTTGGTGTATTTTCAAGGACAATCTTCTCAAGCAAGGTCAATTCATCAATAATCTGCTGAAGATTTCCCTGGATGATCACTCGATAAATGGGTTCGTAGTAAGAAAAGAGACTTTCAGACTGATCTAAATTGACCGAACCATAAAAGAGTGTCTTTTCAACATCACGCTTCCATTTTTCAAAGTTGGCTTGATAAGGTGCCTCAAAAGGCATGACCAACAAGCCCTCAAATTCCTGATCTGCAAGAATAATTTGCCAATCTTGCCCCAGAACGTAGTAAGGAATGACAAAATTCCCTTGTTTTTCCTTGGAAAGTCCGATCCACCAATTTTCTTTTTGGCTGAGATGAGCCTTGAATGCTTCTTCATCTAGTTGCTGACTCAATATTTCTGGCTCATGAAATTTTGACTAGAGCGTTTTTCTATATATCCGAACATCTAATTTATTTCACAAAGAATGTAGTTTTTCGGTTAATTTTTATTGCAATACATCGAAATTTTAAAATTCAATAATCGCGTTAAATCAAGGTTTTTAAACATCTAATAATATGCTTTTCTTTTATTTTAAAGACTTTTTGCCCGACCTTATTTCATTGTGAGATTTGTTATCTACATTATTTGCCTTTTTCTTTTGTCAAGCAATATGTGAGGACCACTGATGAAATTGCTGACATAAGGATTCTCCTTTTAATTTTTTTCTATTTTTGTTTATCATATATTTTAATGTTTGTCTATCAGTCACACATTCGTAATACACATTTATACAAAAAAGCTTTTTGCTTTGGAATCCTTTAATAATAACAGTTTACATTAATGATTATTTCCCATTTAATACTATTTTACTGTGCGTACTAATTTCAAATATCTTTTTCATGCATTGTACCCTTTATTTATCACATCCTTAACTGTCTATAAAAATCAGCATTCATTTCTAACAATTCTTTAAAAGGGACTATTTTTCTAACTGCACCTGATGGAGTGTACTCCATTGACCAAATAAAAGGATAGGTCAAAACCAATGTCATTAAGTTAGTAATCTAACTATTTGAATAGGAGATAGGATTGAGATCATCAAAGTGATTCTCTATCCTATCTTCTATTTTTTTGCATAACAAATAAAGGTTTTTTCACCCTATTTTTTG
>NZ_JASGZS010000055.1:0-3609 GCF_047465525.1 Streptococcus infantis | reverse complement strand
CGACTGACATTTTGAAAAAATGTCTCGCTCGAAATCGAGCGACAAAGAGAAAACTTGGGGTTCGAGTTTTCTCTTTTTTCGTGCGTTCATTCGCACGAATTTGCTCTCTGCAAGAGTCCCTCGGAGGAGCGTTTGCGTTTTGACGAACCGCTAGGTTTGTCAAAACAGCATAAACGTTACTCTTTTGACAAAAGAGTAACAGAAAAGCTATAATAAAACCAAGCGTTGCTTAATTTTATTATAGCTAGAATTGAGCAAGCAATAGACTTTGTCGGCTTGCTCGTCCTCCCCTTTTGGGAGGACAAGGGGGGAGGAAATTTGGATGGTACAACTGAGCATTTCTTTTAAAACAAGTACCAAGATGACGAGTATCAAACACAACAATCGAGATTTGACAGAAGAAGAATTTAAACAGCCTCAACACCAACATATTGACCAAGATAAAATCCACGAGAATATTTACATCAAACAAGAACCCATCAAAGAGGCCTATGAAAAGATTTTCGGTTCTGCCCTTGAAGAATATAATTCAAAACAAACTCGGAAGGACAGACGGATAGAGGACTACTTTCAGCACGTCAAAAAGAGTAAAACCTTAGACTTACAGAGAGAATTTATTGTCGGAATCGGTGATAAGTATGACTGGGATAGAATTAAAAACAGTACTGAAGCAAAGCGATGGGTGGGGGAGAAATTAGCCGAGTATGTAGAGGAGTTCCAGGAAAGACACCCTCACTTGTATATCTACAATGCAGCAGTTCACTTGGACGAAAAAGGACATCCTCATGCTCATTTCAACATCATTCCAGTTGCAGAGGGATACAAAAAGGGCTTGAGCATTCAACCAAGTTTTAAAAAAGCCCTCCAGAATGAGGGGAATTTTGAAAAAGGGCGCCATCAGTTGCGAGTATTCAAAGAGCAAGAAGTCAAAATTTTATCTGAGAAGATGAAGTCATTAGGGATTGAACGAAAACTAGTTGGAACAAATGACATCAAAGACATGCGTGAATACAAGCGACTGGTAAGAGAACTTGAAAAAGAGAAAGAAGCGATCTCGGAGGAAGTTCACAAGCACAGAGAACAGGCTTTAGATGAACTTTTGGAAGTAGCAGACGAAATTAAAGCCAATAGAGAAACACTGAGCAGACTGAAAGATTCTATTCAGGAAAAAAGGGAGGAGTCGGTTCAGCTCTCTTTAGAGGGCGAAAAAACGCTCTCTGAGCTCTCTAACTTACAAGATAGGGTAAAAGGTCTAGAAAGTGAAAAGAGGGGCTTAGAATCGAAAATAGAGGCCAAATCGGGCGAGTTAGTGCGACTAGACGAAAAAATAGAGCAACAAAAGAGTTTTTTGAACGATTTATCAAGAGAATATGCTCTTAATCCATTGCCAAGTGAAAAAGAACGAAGCTATTTTTTTGAAATGTTAGAAAAGGCTAAAAAGACGATTACAGGGAAAATAACCTTCGATTTTGATTTTGTGAGCCAGTTAAAAAATTATATCCATTCGGTCAATAAAAAAATTCAAGGTCTAATTTCTCAAAATATCCTTTTGAGAAGGCAGTTGGAGATGAAAGATACGGAACTAGGGAAAGTAAAGTTTGATTTGAAGTTAGCAGAAGCTAAAAATAAGGGCTTTGATGACAAATTTAAGACTTACAAAGAAAAAGCGGATGTCCTAGATAAACTTTCAGATGTTTTGAGTGAAAAAGAAATAGAATTGCTGAATGACCGAATAATAGCTTTAGAATCAAGCAAAACTTTCTCAGTAGACAGAGATTTTCAAGGACCAGAGCTTTGAGCGATTTATGCCGTGAAAGCTATTTGACAATAAGCAGTGACAGAGTACGCTAGGACGTGCCGAGCCGTAAGGCTGAAGCATTACGGACGGACACGGACAAAGGACGGCAGTCACTGGTTACTTGTTGTCAAATAGACCATGGAATAAAGTAAGCGGACATGATATAATAGCAAAGTCGCTAGTTCTTCCACTAAGTAACGCGAACTTAGATTGGAGGTGAGCGTTTTGAAGACTTTCCTCGAACTTGTTTTGATTCCTTTTGCGGTTGGCGTTGCTGCAGAAGTAGTTGCTGATTGGCTAATTCAGTACATCAAAGACAAAAGCGACAAAAAATAGCCTGAGTTCTTTTTAGGACAAAAAAGAAAGGCAGTAGTTCCAGCTACTGCCTTTTTTGCGTTTTGCTATTCGTTTCCTCGAACTATAGCGTTTATATAATTATAACACGTTGAAGTCTATGTGTCAAAATTGGGTACGTGGGAAAAATTGAGGGGGATTTTTTCTCCGAAAAAATCTAAAATCTGGGGGGGCTACTACGACCCCCCTTATAGTGCCGAGTGCCAAATCAAGAAAAAAAGTGCCTTTAGCCTTAGAGCCACAGGGGTTTGAGGTGTGCGAGCCTCTAGACGAAAATCGACTCAGGGGTCGCAAAAAATGACCTTGAACGTGCAAAAAAACGGAGATGATGTAAAAAAAATTGACTTATATTTCAAAAAAATGTAAAATATTTTTAAAATATAAGTTGAGGTATAAGAATGGTTGAAACAAAAAAGAGGGTATCAATCGGTTTGACAGATGAGCAATACAAATTAGTTGATGAATTATCAAAATCAAGAGGATTTTCAAAATCTGCTATTTTTGTTCTTGCGCTTGAAGAATATGCTAAAAAGCAATTTGAAAAATAAAGAAAGGAACCAAAAAAACCGCTGAGCATTTTGCAGGGCTAGCGGTTTTCTCGGGAAAATTGAGACGCTTTTTGCGTTCTCATATTGGTTAGATTATAACATATGGCAAAAGAAAAATCTAGAAATTTTACATTTCTTCTCTATCCTGATGGAGAAGGATTTCCAAATGATTGGGAAGAACGATTGGAAAAAATTGGAGTGCCGATTGCAATTAGTCCGCTTCATGATAAAGATAAGGCGAAAAATCGTTCCTTCAAAAAAGCGCATTATCATGGGATTTATATTGCTAATAATCCAGTAACTGCAGAATCTGTTCGTAATAAACTTAAAGCAGTTTTGAGTTCAGAAACAGAAGAGTGTAAGGCAGTTGCTAGAGTTCAAATTATTTATGAAGCAGTAGAGAACGTCTATCTCTATTTGACCCATGAGAGTAAAGATGCGAGAGCAAAAGGCAAGCATGTTTACGATAAAAAAGACATTAAGCATATCAATAATTTTGATATTGAGCGATATATTACGATTGATGTTGAGACGAAAAACGAAGTACTGAAAACATTACTTCAAATCATTAGAGCATACTCGATTCCAAATGTACTTGACCTCCATGATTTCATCGAAGAAAATGGGGCTGTTTATGGTATTGATATGAATTTGTTTTTATCGACGATTGAAAGCAAATCAAGTATTTTACGTTTGTATTTTGATGGCGCATATCAGAGAGGGAAAAGGGGGCAAGTGCCGAAAGAATTTTTGGATTTTGGTCGGACAATGGCGAAGCCGTCCGACTGACATTTTGAAAAAATGTCTCGCTCGAAATCGAGCGACAAAGAGAAAACTTGGGGTTCGAGTTTTCTCTTTTTTCGTGCGTTCATTCGCACGAATTTGCTCTCTGCAAGAGTCCCTCGGAGG
>NZ_JASGZS010000054.1:0-4484 GCF_047465525.1 Streptococcus infantis | reverse complement strand
ACTCTTATTCAAGTGGGCTTTTATCTGTTTTATCATGGGAAGTACCTCCTTAACTATCAGTTTAGCACATAAAAAAAGAAACCCAAATACAGAATTGTATTTGAATTTCTTAACTTAATGACATTGGACGGATGTCTCGCTTTTTTGCTAGGAGTAGGATATGAAGGATTTAACAGTTAGACAACTACAAGCCTATTTGCTAGAACATTACCAGCAATCTCGTACAGAGGAAGGGCTCTTTATAAAACTAGTTGAAGAAGTTGGTGAAGTAGCCGAGGTTTTAAATGGACGTTCTGGACGAAAAGAGGGAGTTCAGGACTCAAATGAGGAACTTGCTAAAGAACTTGCTGATATTATACATTATACGGTTGCAATCGCAGCTATCAACGATATTGATCTAACCAAGACCATTTTTGAAAAAGATAAGAAAGCTGCCATCAAGTATCACCATGAACGAGATTTGGAAGGATATTTAGAAGTGGAAGGTCAGAACTAGCTTTTTTCTCCAACTTGTGAAAATACCTAGAACGTGATAAAATAAAGGGAGAAACATACACAGGAGATCAAATGAACTATTTTAACGTTGGAAAAATCGTCAATACACAAGGTTTGCAAGGTGAGATGAGAGTCTTATCTGTGACGGATTTTTCGGAAGAACGCTTTAAAAAAGGTGCAGAGCTTGCCTTATTTGATGAGAAGGATCAATTTGTTAAAACAGTGACTATCGCGAGTCACCGTAAGCATAAAAACTTTGATATCATCAAATTTAAGGATATGTATCACATCAATGATATCGAAAAATACAAGGGCCACAGTTTGAAGGTTGCAGAAGAAAACCTTAATGACCTTGATGAGGGTGAATTTTACTATCACGAGATTATTGGACTAGAGGTCTACGAGGGTGACAACTTGATTGGAATCATTAAGGAAATCCTTCAACCAGGTGCCAATGATGTCTGGGTAGTTAAGCGTAAGGGGAAACGGGATCTGCTCTTACCCTATATCCCACCGGTTGTCCTTAATGTAGATATTCCTAATAAGCGTGTGGATGTTGAACTCTTAGAAGGGTTAGACGATGAAGATTGATATTTTAACCCTCTTTCCAGAGATGTTCTCGCCTCTAGAACATTCCATTGTTGGCAAAGCTCGTGAGAAGGGACTTCTTGACATCCAGTATCACAATTTTCGTGAATATGCTGAAAAGGCCCGTCATGTGGATGATGAGCCATATGGCGGGGGTCAAGGGATGTTGCTACGTGCGCAGCCAATCTTTGATGCCTTTGACGCTATTCAAAAGCAGAATCCGCGCGTGATTCTTTTGGATCCTGCAGGTAAGCAGTTTGACCAGGCTTATGCTGAAGATTTAGCCCAAGAAGAGGAACTCATATTTATCTGTGGTCACTACGAGGGCTATGATGAACGCATTAAGACCTTGGTAACAGATGAGATTTCCCTTGGTGATTATGTTCTAACTGGTGGAGAACTGGCAGCAATGACCATGATTGATGCGACGGTTCGCTTGATACCAGAAGTAATTGGGAAGGAAACTAGTCACCAAGATGATAGCTTCTCATCTGGGCTCCTCGAATATCCTCAGTACACACGTCCTTATGATTATCGAGGCATGGTGGTTCCAGAAGTGCTTATGAGTGGGCACCATGAGAAGATTCGTCAATGGCGTCTCTATGAAAGTCTCAAAAAAACTTATGAGCGTAGACCAGATTTGTTGGAACATTACGAATTAACAGCAGAAGAATCCAAAATGTTAGCAGACATTAAAGAAAATACAAATTAAAAGGAGAAGCCTATGCAAGTCATTAAACGTGATGGACAAGTTGCCGACTTTGATCCAGATAAAATCTATCAAGCCATTCTCAAAGCTGCTCAAACGGTTTATGTTTTGACAGATGATTTACGTCAAAATCTAGCTCAGGTAACTAAGAAAGTTGTCTTGGATCTAGAAGAGGCAAAAGTGGAGCGTGCGACAATCAGCATGATTCAATCAATGGTTGAGCATCGCTTGCTTGGTGCAGGTTACATTACCATCGCTGAACACTATATCTCTTACCGTTTGCAACGGGATTTAGAGAGAAGTGGTTACGGAGAACACATTGCTGTTCACCTTCATTTTGAACAAATCCGTTAATAGAAAAGAGTGAGATGAAGAAAACTCATCTCACTCTTTCTTGAATCGATTTTTTTGGGCAGTTTGGACAGTTGAGGGAACAAAACTTATTTTTCGAATATCTGGGATTCGAATAATGCGGGTCACATTTTTTGCAAAATTTTTAACGATAATTTGCTGGCGATCTGTATCAAATTTGATGATATCCCCTGTAAAACTTGTATCTGAAAAAATAATGTGGACAGCAGTTTTTTTCAGGAGCGCCTCTTTAATGGCACTTGTCAGGGAGTCAGCTTTGGAATGATCTGGTTCTTCTCGTCCGTTGAGAAATCCTTGGAATTTTTGTTGAATATGTTTCAATAAATCTTTCATCGGAGCCTCCCTTCTTTTTACCATTATTATATACAATTTAAAAAAAATCTACAAGATTTTACGAATAATCAAGTGAAGACAATTAAAAGGAGAATACAATGGCAGAATTTACATTTGAAATCGAAGAACACTTACTTACGCTCTCAGAGAATGAAAAAGGTTGGACCAAGGAAATCAATCGTGTCAGCTTTAATGGAGCACCAGCAAAGTTTGACATTCGTGCTTGGAGTCCAGACCACACTAAGATGGGGAAAGGAATCACCCTCTCAAACGAGGAGTTTCAAGTGATGGTCGATGCCTTTAAGAATCAATAAGCAATCATGTAAAAACAGACGAAAGGAGGTTGGGCGAAAATTCCCGACCTCCTTTCTTTATTTATGTGAAAAGTAGGGTTGATTACTAAGACGTTGAAGGAGTGGTCGTCCGATAAAACTAATGGCAATAATTTTTGCAAGATCAGGAATGATAAAGGGAATGACACCGACAGCGAGAGCCTTGTCAATAGGCATACCAGCAAGGAAGTGGAGGCTGAGGATACCACCGACAAAAACAAGTGAATCACCCAAGAGATTGGCTAGGAAAATACGTATAACACCACTATTTGTGTGTGTTAGATAAGATGCAAGTCCTGCATAGACTAGGTCAAACCAAAGATAACCAGCGCTTGGTCCTACTAAAACATGGAAACCAGCTCCGCCGCTAGCAAAGACAGGAAGTCCAATAGCCCCTAGTAAGAGATAGATTCCAACAGAGAGAACAGCTTCCCTAGGTCGAAAAACAGTAGCGATGAGACCGATAGCAAAGTTTTGCAGAGTAAATGGTACAGGTCCAATTGGGATACTGATTTGGGCTAATACTGCAATCAGAGCAGCCCCGATAGCTGGAATAGCGTAAATATGTGCTTTTTTCATAATAGTTAACCTCTTTTGTAATTTATAGTAACTATTATACTTTAAGAAACATAATTGTCAACCTATTTTAAAAACAAAGGTTACAAATTTGTAACGGCCGATTGATACAAAAAAGTCGGCTAGGATTTTTTTCAGAACACAGATTACCCTTATGGAGCTTGGCTACCATATGGTGAATAAACACTTAGGAATCCTGATGGGATGCTATTTTTAAGTGTTTTATAATTTGCTCTAGTAAAAGAAAAAGATTGAAGAAAATGGTGTACTGACCCCAAAAAGTTAGACAATTAATTTACCCAAAGGATTTAGTTCTGTATTGTACAGGACTAAGTCCTTTTAGTTTTACCTTAATTCGTTTGTTGTTGTAGTAATCAATATAGTCTACAATAGCTTGTTCCAAGTGCTCAAGTGACTGAAACGTATTCTCATAACCATAAAACATTTCAGACTTAAGAATGCCAAAAAAAGATTCCATCATACCGTTGTCTTGGCTGTTTCCCTTGCGTGACATAGATGCTTGAATTCCCTTACTCTCTAGGAACCGATGATAAGAATCGTGTTGGTATTGCCAGCCTTGGTCACTATGGAGAACAGTATTCTCGTAGTAATTCTCTGTGAAGGCCTGTTTTAACATGCTCTTCACTTGTTCCAAGTTCGGTGAAGTAGAAAGATGATAAGCGATGATTTCGCTGTTGAAACCATCTAAAACGGGCGATAAGTAAAGCTTTTGAGTACTTGCTGGAATGGCAAATTCTGTCACATCTGTGTAGCACTTTTCCATTGGTTTGGCTGCTTCAAATTGGCGTTGAATAAGGTTATCTGCTTTCTTGCCAACGTCTCCGTTATGAGAAGAATATTTTCGTTTCTGTCGCATTTTAGCTTGTAAATTGAGTACTTTCATCAAGCGTTGAACTCTTTTATGATTTACCAGATAACCACGATTTCTTAGTTCTAAATGAATCCGACGATAACCATAATTTCCCTTATGTTCGATAAAAATGGATTGAATTTCAGCTTTAAGCTCTTGGTCCTTATCTGGTTTGTCTAGCTGTTTCAAGTGATAGTAGTAGGTCGAA
>NZ_JASGZS010000053.1:0-4488 GCF_047465525.1 Streptococcus infantis | reverse complement strand
GGATTCATTTAGAACTAAGAAATCGTGGTTATCTGGTAAATCATAAAAGAGTTCAACGCTTGATGAAAGTACTCAATTTACAAGCTAAAATGCGACAGAAACGAAAATATTCTTCTCATAACGGAGAGGTTGGCAAGAAAGCAGACAATCTTATTCAACGTCAATTTGAAGCAACCAAACCAATGCAAAAGTGCTACACAGATGTGACAGAATTTGCCATTCCAGCAAGCAGCCAAAAGCTTTATTTATCGCCAGTTTTAGATGGCTTTAACAGCGAAATTATCTCCTACAATCTTTCTACTTCGCCGAACTTAGTGCAAATGAAAGCTATGCTAGAACAAGCCTTTACAGAGAACCATTACGAAAATACAATTCTCCATAGTGACCAAGGATGGCAATACCAACACGATTTCTATCATCATTTTTTAAAGAATAAGGGAATCCAACCATCTATGTCACGTAAGGGAAATAGCCCAGATAACGGTATGATGGAATCTTTCTTTGGCATTCTTAAGTCTGAAATGTTTTATGGTTATGAGAATACGTTTCAGTCACTTGAGCACTTGGAACAAGCTATTGTAGACTATATTGATTACTACAACAACAAACGAATTAAGGTAAAGCTAAAAGGACTTAGTCCTGTACAATACAGAACTAAATCCTTTGGGTAAATTAATTGTCTAACTTTTTGGGGTCAGTACAGAATCAGCGTTTTTCTTATGTATTGATTCGTATTGAATGCTTACTTCACTTCTGTAAACACAACGTGTTTGCGAAGTTTTGGTGAGTATTTCTTCAATTGAAGACGGTCTGGAGTGTTACGTTTGTTTTTAGAAGTAAGGTACAAGCGTTCACCAGATTCTTTGTGTTCAAGTGTAATATTTACGCGCATGGTATCTCCCTTCTATTATTCAGCTGATGCAGCTTTAGCGATCTTACGTCCTTTGTAGTATCCTTTAAGTGATACACGGTGAGAACGTGAGTAATCTCCAGTAGTTTCGTCAAAGTTTACAGATGGAGCTGTTACTTTGTAGTGTGTACGACGTTTGTTTTTCTTCGCTTTTGAAGTGCGACGTGCAGGTACTGCCATTTTGTTTTCTCCTTTTAAGATATAAATTCAATTAGGTTTGATTTTCATCAACTTTAATAGTATATCAAAACTTTTTTGTAAAGTAAAGTTACTTGACAAAAAAAGATGAAAAAATTTTCCTATCTAAGGTTCTGGATAGGAAAATAGGTTAAATATCAATCTCGAATGGTTCATCAATGGTTTCTGAGACGTATTTCCCGTCTTTCTTCCGTTGCTTGACACATTCTGTGAGAAGATATTCGATTTGCCCATTGACTGATCGGAAGTCATCTTCTGCCCATGATGCGAGTGCAGCATATAACTTATTCGAGAGTCGAAGGGGGATTTGCTTTTTTTTAGCTTCTGCCATTTCTAATAAAGGCTTCCTGTATTGACAATTGGTTGTGCATCATGATTGCCACAGAGAACGACTAGGAGATTTGAAACCATGGCAGCTTTACGCTCTTCATCTAGTTCAACCAACTCTCCTTCATTTAGACGTTCCAGTGCCATTTCAACCATTCCAACAGCGCCGTCTACAATCATCTTACGTGCATCGATAATAGCAGATGCTTGTTGACGTTGAAGCATGACAGCAGCAATTTCTGGAGCGTAAGCTAAGTAAGTAATACGTGCTTCAAGAATTTCCAAACCAGCATCCTCTACGCGACTTTGGATTTCTTCACGAATACGCTTAGCTACAATCTCACTAGAACCGCGGAGGCTTCCTTCATCGGCTTGCCCATCACCTGTAGTATCCACATTCGGAGACACATCGTAAGGATAGATGCGGACAATATTACGAAGGGCGCTATCACACTGCAATGAGAGATATTCTTTATAGTTATCAACGTTGAAGACTGCTTTGGCTGTATCGACAACTCTCCAAGTTACCGCAATTCCAATTTCAACAGGGTTACCTAAGCAATCGTTAATCTTTTGACGGGAATTGCTCAAGGTCATAACTTTGAGAGAAATCTGTTTCTTGCCAATTTCAATGTTTACATCATTGCCATTTGATGATTTCATTCCTGAAAAAGGAGATTTTGTGCTAACATCACCACTTTGTCCGAGTCGAGTGTGAATTGCAGGATTGACCGCTATGCTAAAAGGATTTACAAAGTAAAAACCTGGTTCTTTAATGGTACCTGTATAGTTACCAAAGAGGGTCAAAACCAGAGCTTCCTGAGGTTTGACAACTTTTAAACCAGCATGAGCTAGAGCTGAACTTAAGATTAATAAAAGCCCGATAATAATTCCAAAAATGTTTTCTGAACCAGCACCCATGATAAATATAAAGAAACCAAGTACGAGTGCCAACTCAATGAGAATCAATGCTACTACACCATTTGGTTTTGAATTGATTAGTTTTTCAGTCATCAGAATGACCTCCTATATTTGATATCTAAATGATATCACTTTAATTTTAAATGTCAACAAAAATATGTAATCTTTTTTAAGAAGATTTCAATGTATTGAATTTTCTGAAAATTCAAGAATTTTCTTCTGTTATTCATGCGAAAAATGTGCTATAATGGTAAAAACTGAAATGGGAGGGACTTGAATGACAGAATTAGATAAACGTCACCGCAGTAGCATTTATGACAGCATGGTTAAATCACCAAACCGTGCCATGCTTCGTGCAACTGGTATGACAGATAAGGACTTTGAAACACCGATTGTGGGAGTGATTTCAACTTGGGCAGAAAACACACCGTGTAATATTCACTTGCATGATTTTGGTAAGCTTGCAAAAGAAGGTGTCAAATCTGCTGGTGCTTGGCCTGTTCAATTTGGAACCATTACGGTAGCAGATGGGATTGCCATGGGAACGCCTGGTATGCGCTTCTCTTTGACATCTCGTGATATCATCGCGGACTCTATCGAAGCTGCTATGGGTGGTCATAACGTCGATGCATTTGTAGCTATCGGGGGCTGTGATAAGAACATGCCTGGTTCTATGATTGCCATTGCCAATATGGATATCCCAGCTATTTTCGCCTACGGTGGTACTATCGCCCCTGGAAAACTAGATGGTAAAGACATCGACTTGGTTTCTGTATTTGAGGGAATCGGAAAATGGAACCATGGTGATATGACCGCTGAAGACGTCAAACGTCTCGAATGTAATGCCTGCCCTGGCCCTGGTGGCTGCGGTGGCATGTATACTGCCAACACGATGGCTACTGCTATCGAAGTTTTGGGTATGAGCTTGCCAGGTTCTTCTTCTCACCCAGCAGAATCTGCTGATAAGAAAGAAGACATCGAAGCAGCTGGACGTGCTGTGGTTAAAATGCTTGAACTCGGTATCAAACCGTCTGATATCTTGACTCGTGAAGCCTTTGAAGATGCCATTACAGTGACAATGGCTCTAGGTGGTTCTACTAACGCTACTCTTCACTTGCTTGCCATTGCCCATGCTGCTAATGTTGACTTGTCACTTGAGGATTTCAATACCATCCAAGAACGTGTCCCTCACTTGGCCGATTTGAAACCTTCTGGTCAGTATGTCTTCCAAGACCTCTACGAAGTTGGTGGTGTGCCTGCAGTTATGAAGTACTTGTTGGCAAATGGATTCCTTCACGGAGACCGTATCACATGTACTGGTAAAACTGTCGCTGAAAACTTGGCCGATTTTGCAGACCTCACACCAGGTCAAAAAGTCATCATGCCACTTGAAAATCCTAAACGTGCAGACGGTCCGCTTATCATCTTGAACGGTAATCTTGCTCCTGACGGTGCAGTTGCCAAGGTATCCGGGGTTAAAGTTCGTCGTCACGTTGGGCCAGCCAAGGTATTTGATTCTGAAGAAGATGCTATCCAAGCTGTCTTGTCTGATGAAATCGTTGATGGCGATGTTGTTGTTGTTCGTTTCGTTGGACCTAAGGGTGGTCCTGGTATGCCTGAGATGCTATCACTTTCTTCTATGATCGTTGGTAAAGGTCAAGGAGACAAGGTTGCCCTCTTGACAGACGGACGCTTCTCTGGTGGAACTTATGGTCTAGTTGTCGGACATATCGCACCTGAAGCTCAGGACGGTGGACCAATTGCCTACCTTCGTACAGGAGATATCGTCACTGTCGACCAAGATACTAAAGAAATTTCTATGGCCGTATCCGAAGAAGAACTTGAAAAACGTAAGGCAGAAACAACCTTGCCACCACTCTATAGCCGTGGTGTCCTTGGTAAGTACGCCCACACCGTATCTTCTGCATCACGTGGTGCCGTGACAGATTTCTGGAATATGGAACAATCGGGAAAAAAATAACTAAAAAAATAAGCAGTCGCTAAATCAATGTCATTAAGTTAGTAATCTAACTATTTGAATAGGAGATAGGATTGAGATCATCAAAGTGATTCTCTATCCTATCTTCTATTTTTTTGCATAACAAATAAAGGTTTTTTCACCCTATTTTTTG
>NZ_JASGZS010000052.1:0-4564 GCF_047465525.1 Streptococcus infantis | reverse complement strand
TCTTATTCAAGTGGGCTTTTATCTGTTTTATCATGGGAAGTACCTCCTTAACTATCAGTTTAGCACATAAAAAAAGAAACCCAAATACAGAATTGTATTTGAATTTCTTAACTTAATGACATTGGGTTGTTTGACCATCTTCTTTTTTGAGTTGTATTTTACATAATTTATTTTATGTATCTTATAAACTATCCAGAGCATTCTTTTGTTCATCATTGACGATATGGGTATAGAGATCAGTGACTTGTGTGCTAGCATGTCCTAGCTGGTGGCTGACCAAAACTTGGGATTTGGTTGCATCATATAGACGTGTTGCAAGCGTATGGCGTAGTTTGTGGGGTGTCACTCGGACTTTGAAATCTTCAGAATACTTTGCCACCATCTTTTCAACACTAGAAGCATCGATACGGTTTGGAACCCCTCGATACAAGGTTAGAAAGAGGGCTGTATCCTTTTTTTCTGTCTTATATCGTTTGTCTCGAATAGCAAGATATTGCTCTAAATAAGGCTTAGCAAAGGCAGCAACATTAACCGAATCTCGTTTTCCGCCTTTTCGAGTGACTTCAATCACCATCATCTTAAGATTGAGGTCTCGAAGATCTAGGTTAACTGCTTCAGAAAGACGGACACCAGAGGCAAGAAGGAGTGCGATAATCGCTAAATCTCGCTCCTTATTCTTGTTAAAGGACGATAAGGCTCGATTTGAGAGAGTTTTAGGGTATTCCTCATCTATATAATTCAAAAATCCCTCTGTTTCATCACCTAAAAAGAGCTTTTGCTTGATATTTTCAGCTCGCGCAGCCAAGGTTTCTTTCTTTTTCTTGGTAGCAACCTTCTTCATGACATTGCGATAGAAATAAGGTTCACCTTGATCATTTTCAACCTCCTCAGTCAAATACTTATAAAGACTAGAAAGTGCAGAAAGTGTACGGTTAATGGTTGTTTGAGAGACACCATTTTTAGTTGTATTAGCATTAAGCAAAGGGCGTTCACGTAAGTAAAGAATAAAAGATTCCATGTCTTTCTTGGTCATGTGTTCCAGAACGTCTAAGGGAATATTAGACATGGTATCAGCATCTGATATACCAGATTCCAAGACCCAGGTGAAAAATCGATCGTATTCCTTTAAGTATTCGTACAAGGTCGTAAAACTGTATGGAACAGCCAGTTTCGATTGATAGTATTCCAGAACATACCAGGGCATGACTTGTTTGAGTTTATCGATTCGTTCTAATAAGATCTCGCGTTTCATGTTTTTCTCCAAATCTTTCTATACTAGTAGTATAGCATAGCTAGATATATTTTTCAAGAAAATTATAGTTTTTCGGAAAGATGTTATAGGGGAGATTTAGGAATGTTCAAATAAGCTATACAATTAAATTTTTAACCAAAAATTTTTTTAGAGCTAATTATTCTTAATTATGTACTTTATTTAAGTGAATACTGGAAATTTTAAAAGCTGTCCATCTACTGTAATATGTACTTTATCTAAGTGAAAACTAAAAACTTTTCAAATGTACATTTTGACAAAATAAGAACACTTTACTTAAAGTGTTCTTATTTTTTTATATCTTTTTTAAACTGTATAAAATGTTCTTGCTTTCTTCTGTAACCTTTGCAAATCGAACATGCCTTTTTATTTCGTTTTCTGTATGCCATTCTTTCTTTAAGTTGAATTTTATAACGATGTTCTGGATTTTCCTGACATATCCACCATACAGACATATTACTCAACTCTGTGATTTCAGTTGGACTTGCTATTAGGAGGTTATTCAAATAATCCCACTCATTCATTAGACTTTGTTGAGTTGTTGCCAAGTCGTTAAATTCTTTTAAAACTTTTTGATTCCTACAATATGGACAAGAATTTTCTCTGTAAAATTTTTCTTTAATGACTTGCTGATATTCTCCAGTGCATACAGGACATTTCCACCATGCGGTATATGTTGAATTAACTCTTACTGAAGACATTTCTTGTTTATTTAATATAGTAGACCATTCTTTAATTAACCAAGGATGTGTTGTTTCAAGATCGTTATACCTTTTTTGCAGTCTTTTTAAATGAACAATATGGGCAACATTGGTCGTTTTCGGAGCGTTCAGAAATTTTCGTTTTATAACTCCTGTGACATTTACGACAAATCCAATCAACTATTATATTTGAATCATAAAAGAAAGTGTCAATATCTCCGTTAAGTTATTTCACCCATTCATTGATTAAGTACGGTTTAGCGAAGCTTATTTTTTCATTTGGTTTAAGGATTTTTTTATTACAGTAAGGACAAATAGAGTTAAGATTATTAAAGTCACTGTTGGTAAATACATCTAAAACAATCCCTAACTTTTCATTGAATTCTAATTCGCAACATCACAAATCCAAGTAAATATTTTATTTTCGGATTCTACTGATGTTACCTCTTTGATTAATGCATCCTAATATTGAATATAGGACTCCTGAATTACTTCGATAAAAAAGTTAACTACAGAAACAACGAAATTAAATTTGTTTTTTGCGTTAAAATGATGCGCACGTTTAGAATAAAACAAGTATTAAACTTAATACAATTTTAACATAGCGGAAAAGAGGTGTAAAGAATAAATACTCTGAAAAGCTTGTATACATTTTTGATTCGTGCACAAGTATGTAAATATTGTAAAACAATTTCAAAATGTGGTAGACTAGATATGAATTTTGATGGACGATAATTAGGTCAGAGAAAAGGTTACAGATGGAAAAATTAGTTTTTATCGGAATGCTAGTGTTCTTGGCATTTGTGTTTATTGGAATATTGTTTTGGCTGCGTTTTAGAATGAAGAACACCTTTGAGAACGGTGTTCCAGTGTACGATGCCCCAGCAAATAATCAGACTAGGACGAGTAAGCTAAGCGTAGGAGAGTATGCAGTGCACATATTTTTAATACTAATTAGCGCTGTAATTGCCTTTAAGGTCATGAGCATGTTCCGTCATGGGGCGGCGCCAATTGGTGCTGCTATAATCACGCCTTCTATAATGTCGCTTTTCAATGCACGAAGGAGAACCGGGAAATCTTGGATGAGTATCGTTGCAGTGCTTATGATATTCGTGTTTTTGATGTTTGTATATATATTTATAGGTCTACCTGATAACTCACCTCCACTTAAAATTGACGGAACTGAAATTCATCTTACAGAGACTAAGATTTCGGATTTGATAGACAAGGGGTTTGAAATTTATGTGTCAAATGGTAGACATGATTATCCTAATTATAACGAGCTTTTGACAACGGGAAGCTATACTAAATACCAAGGAGCTGGGGTTAGCGTACCAAACGGCTTTAAGTCATATGACTCAGCAGTTACGCGATCTACCTATCTTCTTGTAAAGAAGAATGTAGTTCTCGGATGTATAGGTGTTTACGGAGATAAGAGGAAGAGTACGGAGCTGAAGGACTGTGTAGTTACGCAGGTTTGCTTCGATTCTGAGTGCACAGCTGTTTCCAAAAAATATGGAATTTCATATAATATAGATGGTATAGATTTGCTAAAGAAGCTTGACGAAAACGAGTTCACGAAAGTATTTGGGAAAAAAATATGGCTGACTCCAAGCGAGCCAAGAGATGAATATTTGGGTCATTATGGCGTGCAGTGGGGAGCAGGTAACAATGAATTCTTTTGGAATCATTATTTTATGAATTTAGACCTTGATTCGAATAATGATATAGTTAATTTTAATTTTAGTTCTAATATTGCAGCAGAGCGATAGAAGAATTTGCAGGGATAATTAGGCTAGGCAAAATGAAAAATAAAAAAGTACTAAGTAAGACTGAACTGCACCCCCAAAGTTAGACAGAAAAAATCTAACTTTGGGGGTATTTTATTATGAAATTAACTTATGAGGATAAAGTTCAGATCTATTCACTTAGGAATCAAGGTCATAGCTTCAAGGAGCTTTCAAAAAGATTTGATGTAGATTTTTCTGGGCTAAAGTACATGGTGAAATTAATTGACCGTTATGGAATAGAGATTGTCAAGAAAGGTAAGAATTGTTATTATTCTCCAGAACTAAAACAAGAAATGATTGATAAAGTCTTACTTGAAGGTCGTTCACGTAGAAGTGTCAGCCTTGATTATGCTCTCCCAAACCAAGGAATGCTTTCAAATTGGCTGGCACAATATAAGAAAAACGGGTATACTATTGTTGAGAAAACAAGAGGGAGACCATCTAAAATGGGACGTAAACCGAAGAAAAAGCCTGAGGAATTGACAGAGTTAGAGCGTCTACAAGAAGAGCTGCAATACCTAAGAGCGGAGAATGCCATTCTAAAAAAGTTGAGAGAACTCCGATTGAAGGAGGAAAAAGAGAAAGAAGAAAGACGGAAATTGTTCGAGAATTAATCGCTGATTTTTCGTTAGATATTCTTCTAAAAGCCATTAAACTCGCTCGTTCTACCTACTACTATCACTTGAAACAGCTAAACAAACCAGATAAGGACCAAGAGCTTAAAGCTGAAATTCAATCCATTTTTACCGAACACAAGGGAAATTATGGTTATCGTCGGATTCATTTAGAACTAAGAAATTGTG
>NZ_JASGZS010000051.1:0-4963 GCF_047465525.1 Streptococcus infantis | reverse complement strand
GTTGTAGTACTGAACAATGAAAAAAACAATAAATCTGTCAGTGACAGAAATGAGTGAGAACTCAAACTTTTAATGAGAGTTTGATCCTGGCTCAGGACGAACGCTGGCGGCGTGCCTAATACATGCAAGTAGAACGCTGAAGGAGGAGCTTGCTCTTCTGGATGAGTTGCGAACGGGTGAGTAACGCGTAGGTAACCTGCCTGGTAGCGGGGGATAACTATTGGAAACGATAGCTAATACCGCATAACAGTAGATATTGCATGATATCTGCTTGAAAGGTGCAAATGCATCACTACCAGATGGACCTGCGTTGTATTAGCTAGTTGGTGAGGTAACGGCTCACCAAGGCGACGATACATAGCCGACCTGAGAGGGTGATCGGCCACACTGGGACTGAGACACGGCCCAGACTCCTACGGGAGGCAGCAGTAGGGAATCTTCGGCAATGGACGGAAGTCTGACCGAGCAACGCCGCGTGAGTGAAGAAGGTTTTCGGATCGTAAAGCTCTGTTGTAAGAGAAGAACGAGTGTGAGAGTGGAAAGTTCACACTGTGACGGTATCTTACCAGAAAGGGACGGCTAACTACGTGCCAGCAGCCGCGGTAATACGTAGGTCCCGAGCGTTGTCCGGATTTATTGGGCGTAAAGCGAGCGCAGGCGGTTAGATAAGTCTGAAGTTAAAGGCTGTGGCTTAACCATAGTACGCTTTGGAAACTGTTTAACTTGAGTGCAAGAGGGGAGAGTGGAATTCCATGTGTAGCGGTGAAATGCGTAGATATATGGAGGAACACCGGTGGCGAAAGCGGCTCTCTGGCTTGTAACTGACGCTGAGGCTCGAAAGCGTGGGGAGCAAACAGGATTAGATACCCTGGTAGTCCACGCCGTAAACGATGAGTGCTAGGTGTTAGACCCTTTCCGGGGTTTAGTGCCGCAGCTAACGCATTAAGCACTCCGCCTGGGGAGTACGACCGCAAGGTTGAAACTCAAAGGAATTGACGGGGGCCCGCACAAGCGGTGGAGCATGTGGTTTAATTCGAAGCAACGCGAAGAACCTTACCAGGTCTTGACATCCCTCTGACCGCTCTAGAGATAGAGCTTTCCTTCGGGACAGAGGTGACAGGTGGTGCATGGTTGTCGTCAGCTCGTGTCGTGAGATGTTGGGTTAAGTCCCGCAACGAGCGCAACCCCTATTGTTAGTTGCCATCATTCAGTTGGGCACTCTAGCGAGACTGCCGGTAATAAACCGGAGGAAGGTGGGGATGACGTCAAATCATCATGCCCCTTATGACCTGGGCTACACACGTGCTACAATGGCTGGTACAACGAGTCGCAAGTCGGTGACGGCAAGCTAATCTCTTAAAGCCAGTCTCAGTTCGGATTGTAGGCTGCAACTCGCCTACATGAAGTCGGAATCGCTAGTAATCGCGGATCAGCACGCCGCGGTGAATACGTTCCCGGGCCTTGTACACACCGCCCGTCACACCACGAGAGTTTGTAACACCCGAAGTCGGTGAGGTAACCTTTTAGGAGCCAGCCGCCTAAGGTGGGATAGATGATTGGGGTGAAGTCGTAACAAGGTAGCCGTATCGGAAGGTGCGGCTGGATCACCTCCTTTCTAAGGATAAGGAATGCACGTTGGTCTTGTTTAGTCTTGAGAGGTCTTGTGGGGCCTTAGCTCAGCTGGGAGAGCGCCTGCTTTGCACGCAGGAGGTCAGCGGTTCGATCCCGCTAGGCTCCATTGGTGAGAGATCACCAAGTAATGCACATTGAAAATTGAATATCTATATCAAATAGTAACAAGAAAATAAACCGAAAACGCTGTAGTATTAATAAGAGTTTATGACTGAAAGGTCAGAAAAATAAGGTTAAGTTAATAAGGGCGCACGGTGGATGCCTTGGCACTAGGAGCCGAAGAAGGACGTGACAAACGACGATATGCCTTGGGTAGCTGTAAGTAAGCGATGATCCAGGGATTTCCGAATGGGGGAACCCAACAGGTACTACCTGTTACCCATATCTGTTAAGGATATGAGGAGGAAGACGCAGTGAACTGAAACATCTAAGTAGCTGCAGGAAGAGAAAGCAAAAGCGATTGCCTTAGTAGCGGCGAGCGAAACGGCAGGAGGGCAAACCGAAGAGTTTACTCTTCGGGGTTGTAGGACTGCAATGTGGACTCAAAGATTATAGAAGAATGGTTTGGGAAAATCAGCCAAAGAGAGTGATAGCCTCGTATTCAAAATAGTCTTTGTACCTAGCAGTATCCTGAGTACGGCGGGACACGTGAAATCCCGTCGGAATCTGGGAGGACCATCTCCCAACCCTAAATACTCCCTAGTGACCGATAGTGAACCAGTACCGTGAGGGAAAGGTGAAAAGCACCCCGGGAGGGGAGTGAAATAGAACCTGAAACCGTGTGCCTACAACAAGTTCGAGCCCGTTAATGGGTGAGAGCGTGCCTTTTGTAGAATGAACCGGCGAGTTACGATATGATGCGAGGTTAAGTTGAAGAGACGGAGCCGTAGGGAAACCGAGTCTGAATAGGGCGCCTTTAGTATCATGTCGTAGACCCGAAACCATGTGACCTACCCATGAGCAGGTTGAAGGTGCGGTAAGACGCACTGGAGGACCGAACCAGGGCACGTTGAAAAGTGCTTGGATGACTTGTGGGTAGCGGAGAAATTCCAAACGAACTTGGAGATAGCTGGTTCTCTCCGAAATAGCTTTAGGGCTAGCGTCGACATTAGAGATTCTTGGAGGTAGAGCACTGTTTGGGTGAGGGGTCCATCCCGGATTACCAATCTCAGATAAACTCCGAATGCCAATGAATTATGGTCGGCAGTCAGACTGCGAGTGCTAAGATCCGTAGTCGAAAGGGAAACAGCCCAGACCACCAGCTAAGGTCCCAAAATAATTGTTAAGTGGAAAAGGATGTGGGGTTGCACAGACAACTAGGATGTTAGCTTAGAAGCAGCTATTCATTCAAAGAGTGCGTAATAGCTCACTAGTCGAGTGACCCTGCGCCGAAAATGTACCGGGGCTAAAACAATTTACCGAAGCTGTGGATACCTTTATAGGTATGGTAGGAGAGCGTTCTATGTGTGAAGAAGGTGTACCGTGAGGAGTGCTGGAACGCATAGAAGTGAGAATGCCGGTATGAGTAGCGAAAGACAGGTGAGAATCCTGTCCACCGTAAGACTAAGGTTTCCAGGGGAAGGCTCGTCCGCCCTGGGTTAGTCGGGACCTAAGGAGAGACCGAAAGGTGTATCCGATGGACAACAGGTTGATATTCCTGTACTAGAGTATGTAGTGATGGAGGGACGCAGTAGGCTAACTAAAGCAGACGATTGGAAGTGTCTGTCTAAGCAGTGAGGTGTGAATTGAGTTAAATGCTTAGTTCTATAACATTGAGCTGTGATGGGGAGCGAAGTTTAGTAGCGAAGTTAGTGACGTCACACTGCCAAGAAAAGCTTCTAGCGTTTAAACATACTCTACCCGTACCGCAAACCGACACAGGTAGTCGAGGCGAGTAGCCTCAGGTGAGCGAGAGAACTCTCGTTAAGGAACTCGGCAAAATGACCCCGTAACTTCGGGAGAAGGGGTGCTGACTTTAAGTCAGCCGCAGTGAATAGGCCCAAGCAACTGTTTATCAAAAACACAGCTCTCTGCTAAATCGTAAGATGATGTATAGGGGGTGACGCCTGCCCGGTGCTGGAAGGTTAAGAGGAGTGCTTAGCGGAAACGCGAAGGTATGAATTGAAGCCCCAGTAAACGGCGGCCGTAACTATAACGGTCCTAAGGTAGCGAAATTCCTTGTCGGGTAAGTTCCGACCCGCACGAAAGGCGTAATGATTTGGGCACTGTCTCAACGAGAGACTCGGTGAAATTTTAGTACCTGTGAAGATGCAGGTTACCCGCGACAGGACGGAAAGACCCCATGGAGCTTTACTGCAGTTTGATATTGAGTGTCTGTACCACATGTACAGGATAGGTAGGAGTCTAAGAGATCGGGACGCCAGTTTCGAAGGAGACGCTGTTGGGATACTACCCTTGTGTTATGGCCACTCTAACCCAGATAGGTGATCCCTATCGGAGACAGTGTCTGACGGGCAGTTTGACTGGGGCGGTCGCCTCCTAAAAGGTAACGGAGGCGCCCAAAGGTTCCCTCAGAATGGTTGGAAATCATTCGCAGAGTGTAAAGGTATAAGGGAGCTTGACTGCGAGAGCTACAACTCGAGCAGGGACGAAAGTCGGGCTTAGTGATCCGGTGGTTCCGTATGGAAGGGCCATCGCTCAACGGATAAAAGCTACCCTGGGGATAACAGGCTTATCTCCCCCAAGAGTTCACATCGACGGGGAGGTTTGGCACCTCGATGTCGGCTCGTCGCATCCTGGGGCTGTAGTCGGTCCCAAGGGTTGGGCTGTTCGCCCATTAAAGCGGCACGCGAGCTGGGTTCAGAACGTCGTGAGACAGTTCGGTCCCTATCCGTCGCGGGCGTAGGAAATTTGAGAGGATCTGCTCCTAGTACGAGAGGACCAGAGTGGACTTACCGCTGGTGTACCAGTTGTCTTGCCAAAGGCATCGCTGGGTAGCTATGTAGGGAAGGGATAAACGCTGAAAGCATCTAAGTGTGAAACCCACCTCAAGATGAGATTTCCCATGATTTTATATCAGTAAGAGCCCTGAGAGATGATCAGGTAGATAGGTTAGAAGTGGAAGTGTGGCGACACATGTAGCGGACTAATACTAATAGCTCGAGGACTTATCCAAAGTAACTGAGAATACGAAGCGTGACTATTTTAAGTGAAATTTGAAAGATATTCAATTTTGAGTATGTATTACTCAAAGTTAAGTGACGATAGCCTAGGAGATACACCTGTACCCATGCCGAACACAGCAGTTAAGCCCTAGAACGCCGGAAGTAGTTGGGGGTTGCCCCCTGTGAGATAAGGAAGTCGCTTAGCT
>NZ_JASGZS010000050.1:0-5328 GCF_047465525.1 Streptococcus infantis | reverse complement strand
TCATCACAAATTCATTTTTAAAAATAAATTAGTATTTTTTGTTTTTTTGACCAAATTTTGACCAAATTTTGACCAAAAATTATATTTTGGTCAATGATTATAGAATAAAATGGATCATGAAAATGTCTTTGATTTATAGTAGTGTTAAAAAGGACTTCCTTTATTGGAATGTCCTTATTTTTATTATGGAATTGACAAATGAGGTTAAGGTTTAGTTCTATGAATTAAGAAAACAAGCACAAAGCTTTAATCAGCTTTCAAAAAGATTTGGTATGGATATTTCTGGCTAAGGTATGTGACAAGGTGAATTGATCGTTATGGAACAGAGAGCGTTAAAAAAGGGAAGAATCGTTACTATTCCTCTGAATAAAAACAAAAAATAATTAACAAAAGCCTATATAATGACAAATGTATTAAAAAAAAGACTTAGCTCATTGAAATGCAGAACCAAATCTTATAGATAAATTATTTGTCTAATTTTTTAGGAATTATATCTTTAAACGATATCATTTAACAATTAAATTGTTAGATCGAGCTTAAATCTCTGGTTTAATTTATTTATTGTATCACTGTCATTATATTCCTTAAATATTCTCATAGCTTTAGAACATTCTTTTTTACCTAACTCTATTTGATTAGTTTTTATAAGATAAATACCTCTTAGAAAGAGCAAATAATTCTTTTCAAAATAATATCCTTGTCTAGTAAGTAAATTTTCTAAATCATCTATAAAAAATTGAGCGCTACCTAACAAATTATTTTCTAATAACATTTCTAGGTTAAATAAATATAGAGGAATTACTTTATGTGTTCCGGTATCCGTTTTTAAAAAATGTCGTGTTTTCTTGATTACTATTCTATATAGTAAACTTATGGTCTTTGTATTCATAAAAAACACCGAATTATAGAAAATCTTAAGTTCATACTCCATCCAAGTATCTACAGAAAGAAGATATTTTATTAATTCATTGCATTTAGATGAATTATAAGGAAGGTTTGCAAGACGGTTGATCTGTTGCTCAGCAATCAATTTTATGTGATAATTGCATATGCTTTTTTCATGCTTTTCTTTTAACTCTATTTTCTCCACTAATTCTTGAAGTAAAAATATATCTGAAGACTCTACAGCATGTTCTAATTCATCAAAAAGACATTCTTTTTTGGAATAATAACAATGAACCAATTCTTCAAATTCTGAAAATGATATTCCAAGACGATTTAACAGAATATAAAAATGGTTAATGGATAATTTTGTAATACCATTTTCGAAACGAGAAATAGTTGATTCACTAATTTCATTACATGATAAATCTTTAAGACGAAAGTTTTTTGAAATACGAATATCCTTTAAAACTGCTCCAAAATTTTCCACATTCATCCTCTTCCATTTTTGCAAAAAATAAAACACTTTTTTTCATTTTTGATATTATTATACAAAAATAAAAAAGAAAGGACAATAATATTATGAAAAAAATTTAATTGTCAACAGTTGCTTTATTAAGATTAGTAGGATCTTTGCCAGCAAATAATCCAGTTTCTGCTCAAGAATCCTCCTCTCAAACGACTTATAGTAAGTCAAGTGGAAGTTGAATAAAATCTGGTGGTATAAGCATTCTGATGGGTCATATACTACAAATGGATGGGAAAAAATAGGTGGCACCTGGTACTATTTTGATAGTGAAGGTTGGATGAAGACAGGCTGGATTAAAGAATCTGGAAACTGGTATTATCTAGATGATAGTGGTGCTATGAAAACTGGATGGTGTTGGGTTTCTGGTAGCTGGTATTATTTAAATACTAGCGGTGTCATGCAAACGGGACTACAGACTATCAATGGAAAACAATACTATTTATCTAGCAGTGGTGATATGCAAGTTGGTTGGCATAATATCGGAGATGATACCTATTTCTTTGCTAATAGTGGGGAAAATCAAAATATCAATCGTCGGGCTTTAGTTCTTGGTGAAACATCAACGATAGAAGTACCTATCGAAGATGTTAATGCTATGGAAAAGGTTTTTAGCAACCAAAACTTTAGCGAAGTTGTTCATTTCCCAGATAAAACTAAGTCTGAGATTATTGCAAAAATGCAAGATCTTTTCAAATCTTCTAGCGAAAGCGATGTGAACTATCTTTACCTTACTTGTCATGGAGGAGAAGATGGCAAGATAGCCATTGGTAGCGATAAAACATCATTTTCAGGCTGGGAATTAGCGTCCATTCTAAAACAATACAAAGGTAAGTTTGTGATTATGCTGGATTGTTGCTATTCAGGAACAATTATAAATGCAGGTAAATCAGATGAAAAGGCCGTCTCTAAGTCTGAAGAAGTATTTGATGAACAAGAATTTTTAGCAGGATTTTCAACAGGAGATGTAGCAAGCAAGAATGGCGAAATGCATGATTCTAAATTCCTCGTACTATGTGCCTCTTGGCAGGGGGAAGAATCGTATAGTACATATGGAGGTGGGAGTCTTGCCACAATATACTGGGCAATGGGAACAGGCTGGAATCCTCTTCAAAATAGAATGATTTCGCCTATGGCAGACACCAATACTAACGGAAAAATCACTTTAGAGGAACTGTATCAATACTCTTATCCTCTAGTCCTTGAAGCTGCATCACGCAGTAATAAGAAGCAACATGTATCAGTTTATCCAGAAAACAGTCAATTTGTTTTATTTCAAAAATAAGGAGTTAAGAAAATGAAAGTATCAAAAAAAATCACACTATTTAGTTTATCATTGGCAGGTTTAGCTATGTTTGCTCTTCCTCACTCTGCCAAAGCTTTTGAGCTACAAGAGGTATGGCGTATTAAGGGGGGGATTCAATATCAAGATGGCAAAATTCTTCGATTTGAAAATGGCCATGACATAGACATCAAAGCCTTGGATTTGCCCAAAAACGAAAAAATTGAATGGAAAGTCACTTTAAATGGTCAAGACCAGACTGTCAATTTCCTAGCTCAAGAAGTGGATAGATCTAATATTGGTGAAGAAGGACGTTACCTGAATTTCTACGTACCTTATGGCTACAGAGGAGATATCAAAGTAGAAGCCAAGAGTGGAAATGAAACAAAGACCTGGTCCACTAAAGTGGTTGATGATGTGTATAATGACGGTGGAAAGAGTGGTTACTTCCGTATTGACGAATCAAATGATCAACACACCTACCTTGATGCAAAATGGGACTATCAAACTAAGACCTACACTGCTACCTTACCAGAGACTGTCAATGGTCAAAAAGTATTTGCTTGGGCAGACGACTATGAAGAATTGAAACTTCAAAAACCAGGAGTTATCAGTCATTCCTACAGGGGGGCAGGAGCTTTCAAAATACTTTATCCGATTGTAAAAGCAGAAAGCTGGCTAAAAAAGAATTACAGTGAAACCTGGTACTATCAAAAACAAGGTCAACTAGTTAAAGATGCTTGGATCAATGATCAGGGAACATGGTACTTTATGGATGATGAAGGGGTTATGTTTAATCAAACATGGCTATACCAAGGTGGTAGCTGGTATGCCTTTAAATCATCAGGAGCTATGATTTCAGCTAATTGGTTATATGATAACGGCTCTTGGTATTACCTAAAAGACTCAGGTTCAATGGCAACAGGTTGGCTTAAAAATGGTGGCTCTTGGTATTATCTAGAAGACTCAGGTTCAATGGCAACAGGTTGGGTCAAAGATAACGGCTCTTGGTATTACCTAAAAGATTCAGGTTCAATGGCGACAGGCTGGGTAAAAGATAGTGGCTCTTGGTATTATCTAAAGAACTCAGGTTCAATGGCAACAGGTTGGGTAAAAGATAGTGGTAAGTGGTACTATCTGGCTTCATCTGGTAATATGCTTAGCAATACACGCACACCAGATGGCTATTATGTAGATGCCAGTGGTGCTTGGAAATAAATTTTAAACAGAGAAAATCTACTGAGAAGGTAGATTTTCTTTTTTAGTTAATGAATATAGAATAAAGTAGATTAGAAATTTGGAGTTTTTTTCTCTATTGCTAACAATCTGCTTACAAAGCTTAAACTTATTGTGACCCTTACTAGTAAGTGAAATGCTAGGTAAAGAGTCTTAAAAATAAGAAAAAGGCATAGTATCAGATGTTGAAAATAACTTGATACTATGCCTTTTATTGTGGGAAGATTTACTTCATTTTATCCAGGAATCGTTTTTGACAAAACTTTTTTTGTTTTATTTGAGGATGTTTTAAGATTGTATTTTAGAAAAACAATTACAGAAGTGCTTAATACGGAATATAGTATAAATGCTGGTTCAAAGTGAAGTTTTGTATGCTTTTACTTTTGTTGAGTATAAGATTTATTAACTAAAGTCGAACTACAAAAATTAATTTTAGATGAACTGAACTGTAGACTTTGGAAAGTTCTCTTATTCGATTTCAGAATGAATTGCTGATACAGGATTAAAAGAACTAAGTATTTCTTTTTGTTTTGAATGAGATACGTGAGTATAGATTTGTGTGACTGATATAGAACTGTGTCCAAGAATTTGTTGAATGTATCGGATATCTACATCATTATCCAGAAGCATTGTTGCAAAACTATGTCTAAACATATGTGGTGTAATAGTTCTAGATAAGTTATTTTGTTCAACGATTCTCTTTAAAATTAAACGTACACTTTGCTCTGACAATGGTTTTGGCGAATGTTTCCCTGGAAATAGAAAACCATTGGATTCCTTCCCTATTTTATTTATATATATTTCTAATAAATTAAATGTTGTTTGGTCTCCTAAAAATATGATACGTTCTTTCTTCCCCTTTCCTATAATATGAAGTGTCTTATTGGAAAGATTAATATCTTTGAGATGAATGTGACAAAGTTCAGAAATTCTGATACCCGTCGAAAGTAAAAGAGAAATGATTAGTAGATTTCTTTCAGCTTTTCGTTTTTGAAAGTCAGTTTTAGAAATAACTACTCTCTGCTCTAAATATAAAAAAATATTTTTCAAAATATTATACGGAATCGTTTTAGGCAATATTTTTTCAGTTCTAAATTGAAAGCGCAATTGATTGAAGGGATTCTCTTCAATTATGTTCTGGTATTTTAGATAATTATAAAACACCTTCATACAAGCAATTTTTCTTCTTAGTGTATTCGTTTTTATGTTAGATTGTGTCAAGTGTTCGATATAGGATTCGACATTATCATAGTTTGAGTTATAAAATTGCATAAGATCATTTTTATAAGCTCGAATCGTATGTGAACTCAAACGTTTATGAGTTTTGCAATAATCTAAGTAAGTAGAAATAAGTTTATAATCCATGAAAATCTCCTTCATCAATAATCATGCTATTATAAAC
>NZ_JASGZS010000049.1:0-6197 GCF_047465525.1 Streptococcus infantis | reverse complement strand
ACTCTTATTCAAGTGGGCTTTTATCTGTTTTATCATGGGAAGTACCTCCTTAACTATCAGTTTAGCACATAAAAAAAGAAACCCAAATACAGAATTGTATTTGAATTTCTTAACTTAATGACATTGGGTAGAGGGTGCCTTCTTCATTAAACCCACCAAGGTAAACTACAGAAAATTGTTAGAACTTGAATTATGTGCAGATTTTGATATTGACGCCTCTCGTTGGATTGACGTTCTATCAGATGAAAATGTTTGGGGAAACACCTGGGAAATGAATGGCCTTCAATTTGGAATTACTGCAGGAGAGTCCCCAGAATTTGAAGATGAAGTAGTTGCAAGAAAATTTAGCCGTATCCCACTCTATTATGAATGGCATCCCGAATTTGAAGATTATTATGGCTTTAGCCTAGCATGGAAAAAATACGAGTCTGATAGTGATTTGTCGATTGATTTCTATACTACATAAGATGGAGGATTATAAGTATGAATCAAGCCTGGGAATTATTGTTT
Organism: Streptococcus infantis; assembly: GCF_047465525.1. Taxonomy (GTDB): domain Bacteria; phylum Bacillota; class Bacilli; order Lactobacillales; family Streptococcaceae; genus Streptococcus; species Streptococcus infantis_R. Next base: position 5,687 of record NZ_JASGZS010000049.1, on the reverse strand, counting down.
GAGGGGAAGATTGAAGAGGCCAAGAAATTGGTCTCAGAAAATTTCTCTTTGGAAACATGCAAGGATTATGACCTTCTCAATTTAATGGGGTATATTAAGTTCTTTGAAAAAGATTACAAAGAAGCTTTGCTGATTTATCAAAACTATCTAGATGTGGCAATTTCAAGTCATGATAAAGAAAACGAACATGTCGGCTATCACCAGTTAGCCATGGTCTATCGTGAAATGAATGACTATCAAACAGCTCTTAACTATATCAATAAAGAGCGAGAAGTTATTGAAGATTCTTTTTCAGAGGATGCACTCAAATCTTCTGTCAATAATTATGAGCAAGGTTATTTACGATTAAAGATTGGGGAAATCGAAAAATCGATCATGTATATGGAGCAGTCCTTAAAGCAAGCTTTACAAACAGATGATCTTATTGCTCAGGCCTGCGCTTATAGAGGATTGGGAGAGATTTATTCTATAGAAAAACCTGAAAAATCGCAAGAGAATTTTTTGCAAGCTATCGATCTTTTTGAAAAAGCAGGCGATCAGGTTGGAGCTCAAGAAGTTAAAGACTTGTTAAACAAGAAAAAGTAGCCCGCTCAGGCTACTTTTTTAGAATTCTTTATAAACATAAGGGTTCTCAGGTTTGTCCACTTTGATGAAAGACTGGACTTCAAGGGTTGGGAGAACCTGGTTGAGTTCCTTGTGGTAGTGATTGCTAATCTTACCTTTGACTTTTACCCAGGTGTTATTCTCATAATGATTGGTATTTCCTGTGGTTAAGAGGCCAAAAACTCCTGAATCAGCGATACAGTGCATAATACCAAAGCGAAAAACAAATTGACTATTGGTATGATTTGGATCGTTGTAGACAAAGCCTGTGAACTCGATTTCTTTTCCTTCAAATTCATTTGGATAATCATAGATAGCCTCCATGACTTCCAAGTAATTCTCATCCTTGATAATAATACTAGATTGAGCTAAGTATTTATCAGCACTCTTACGGACAGTGTCTACATAAGCTGTGTGTGAATAAAACCTACTGGTATCCGGCTTAAGATACTGATTGCTAGTACCTTCGCTTGCTTGGATTTTCTTGTCCGTTCCTTCTGACAGAGGGAAATAATAGCCTTTTGCAGATACAGTTTGTGAGTCTAGTGCAACAGTTGGAAAGGCAAATCCAACTAACAAAGGTAAACTTAGGAGGACAAAACTAGCAAGCTTGGCTGAAAAACTATGTAAGTGACTGTGTTCTTTCAAACGCTTGAAGTAAATATAGGCTTGAACAATGGCTAGCAAGAAAGACAACACCATTGTTATATAAGCCAGATAAGAGTAGTGGAGGTTTAGATACTGATTGAGCTTACCTGATAGGTGCAGATAAAGGGTTAAGAAAAAATAACTCATCAAAATAAGAAATCGTATCATAGCATCACCCCGACTAGATAAGAATAGACAAGAACAACAAGAGTCACAATGGTCATGAACTGCCAAATAAAGCGAGTTTTAAGATAATTCTTCATCATGAGTAGGTTTTTGACATCAAGCATTGGTCCAATAACCAGAAATGCAAGAACTGGCACAAATCCGAAACTAGAGAGCAACGAAGAGCCAATAAAGGCATCCGCTTCACTACAAAGTGATAGAAGAAAGGATAGAACCATCAAGAGAACGATTGCAAGTAGAGGTGTTGCGCTGATAGAAGTCAGAATACGAGTTGGTACATAAACCTGGACTATGCTAGCAAACAGACAGCCAAAAACCAAGTAACGTCCCATATCAAAGAATTCGTCAATAGCTTGGATAAAGACCTGAAGAAGTTTCTGACCTTTGGTTAAGTGAGAAAAATCATGTTCATGACAAGCCAGCCTATTTTCCTTTTGAATCGATCCTTCCCAGAAAAATCCAAGTAAGATACCCAATATAGTAGCAACAAGAATCGAACCTAAAGCGCGGAGTAAGACCATTTTAAATGAATTACCAAAGGCTGAATAGGTCGCAAAGAGTACTATGGGATTGATGATAGGAGCGGTTACTAGAAATGGAACAGCTGTATAGCTTGGAACCTTCTTCTCCAAGAAACGGTTGATGATCGGAACAATTCCACACTCACAAGAGGGAAAGAGAAACCCTATAAATGTACCAAAAAAGATCCTCCCCAAACGATTTTTAGGGAGAAATCTATATACTTTTTCAGGAGTCACATAGACTTCAATAGCACCTGAGATAATGCTACCGATTAGAACGAAGGGCAATGCTTCAATAATAATTGATAGAAAAATGGCACCAGCTTGTAAAATACTTGAAGGCAGACTTTGAAAAATCGTCATCTATTTTTTCTTTTCTGCCTTATCTTTCTTTTCTTTGTCATCTGGAAAAGCTACTTGCTTCAAATCAGGTAGTTTTGCGAACTCTTCGAACATTTTATCTAAGTCATCAGTTTTTGTAAATTTAACAGCCATAAGGCATACCTCGATTCTTATTGTTTCTTCTATTATACTATTATTTCAGCCAAAAGGTTTAATTTTAAATTGACAAGACAAATGAATTTTTATCTTCAACAAATACCAAGCTAACTGTGACATTAATGAAAACAAGCTTTCTTGCTTATGGTATAATAGTTTCATGGATAAAAAATATGAAAAAATTTCCCAAGATTTGGGTGTAAGCTTAAAGCAAATTGATACGGTCTTGTCTTTGACAGCAGAAGGAGCAACCATTCCCTTTATCGCTCGTTATCGGAAAGACATGACTGGTAGTTTGGATGAGGTGGCTATTAAAGCTATTATCGACCTTGATAAAAGTCTTACCAACCTCAATGACCGTAAGGAAGCAGTTTTAGCAAAAATCAAAGAGCAAGGTAAGTTGACCAAAGAGTTAGAAGAAGCCATCTTAGCTGCTGAAAAACTCGCAGACGTTGAAGAGCTCTATCTTCCCTATAAGGAAAAACGTCGCACCAAGGCAACGATTGCGCGTGAGGCGGGACTTTTCCCTCTTGCTCGCTTAATCTTACAAAATATTTCTGACCTAGAAAAAGAAGCAGAAGCATTTGTCTGTGAAGGATTCGAGACTCCACAAGATGCTTTAGCGGGTGCAGTTGATATTTTGGTCGAAGCTCTCTCTGAGGATGTCAACTTACGTTCAATGACTTATCAAGAGGTCCTTAGACATTCTAAGATTACATCCCAAGTCAAAGACGAGAGTCTTGATGAAAAGCTAGTCTTTCAGATTTATTACGATTTCTCGGAGACGGTTGCTAACATGCAGGGCTACCGTACACTTGCCCTTAATCGTGGTGAAAAGTTAGGCATCTTGAAGATTGGTTTTGAGCATGCGGTTGAACGTATTCAAGCCTTCTTTGCTGTTCGTTTTAAGGTTAAGAATGCTTATATAGATGAAGTGATTCAACAATCTGTTAAGAAAAAAGTATTGCCGGCTATCGAGCGCCGTATTCGTACTGAATTGACAGAAAAGGCAGAAGAAGGAGCTATTCAACTCTTCTCAGAAAACCTCCGTAATCTTCTTCTGGTAGCACCTCTTAAAGGGCGCGTGGTTCTAGGTTTTGACCCAGCCTTTCGTACAGGTGCTAAGCTTGCAGTAGTTGATGCGACTGGTAAGATGTTGACAACACAAGTTATTTATCCAGTCAAACCAGCTTCAGCTCGTCAGATTGAGGAAGCTAAGCGTGATTTGGCAGATTTGATTGGCCAATACGGTGTTGAAATTATCGCTATCGGAAATGGAACTGCCAGTCGTGAAAGTGAAGCTTTTGTCGCCGAAGTGCTCAAGGATTTTTCAGAAGTTAGCTATGTCATTGTCAATGAGAGTGGAGCTTCTGTATACTCTGCCAGCGAACTTGCCCGTCAGGAGTTTCCAGACTTAACCGTTGAAAAACGTTCAGCCATTTCTATCGCTCGTCGTTTGCAAGACCCACTTGCTGAATTGGTTAAAATTGACCCTAAATCCATCGGTGTCGGCCAGTACCAACACGATGTTAGTCAGAAAAAACTATCTGAAAGTCTTGATTTCGTGGTAGATACAGTTGTTAACCAAGTCGGTGTCAATATCAATACAGCTAGTCCAGCCTTGCTTTCACATGTTGCAGGACTTAACAAAACCATCTCTGAAAATATCGTTAAGTACCGTGAAGAAGAAGGTAAAATCACTTCACGCGCCCAAATCAAGAAAGTTCCTCGCCTAGGTGCTAAGGCCTTTGAGCAAGCTGCTGGCTTCCTCCGTATTCCTGAAAGTAGCAATATCCTTGACAATACAGGAGTTCACCCCGAAAACTATACTGCGGTCAAGGAACTCTTCAAACGCTTGGATATTAAAGACCTAAACGAAGAAGCGCAAGCAAAACTCAAATCTGTTTCAATCAGGGAAATGGCTCAAGAGTTAGACCTCGGTCAAGAAACACTTAAAGACATTATCGCTGACCTTCTCAAACCAGGTCGTGATTTCCGTGATTCCTTTGATGCTCCAGTCCTTCGTCAGGATGTCTTGGATATCAAAGACTTACAAGTTGGCCAAAAGCTTGAGGGAGTTGTGCGCAACGTCGTTGACTTCGGTGCCTTTGTTGATATCGGTATCCATGAGGACGGTCTTATTCATATCTCTCACATGAGTAAGAAATTTATCAAACATCCAAGTCAGGTAGTGTCTGTCGGTGATTTGGTAACCGTTTGGGTTAAAAAAATCGATGCTGACCGTGAAAAAGTGAATCTGTCGCTCCTAGCTCCAAATGAATCTAACTGATTACGTTAAACAGGTTTCTATTGAAGATTTTGGAAAACCTTTCAAACACCAAGCTCAGTGGAATACTCGTCTACGGTCGACAGGTGGACGATTTTTCCCTAAGGATGGTCATTTGGATTTCAATCCTAAGGTTTATCAAGAACTTGGTTTAGAGGTCTTTCGTAAAATTGTTCGTCATGAGCTCTGCCATTATCATCTTTATTTCGAAGGTAAAGGCTATCAGCATAAGGATTTAGCCTTTAAGCAACTTTTAAAAGAGGTCGACGGTCTCCGCTTTGTTCCTCCCTTGTCAAGTTCCAATCAAAAACCAAGCTTAGTCTATGCTTGTCAGACTTGTCACCAAACCTATCAACGAAAGCGAAAAATTGATACCAAGCGTTATCGTTGTGGTCTCTGTCGTGGAAAGCTCATCTTGTTAAATCGGCCTAAGGACTGATGTAGACAGTTTAGCTTAGTGCTATACTAAGATTAAGAAAACCGAAAGAGGTACAAATCATGAATACAAAATTTTATAAAATGAGAAGAAATCGTATGATATCAGGTGTTCTTGCAGGCCTATCTGATAAGTGGAATCTTGATGTAACCCTAGTTCGTTTCCTTTTTGCAATCTTTACAATCGCAAACTTTGGACTCGGAATTATTATCTACATTATCCTAGCTTCGATCCTACCAACAAAAGAAGATATCGAAGCTGAAATGTATGGAACAGGCCCACGCAAGATTAAAGAAGCCCAACCTATCAATGATGACGAAGGTTGGTTTTGGTAAATCAAATTAACTGTTTATATTTTGATAGCAAAAAAAGATACCGAGCGGTCAATGTCATTAAGTTAGTAATCTAACTATTTGAATAGGAGATAGGATTGAGATCATCAAAGTGATTCTCTATCCTATCTTCTATTTTTTTGCATAACAAATAAAGGTTTTTTCACCCTATTTTT
>NZ_JASGZS010000048.1:0-6497 GCF_047465525.1 Streptococcus infantis | reverse complement strand
ACGATGAAATCAAGCATTAGTAAAACCAGTGGAATTTACCCTGACACGGAATTCCACTGGTTTTTAGGATTTTTATCAGACTAACTTCCACTTGGATTAGCAGTGGAACTTAGTTTGGGAATTTAGCATTATTCTTATTCTTGCTCTACTTCCTCTACCAATTTATTTAAAATATCTATAAATAGGCTTATTTTAGCAAAAGGCGATAGATCATAAATCAATAACCCAAGTCTGAATTTCCTATTTCCAGCCCTAAAAGACTTCAATCATTCAGTTGTTTTTAAAAAATTATGTATAGAAAAATTAAAGTTTCATCATAAGCGATTTGAGAGTTTAAAACCAATAAAAGGTTTGATCAACTACAGCGCCAAAGATACAATGATAAAAAAAGATATCGGAATCTTTTATCCCGACATCTTTATTCTGATTGATGTTTTTTGACTTCTTGTGCTTCCTTATGATTTTCATACAGTCGCGCTAAGAATTTAGCAATCTCTTTTAAAATGGAATAGGTTGGAACAGCAACAATCATCCCAATCACACCATAAATATTACTTGATAATAAAAGCAAGACTAAAATAGTAATCGGGTGAACCTTCATAACCCCACCCACAATACGTGGATATAAAATATTTCCATCAACTTGCTGAATAATCAACATATAAATGACAGCAATAATCATTTTATGAGGATCGGTGAAGAGATTTGAGATGATCATTGGAATCAAGCCAATGCTTGGTCCTACATACGGAATCAAATTAGCCAATCCAGAAAAAATGGCGAAGACCAAGGCGTATCTTAGACCAATCACACTATAACCGATAAAAGCCAAACATCCAATAATAACTGCATCTATAGACACTCCACTAATGTAACGAGAAATAGTTGTATTTAGGTTTGTCAATAAACCAGATATGTTCAATTTATCTCGTTTTAATACAGTTCTTTCTAACATCGGTAAAAATTTATGCCCATCAAGTAATAAGTAAATCAAGAAAACTGGTGTCATGATGATAATCAATACAGTGCTTACGAGTGCAGATAGAACACTTCCAACACTATTTGTCACACTGTTCAAAATATTTTGCAAAATATCAACATAAGAGAGGTTCAGTTGCTGAATAGTTTGTTGGATATCTAGATTTTGCAGGGCTGGATGTTTTGATAACTCAATGACTAAATCTTGAAGACGACCGTAAATGTTTTGACTCGAGTAAATTAAGCTACTTAACTGATTAATCAAAATCGGCAGCAGATAAACAAAACTAAGTACGAGTGCACAAACTAAGGCACAAAGGGTTAACAAAATCCCAATGATTCGATTGATTTTGCATTCCTTCTCTAAAAAGATAACAATTGGGTTGGTTAGATAATACAAAAATCCTCCCAATAAAAAAGGAACCATGATTGTATTTGCAACACTGACAAAGGGTGTAATAATAGCACCCATTTCTTTCCATAGATAGAAAATTAAGGTTATTAGTAGAATTTCAGTTGTCCAGAAGAATAGTTTGTTTCTCCGAAACATAGGCCACCTCCTCTTTTCCCTATTTTACCATATTTCAAAAAAGATTGATAACTTTCATCACAAAAACAAGAATATCTTTTGTCTTTGTGATAGAATAAAGTTACTATGAAGAAATTATTTTTAACCTTATTAACCCTCTTTTCATTTGCTTCAGCAACAACTGTTGCTGCCCAAGATTTTGATGTAGCAGCAAAACATGCCATTGCTGTTGAAGCTAATAGCGGTAAGATTTTATACGAAAAGGATGCTACTCAACCTGTTGAAATTGCTTCTATTAGCAAATTACTTACCGTATATCTCGTTTACGAAGCCTTGGAACAGGGAAAAATCTCTCTTTCCACTCCTGTAGAAATTTCTGATTACCCCTACCAGTTGACAACTAATTCTGCGGCTAGTAATGTTCCCATGGAAGCTAGAAATTACACTGTTGAAGAGTTATTAGAAGCTACTTTAGTATCTAGTGCAAACAGTGCTGCTATCGCTTTAGCTGAAAAAATTGCCGGTTCTGAGAAGGACTTTGTAGATATGATGAAGGCTAAACTACAAGAATGGGGAATTCAAGATGCTACACTCGTCAACACAACTGGGCTCAATAATGAAACTCTTGGCACTAATATCTATCCTGGTTCAAAGAAAGACGATGAAAACAAATTGAGCGCTTATGATGTTGCTGTCGTTGCTCGCAACCTCATCCTCAAGTATCCTCAAGTTTTAGAAATCACCAAGAAACCTTCTTCTACTTTTGCAGGGATGACAATTCATTCTACCAACTATATGTTGGAAGGAATGCCTGCCTATCGTGGTGGTGTTGATGGACTTAAAACTGGTACGACTGATAAGGCTGGAGCATCCTTTGTAGGTACGACTGTAGAAAAAGGAATGCGTATTATCACTGTTGTCTTAAACGCTGACAACCAAGATACTAATCCATATGCACGCTTCACAGCTACCTCTTCTATTTTAGATTACATCTCATCAAACTTTTCTCTACAGACAATCGTCAAGCAAGGAGAAAGTTATGAAGATAGTAAATCACCTGTATTAGATGGGAAGGAAGATACTGTTACGGCTGTTGCAAAAGAAGATATCAAAATCGTTCAACGTCTTGGTAGTCGTACACAATCAACTATTACTTACACAGCGGACACGACTGAACACACTGCTCCACTAGAGGCAGGAACTGTCGTTGGACATTTGACTTATGAAGACAAGGATCTAGTTGGTCAAGGATACATTACAACTGACAAACCGAGTTTTGAGATGGTCGCAGAAAAAAATGTCGAAAAAGCCTTCTTCTTAAAAGTTTGGTGGAATCGCTTCGTTCGTTTTGTTAACGAGAAGTTATAAAAAACCGAAAAATCGCGAATTTCGCGATTTTTTTCTTTATTCATTTTCAGCTACAGTCGAATGGTTATATCCATAAACAAAGTAAATAATGACTCCTATTAATAAAGCTAGTCCAAATGCCATCCATGTTTCAAGGGTATACTGAAGCATGAATGAGAGGCAGATAAGAATAGATAAGATTGGTAAAAAAGGAACCAGGGGAGTTTTGAACTCGCCCTCTTTTGGCATTCCCTTGTCTTTTCTCAGTTTGATAATACCGTAGGCTAGGAGAATAAGATAGGCTAAGGTACAGATATTAAGAAAGGCTGCAATACTTGCTAGTGGAAAGATTCCCGCTGCAATGGCTGAAACAAGACCAGTTAAGATGGTTGCATTCTTTGGAACGCGGCTAGTCTTGGTCACTTCTTTAAAACTTTGAGGCAATAGTCCATCACGGGCTAAACTATAGATCATTCGTGACAAGGCGTAGGTCATTGAAATACATACCGTAATCAAAGTCAAAATCGCAACGAGTGAAACATAATTAGCTGCCCAACCAATACCAATACTTCTAAGAGCAAAAGCCACTGCATCATCAACATTGAGCTTCCTATAGTGAACGATACCTGTTAATATCAAGGTAACCAAGGCATACAGAATAGTTACAATGGTCAAGGATAAAACAATCCCACGTGGAATATTCTTTTGTGGACTGTGAATTTCATCAACTGCCATAGAAATGGACTCAAAGCCTAAGAATCCAAAAAACATCAGTGAAGCACCTGCCATAATTCCAGTGCTTCCACCGTAAATTTGACCAAACCCAAATGGTGCAAAGTCTGACCAATTTTCAGGTTTAATGTACCAAATTCCAACTAGGATAAATAAGGCAAGAGCAGAAAATTTTAAAACAACAAGAATAGAATTAAAACGAAGAGCTACTTTCGAATTTAAAAGTACAACACCTGTAACAAGTAGAATTACTAAAATTGGTAAAAAATCAATATAAGTACCATGTTCAGGGTTAAAAGTTCCATTTAAGGCTTGTGGCAAGGAAATTCCATAATGGCTAAGCAAACCTTTAAAATAGGCCGCCCAACCAGAAGCAACACCTGAAACTGCTGTCATAAATTCCATAATGGTTAACCAACCAGCTATCCAGGCTGGGAATTCACCCAAAATTGCATATAAATAACTATATGCTCCACCCGTTGCAGGAACACGAGAGGCAAATTCTGCAAAAAAGAGTGCAGATAAGGATACGCAGATAGCAGAAATTACAATCGATACCACAAGGGAAGGTCCTGCTAATGTTGCTGCTGCAGTTCCTGTGATGGTAAAGATACCTGTTCCCACCATAGCACCAATTCCCAAGAGAATTAAGTCCCATAGTTTTAAATGGCGATGCATTTCTGTCTTACCTAGACTAACGTCTTTGGTTCTAAAAATATTCATCATTCATCTCCCACTTTATGTGATTGTATTATTTTACCATACAAAAGACTTTTTGTGAATATTTATTAGCATTTTTCATCAAAAAAACTGAACGGTATAGTCAATTGAAACAAGAATAAGACAAAAGAGCCTCGAAAAAAGTATTACAACTTGGTAATACCTTTTTGAGGTGCTTTTTGATATGAGCCCATGTTTTCTCAATAGGATTATACTCAGGTGAGTAGGGAGGAAGTGGTAAAAGTTTATGCCCAAATTCTTCACATAAGAGCTCTAGCTTACCCATTCTATGGAATCTTGCATTATCCATAATAATAACTGATGGTTTGTTTAATGTTGGTAAGAGAAACTTCTGAAACCAAGCTTCAAAAAAGTCGCTCGTCATCGTCTCTTCGTAAGTCATTGGAGCGATTAACTCACCATTTGTTAGCCCTGCAACCAGTGAGATCCTCTGATATCTTCTTCCAGATATTTTACCTCTTATTAACTGACCTTTTAATGAGCGACCATATTCTCGATAAAAATAAGTATCGAATCCTGTTTCATCAATATAAACAGGTGCTAAGTGCTTTAAACTATTAAATTTTTTAAGAAATAAAGCTACTTTTTCTGGGTCTTGTTCATAGTAGGTGTGATTCTTTTTTTTCGAGTGTACCCCATAGCTTTGAGAGCATAGTGGATAGTAGTTGGATGACAGCCAAATTCAGAAGCTATTTCAGTCAAATAAGCGTCTGGATTGTCAGTAAGATAGTTTTTAAGTCTATCTCTATCAACCTTTCTTAGTTTTGTTCCTTTTACTTGATGGTTTAGCTCTCCTGTTTTTTCTTTTAGCTTTAACCAGCAATAAATGGTATTACGTGAGATTTGGAAAATGTGTGATGCTTCTGTTATACTACCTGTTCGCTCACAATAAGCGAGAACTTTTTTACGAAAATCTATTGAATATGCCATAAAAAGATTATACCACATTATGTACTGTTTTAGGTTCAATTGACTATAATTTCTCAAAGTAACTTCCACTTTCCTGACCGAAGTGGAAATTAGTCTAGAACAGATTTTTATGGTGGAATTAAGTGTGAGACGTTTGTGATAGAAATGAGGCCTACTATGACTAAACATAAACACCTTACCCTTTCAGACCGTAATGATATCCAATTAGGTTTAGAGCGCGGTGAAACATTCAAAGCTATTGGGCAACTTATTCTAAAAGACCCGACTACTGTTTCTAAAGAAGTCAAACGAAACAAACAAATTAGAGACTCTACCTCTGACAACCTTCCTTGCTCTCTACTCGATAAGGCTCCCTTTGTCTGTAATGGATGTCCTAAAAGAAGACAAAACTGTGGCTATCAGAAAATCTTCTACCTTGCTAAGCAAGCTCAAAAACAATACGAACAAACTCTTGTCGAGGCTCGTGAAGGAACTCCTCTCAATTCTCAGACTTTCTGGGACATGGATAAAATCATTTCTGATGGGGTTAAAAAAGGACAACACATCTATCATATCCTCAAGACTCATAACCTTAATGTCAGCTCCTAAACCGTCTATAGACACATCCGAAAAGGATACCTGTCTATCGCTCCTATTGATCTAGCTAGAGCCGTTAAATTCAAAGAGAGACGGAAAAGTAAGCTACCTTCCATCCCTAAAGAAGCTAAAAAAGGCCGGTCCTATGAGGATTTTCAAAACTATCTAGTCCTTAACCAACTAAACTCTTGGCTGGAAATGGACACTGTTATGGGCAGGACCGGAGGCAAAGTCCTACTCACATTCAATCTTTCCTTCTGTAACTTTATCTTCGCTAGACTTCTGGATAATAAAACTGCACTTGAAGTTATCAAAAACCTCTATGATATCAAGAACACACTTTACGAAGCGAACAAAGACTTTTTCCAACTCTTTCCTGTCATTCTTACAGATAATGGTGGAGAGTTTGCCAGGGTTGATGACATCGAAATGGATATTCGTGGTGAAATAAAACTCTTCTTTTGTGACCCTAATCGCTCTGACCAGAAAGGGAGAATTGAGAAAAATCACACGCTGATTCGCGACATTCTACCTAAGGGAACTTCTTTTGACAATTTAACTCAAGAGGACATCAATCTCGTCTGCTCTCATGTCAACAGTGTCAAACGCGCTGCTTTGAATGGAAAGTCAGCCTATGAACTCTTTGCCTTTACTTACGGAGAAG
>NZ_JASGZS010000047.1:0-6800 GCF_047465525.1 Streptococcus infantis | reverse complement strand
GCGATGAAATCAAGCATTAGTAAAACCAGTGGAATTTACCCTGACACGGAATTCCACTGGTTTTTAGGATTTTTATCAGACTAACTTCCACTTGGATTAGCAGTGGAACTTAGTTTGGGAATTTAGCCTTGATTGTTCAGTCTCTTTTTCATTCTAATTCAGTTACAATTTAATCTCATTTGAGGAAGTGGGTGATGCTTGTCTCTAATAAGATTATGATATTAATTTTTGATAGTACTTCCAGAAGTTATAGATTCCATGTTATCTTTCAAGTATCAGTGTTCTAAATTCCTTATATCTTGTTAGGGTTTGGGTAGAATCATTGATAACAGACTGTTGCAGATCTAGTTAGCTGTATGATTTATGATTATCTACTGTTCTAGTAACCAATCTATGATATTTTTCTTCTCAATACCATTGTAATTGGCTGTTGGTTGAATTGTATCCATTGTTAATAGATATTTTGGGAATTGATCTTTAATGGCTTCTAGTGGTCTAAGTTCTCTTTCTAGTGTTTCTGGAGCAAGTGTTGTTTCACTGACTTGATAATAAGCATAGTGACCAAGATCAGTTACAACAACAAAATCAACTTCATATTTATCTAAATTACCAACATATACTTGTGAATATCTACGTCTCAATTCCAAATACACAATATTTTCCAAGATATGCCCAATATCTTCTTTGTGGTCTGGTAATAAGAGATGTCGTAAACCTAAATCAACGGGATAATATTTTTCTAAGCGTTGCAATAATGCTCGACCTTTTACATCAAAACGTGGAACGGAATAAAAAAGTAAACTGTCTGTCAAAGTTGTCAAATAATTTTCCAAAGTATTATGGGAGATTGAAACGTTTTGGCTGATCAGAGTATTGCGAATCTTATTTGTCGATATTAGGCTTCCCGTACTGCTGAGAAGGGTTCGAACAATGCGCTCAATAATAGTAGGATTTGGATTTCCCAATCTAGTGACAATATCATTTAACAGTATTGAGTTATAGATTCCTCTGAGATAGTCAATTTTTTCAGCGTAAGATGCTGTTTGTAATAAGTAAGGGAAAGCACTAAAGAGATAATTGTTAAAAATTTCTGTTGTATTCAGATTCTCTGTGAGAGATTGACCTGATAGATATTCTTCAAATGACAAAGGAAGAACCTCTATCTCAACATACCGACCAGTCAAATTTGTAGCTAATTGGCTACTCATAAAGTAGGCGTTGGATCCAGTCAAATAGAGGTCAACATTTGGTAAGATGAATAGGCTATCTGCTACCAGTTCAAATTTCTCAACATGTTGAATTTCATCTAAAAAGATATAGTATGTTTTCTCCCCAACTAACTGCTCTTTTATATAAGCAAATAATGTTTGAAAATGTCGCAGGTCATAGTAACTCAAATCTTCGAAATTGATGGATATAATCTGATCCTCATCTACCCCAGTTGCTAGTAACTCCTCTTTATAGAGTTGAAAGAGAACAGATTTACCAGCTCGTCTCACTCCACTCACAACTTTGATGATTTGTCGGTCACGATGTCTTCTTAAAAAATCTAAATAATGTGGTCTTTTAATATAGTTCATAATAGATACCTCAAATATAGTATAATACAAATAGACATTATTTTCAATTTATTAGAAATAAAATCTAGGGCTGTTTAAATGTCTTCAGGATAGAAAACGACGATAGAAAAAATTGCATTGACACGAATATACTGTAGATTTGTTATCAAACTATATCATCTTTGTGATGCAGTAGTTCGTATTTCTCAACTACATAAGCTACAAAAACAAAAAGTGATAACTACCCGAATTTTTAAAGTTTTATATGTTGTGCTTGCCACATTTAGTTGCTTATAAATGTAACTGTGAACTGACAAAGTTAATTGCCTCAAAACCTTAATCAATAAGATGCTGTTAACGTTTACGGATATTCAAGGATTTTCTCTTGGATGTTTTTTTGGTGTCTGAACTTGACTATGTATGAGAAAGATATTATGATAGTCAGGACGGCAGTTTATTAAGGCAGTGACTGAAGGACTAAGTGGCCAAATAGGTTGAGTTCCTACGCTTGATGTGCTTGTTACGAAGCCGACGGCAGGGGATTTACTAGTCACGAGGCCACGCAAAGATATGATTCCTGTTCAACAACTAGCATTGCCTGGGTAGACTAGTAAGCCACTTACCTTGCCGGCACCAGATCCTGTGTTAGCTTTACCAGCGCCTAAAGTTACATCTAAACCGGATTTTTATGTATCGCCTGATGGCAGAATTTTGTCATCAACGGCCTATCGTTATATGGATTCTAAGTATGCTGAACAGACAATGAGGACTATGGAAGTCCCTAGAAGTTACATCGGTTTATCTAAATTTGATTTAGCTAGTAAGATGCAAGATGCTTATCAAATATCTCCTGCTTGGAGTAATGCGAATCTTCGTGGAGAGTTCGATATACTTCAGATAATGTGTATGTTCCTAAGGAAGCCGGAGATACAGGAAAAGTTTTGGAGCCAATCACATCTTATTATCCCGAATATGGGAAAGGAGGCTATCCACAATTGAAAACTAATTCGGTAATTGAATTTTAAAAAGTGGATCTTATAGGTGACTAATATGAATTATGATGATGTTAAAGAAAAATTATGTAATATTATTATTAAATACATTGATCATCCAGACATACGTTTACAAATGTTAGAGCAAGCAAAGTCTGTTAATACTGTGAGAGGTGTACTCTATAGTTTAGACACAGAAAAAAACAGAGATTTAACTCAAGAGGAGATTGATTTTTGTAAAGATTTATTTTTTTACTTCGGTTAAAAATAAAATTTTCTAGAGTTTGGGATAGATTCTACGATAATTTCGCTATAGTCTAAAAATTTTACAGCAATTACTATTAAAGATAATGTTGTGGATGAAATCGTTAGAACCACACCTTTTGAAGACTTAAATAAAATTTACTTAAATGTTAAATTACAATACTAGGAGAAAAAATGAACTTACAATTTACCAAATTTGCAGCTATGCCAGAAGAAGTCATTGAAAAGTATGCCCCAAAAGTTCCAGATGAATTAGTGGAATTGTGGCAGCAATATGGACTGGGATTTTTACTTGATGGTTATCTAAAAATTATCAATCCAGAAGAATATATAGGATTTGTAGAAGCTACATATTTCAGAGGAACAAATGGAGTTCCATTATTTGTTACTTGTTTTGGGGATATAATTATCTACACTCAGAACGGCTTTATTGATATCATTTATTATGCGAACAATGATTTTGATGTGATGACACAACGGATGGATCATTTTATCAAATTTTTAGATGATGATAGTTTTTTAGAAGATTTTTTTGATATTCATTTCTATGAGGAAGCGGTTAAGGAGTATGGGAACTTGGATTACAATCAATGCTTTGGTTTTGTTCCTCTTCTTGTACTTGGAGGAAAAAGGGATCTAACCAATATTGACAAGGTTGGCATAAAAGAACATTTAGAACTTATTACCCAGATTACAGGCGGTGTGGGATTTTAGGATTTGGAATCAAGGATAGTAATCTAGGGGAACTAAACCTACGAGCGCTGGTGATGATTCAAAAGATAATACTTGGTCAAGGGATGATCGCTGGCTACTTCAGATGCTCATACTGGATGAAGTGCTAGAAATTTTAAGTTAGTGGTTGATATGGCTACAAAACCTATTGTCCATTTTAACTTTAGAAGGCGATTATATATGTTTAAAATTACAAAAGATCATTTTTGTAAGCTCGAATCGTATGTGAACTCAAGCGTCTATGGATTTTGCAGTTGTCTAAGAAAGTAGAAATAAGTATATCATAGATTCCTATCACAATATATCTTCAATTGCAGTTTTCTTACTTTTTTATATTCTTAAAGACTTTTTGAACAGTCTCATAGTACTTTTTCTTCAATAACTAAATATGTGGTATTCTATAGTAGATTGAATCTAGAACAGTACACCACAACTGCTAAAAATATTTCTAGAAATTAGTTTGACTTTCCTAATCTCTCTGTTCGCATCTTATTTCAATCCACTATATCTATCGGCAACAATGCACCAAAAATGGTGCATTTATCTTTTTTGTGCTATAATAGAAATAAATAAAAGGAGGAGTTACATGATTGGAGAAAATATAAAAACGTTACGTAAAACACAGAATTTAACGCAACCTGAGTTTGCAAAGATTGTTGGTATCTCTAGAAATAGTCTGAGTCGTTATGAAAATGGGACAAGTTCAGTTTCAACAGAATTAATAGATCGTATCTGCAGGAAATTTAATGTTTCTTATATCGATATCGTAGGGGAAGAAAAAATGCTCACACCAGTAGAAGATTATCAGTTAACTCTGAAAATTGAAGTGATTAAAGAACGAGGGGCGAATATCTTAGCGCAACTTTATCGTTTACAAGATGAACTAGAAATTGCATTTGATGATGCTAATAATCCTTGGGTTCTAATGAGCGATGATCTTTCTGATTTGATTAACACGAAGATTTATCTTGTTGCAACTTTTGAGGATGTAGAGCGATATTATGGCTATTTGGATGGCATTGAACGTATGCTAGAACAAGCTACTCATCTGGTGGTAGCTTAATGAAACTAGAAGAATTTAGCCAAGATGATTTTAAACGAGCATCCAAGCGACTCGTTCGTTCTTTAACTCATGTAAAAGCAACCTCATCTCAGCCTAAAGCTATTTTGCTCGGTGGACAGAGTGGTGCTGGGAAGACAACGATTCATCGTGTGAAACAAAGAGAATTTCAAGGCAATATCATTATTATTGATGGGGATAGTTATCGCTCTTTTCATCCGAACTATCTTGGCTTACAGGAAAAGTATGGAAAAGATAGTGTGGATTATACCAAAGTATTTGCGGGCCAAATGGTTGAGTATCTCGTAGATGAATTGAGTAAACAAGGTTATCATTTGTTAATTGAGGGTACCTTGAGAACAACAGAAGTTCCTAGAAAAACGGCACAATTATTGATAACTAAAGGATATCAAGTCTCGCTTGCACTAATTGCGACCAAGCCTGAATTGTCCTATCTCAGCACCTTGATACGTTATGAAGAACTCCATGCTATAGATCCTAGTCAAGCTAGAGCGACTCCCAAAGAACACCATGATGGAATTGTAGAACATTTAGTTAATAACTTACGAGAGTTAGAAAATGATAAGATTTTTAATCAAATTCAAATTTATCAAAGAGATCAATCGTGTGTTTATGATTCGGAAGTAGATCAAATCTCAGCAGCAGAAGTTTTACAAAAATGCCTCTTCGGAAAATGGAACAAGGTGGAAAAAGAGATGTTGAAGATGGGTCAGGAACGGTTGAGAGAGTTGGGGGAAAATTGATAAGTGACGAAGGGTTAATTTATGAGTACATTAAAAAAAGTAATTTATTTCGATGAATCATCAGCAATGGATTTTTTACAGATTGAATCCAAGGGAAAATTAACAAAAACAACTGAGCTTATGACAACATTACAAGGTGAAACGGGTATGGAAGTTGATGCTGAAGGAACAATTGGTAAAAATAGTGCTTTAAAAATAATTTTTGAAAAAATGACAGGATTAAGTGGTTCAGTTACTCTTTCTGCTACTAGTTCAGGTGGAATTCAAGGAAATAAAATAGCAAAGACAATACTTGAAAATTCTCTATTGTATGATTTTTTAGATACTGTAGAGTTACGCAAGAAGAATTTTCTTGTTGATATTACAGAAAATTATACTTTAGAAATAAGTGAGAATTCGATGTCTTATTTTGCTATGATTGCACCAATTTCAGAAATGATGGAAGGTTCCCAGAGTATAGATGGGATGGAAAATGTATCAATGTCATTTTCTAAACTTAATTCTGGGATTAGAGAGATTAAAGGTTATTTTGAACTTATAGGATATAATAAAAAACAAGAAATTGAGAGAATTTTCCGTTTTAATATCAATTCTTTTAAAAATAATTATCGAATTCATGATTTAACAAAAATGACTCTTAAACTTTATTCAATAAAAGTCGGCGCAACGACTATTAGTGACTTAAATTTTGAGACACAGTTTAATTTACAACAGAGAAATCTATCTTTTACCGGAATTTTAGAAAATGATAGGATTTGCTCAGAACAGAAATATCCAGTTTATGATGTAATACTTGCAGGAGTGAACTAAATGGATAGTATTATACTTTTTAAAGGTTCTAAGAGAGATTTTAATAAATTATTAAAAGCGAGAGCCGTTGAAGACTTCACTCCATTTATGGAGCTTATTCGACAATATAATATTACTGTGAGAGCCAATGATATAAATGCCTCACAATATGCTCCAGATGGATTTGGCGAAAAACAGATTGAAAATGTTGTTATTTTTGCTGATGATTATGCTTCTGTAACAGATCACGTGATATCAAATTTCAATAATATTGTACTTCTAGGACATGATATTCAACATCTTTATATACAAAATCCTCCCAAGAGAGTAGAGATTTCCTTGCGAGTTCAGTTTGATAACATTATAGAAGAATGCTATTCAAACTATCAGGGAATAGATAATGAGGAAATTATTGATTTCTATAATCATATGATTTCTTCTAATGTTGTAGGCCAACAGCAAGCTAAAAAAGATATTTCAATTGGTCTACTAAAGAAAAGTACCCTAACAAATAAGAAGCCCACTGAAAAAGGAGCTCTCTTACTTTTAATGAAATGAAAACCGAGGAATCACTCATCAATTTGAGCGAATTCCTCGGTTATTTTGTATTTATTAAGGCCATAATTCGTTTCATATTAAC
>NZ_JASGZS010000046.1:0-7577 GCF_047465525.1 Streptococcus infantis | reverse complement strand
GGATCCAGCGGTAACACCAGTTAAAGATCCAGCTAACTTAACAGATGCAGAAAAAGCTAAGGTAGCAGAAGAAGTTAAGAAAGCTAACCCAACAGCGAAAGATGTTGAAGTAGGTAAAGATGGAACAACAACAGTAACCTTCCCAGATGGCAGCACAGCCGTTATTCCATCAGGTGATACAGTTAAGAAATCAGACGATAAAGTCGTTAAAGATCCAGCGGTAACACCAGTTAAAGATCCAGCTAACTTAACAGATGCAGAAAAAGCTAAGGTAGCAGAAGAAGTTAAGAAATCTAATCCAAGTGTAACAGATGTTAAGGTTGGTAAAGATGGCACAACAACAGTGACTTACCCAGATGGCACAACAACCGTTATCCCAGCAGATAAGACAGTTAAGAAATCAGACGATAAAGTCGTTAAAGATCCATCAGTAACTCCAGTTACAGATCCAAGCAACTTGACTGACGCTGAGAAAGGTAAAGTAGCTGAAGAAGTTAAGAAATCTAATCCAAGTGTAACAGATGTTAAGGTTGGTAAAGATGGCACAACAACAGTGACTTACCCAGATGGCACAACAACCGTTATCCCAGCAGATAAGACAGTTAAGAAATCAGACGATAAAGTCGTTAAAGATCCATCAGTAACTCCAGTTACAGATCCAAGCAACTTGACTGACGCCGAAAAAGCTAAGGTAGCAGAAGAAGTTAAGAAATCTAACCCAACTGCGAAAGATATCAAGGTAAACAAAGACGGATCAGTAGTTGTAACCTTTAAAGATGGTACTAAAGCTGTTATTCCAGCAGATAAAACAGTTAAGAAATCATCTGATAAAGTTAAGGAATCAGATGGAGTTAAGAATCCATCAGTAACTCCAGTTACAGATCCAAGCAACTTGACTGACGCCGAAAAAGCTAAGGTAGCAGAAGAAGTTAAGAAATCTAACCCAACTGCGAAAGATATCAAGGTAAACAAAGACGGATCAGTAGTTGTAACCTTTAAAGATGGTACTAAAGCTGTTATTCCAGCAGATAAAACAGTTAAGAAATCATCTGATAAAGTTAAGGAATCAGATGGAGTTAAGAATCCATCAGTAACTCCAGTTACAGATCCAAGCAACTTGACTGACGCCGAAAAAGCTAAGGTAGCAGAAGAAGTTAAGAAATCTAACCCAACTGCGAAAGATATCAAGGTAAACAAAGACGGATCAGTAGTTGTAACCTTTGAAGATGGTACTAAAGCTGTTATTCCAGCAGATAAAACAGTTAAGAAATCATCTGATAAAGTTAAGGAATCAGATGGAGTTAAGAATCCATCAGTAACTCCAGTTACAGATCCAAGCAACTTGACTGACGCCGAAAAAGCTAAGGTAGCAGAAGAAGTTAAGAAATCTAACCCAACTGCGAAAGATATCAAGGTAAACAAAGACGGATCAGTAGTTGTAACCTTTGAAGATGGTACTAAAGCTGTTATTCCAGCAGATAAAACAGTTAAGAAATCATCTGATAAAGTTAAGGAATCAGATGGAGTTAAGAATCCATCAGTAACTCCAGTTACAGATCCAAGCAACTTGACTGACGCAGAGAAAGCTAAGGTAGCAGAAGAAGTTAAGAAATCTAACCCAACTGCGAAAGATATCAAGGTAAACAAAGACGGATCAGTAGTTGTAACCTTTGAGGATGGAACCACAGCCGTCATCCCAGCTGATAAGACAGTTAAGAAATCAGATGGTTCAGTAGCAGTTAATCCAGCTACAAACCAAGATTCACCTGCTCAAGCACCAGCTAAGAAAGCAGGAGCGAAAGAATTGCCAAATACTGGTACAGAACAATCTAGCGCTTCACTTGCTTTAGCACTTCTTGCAGCAGCGACAGGCGGACTCCTCTTCGCTAAAAAACGCGAGGAAGAAGAGTAAGAAATTACTCAAATAAAGCAAAACTGAGAATCTCAATTCTATGAATTTGCTAGAAAAACCGTAAGAAGAAATTCTTACGGTTTTTTTGGGCTCTTTTCTACCATTTGTCAAGTATATCGTAACCGCCCCATAACAGAGTATATTGAATCTAGAACAGGACACTAAGACTGCTAAAAATATTTCTAGAAATTAGTTTGACTTTCCTAATCGATTTGTTCATACCTTATTTCAATCTACTATAACATCTGGAGAGGACAGTTGTTGTTCTCTCCATTTTTATATTCAGAGATAGAAGGATTTGTTGAAAAACTAAAAGATAAAACTATAAATCTCAGTAAAAAATATTTACTAAAATTTTTTAATACTGTTAAATAAGTTGTATGAATATAAAAACGGATAAATCTCTCATAGCAGGGCTGAAATACATCACTAGATGGATGTTTGTTCCTTTAATTCTATTTCTTAAAGAATTACTAAGTTTGCGATAAGAGATGTAAAAAAATAATAAATTTAGTTCGTATAATATATTTTTTAGTAAAAAGTAACCGCTAACACTTGATTTTTATAAATATAGTGATATACTAAAATTTAAGAAAAAGTAAAAAGGAGATTACTATGAAGTTTCATTTTAATGAGCGTCAACGCTTTTCTTTACGTAAGTATAGTTTTGGTTTAGCCTCTGTTCTTTTAGGAACTGCCTTCTTTTTGAGTGGACAAGTTGCTAGTGCTGATGAGGTAAATGTTTCAGAAACATTGCTCACCTCCGTAGTATCTGTTAGTCCAGAAAGTTCAACAAGTACATCGGAATCTTCAGTACCAAGAATTTCTGAATCAAAACCTACAGTAGCAGATAAGTCTGCTCTATCACTAGAAACTGCCGATTCAAAATCAACAGTAGAAGATAAAGCTGTTGTAACACCAGAAACAACTGAAGTTTCTTCAGATTCTGAAAAACCTGTAATCGAGAGTCCAAAATCTGAAAAGTCAGAAGCACCAGCGAAAGAATCGAGTGAAGAAACGGCGAAAGCAACTGAAGTTAAAGCTGAAGTTGCTGAAAAAGACGATAAGTCTACTGACAAAGCTCCAGCTGAAGTTGCTGACAAAGATGATAAGTCTACTGATAAAGCTCCAGCTGAAGCACGCCGTTCAACGCGTACACGTCGAGCTACTTCAGAAGATAAACGAGAAGTATCTAATTGGAGTGAGTTTGTTTCAGCCTTAGAGGATGAAAATGTAAGCGAAATTACTGTTAATGGTGATATCGTAGCTCAAGGTGACAATGGTAACACAGATAGCCGAAATCCTGGTTCTGTAGACCGTAAAACTACCATTAGTGCACAATCTCGTGCAGTTACTATCCAAGGTAAGGACGACAATGCTCGTCTTGAACTCTTGTCACACACCTTGGAGTTGACTGGAGCTAGCTGGGAACTAAATCTTAAAAACCTTAAAATAGCGACTGCTAATTCTAAAGGTCCGATTGATTTATCAAGTACCAGTGGGTCAAATACAGTAACCTTTGAAAACGTGACAAGTGTTGGTTCATCACTTTATGGTGGTGGTGGTAACACCCATGTTGTTATCAAAGGAACTACAACTTCAACAGTTAGTGACAGTTATCAAGCTGCAAATGCTCAAACTCAACACGTACAACGGAATGTCGGAGCTGCAGGTCATTCAGACCAACGTCGTGAGTCAAATATTCACGATGCTAAATCTGTAACAGTTGCTGAGGGAGCTAGTTTAACGCTTAATCGCTCTTCTCAAGGTGATGCTATTACTTTTGAAAGTGGAGCTAAGGTCAGTGTAAAAGATAAAGCTAGTCTTACTATCAACATGAACACTGGCAATGGATCCGAAAATGCTCGCTACCACAATGCTGGTATTTTTATGGCTGATAGTGGTACCGTAGAAACTGGAAAAGGCTCTAGGTTAGTCTTAAATACTAGTATCGGTCAAGGGATTTCAATTGGTGTAAATCGTCCAGCTGATGGTATCACTGATAAGGAACGTTACGGTGGTTACGGTGCAGGTAACAACGGTCGTAAAAATGGTCCTAGCCGAGTTCTTATTGGCGAAGAAGGAACATTTGAATTTAACGGTCGTGACGGTATTATGATGGGGAATCACTCAGAACTTGTCACAGGTCAAAATTCCAAAGTTCGCTTTGAAAATAAAGGTCGTGGCGTTGCCCTTGATTTCGGAAATGATTCAAGAGTAGTCTTTGGAAAACATTCTACAAACACCTTCCATTCTGTAGGAAAAGGACCTAAGAGCGGCGGAGGTCCTTCTGGTAGTTATGACGGATATAACTATATCGGTCTAAATGAGAATGGTAAGATTCTTGTAGACGAATTTGCAACTTTCCGTGTTCAAATGGATAATCGTGGCGATAATCACTATGACGATGTTATTTCCCTTGATTCTCGAAATGGTCGCAAGAGTGAACCAGTTTTTCAAGCTAATAAGGGTTCTATCGTAGATATCCGAGATGATAATACGAACTACTATGCTGAGTTGATCTCAGTAGCATTGGGAGCTAGTACAAACACTTATTTCCAGTTTAATAATCCGCTATATGTTTCCTTTATGAGATACACAAAATCAGATGGTACATCAGCAGGTGAAATTACTGGAAAACTACCAATAACTATTCCTCAAGGGAACAATCCACAGGATATTGGCCACGGAAATATTCTTTATATCTCAAATAAATTAGAAGCTTCAGGGAACCGAGTCGAATTTAATGGTCCAACAAATAATGCAGGTGTTGGGACCTATACGGTTTATTCCATGAACAAGGATGGTAAGGATGCACAAAGTCACAATAAACAGAGTTCTGTTTGGATGAATATCCAGGGTGGATCTATGTCCATTGCTGGTTTCCAAAATAATAGGGCACACATAGAACCTGCTAATGCCACATCTGTACCAACAGGTTCTTCGACTGGGGGAGTTGTTGCCACAGATAGGACTTATGGTATTGACCCGGTAGGTGATAACCGTCAAAATATTTGGGTATCAAATGGTTCTAAAATCAACCCGACTGGTGTTCATAAAAATGTCATCAAATATGTGTACGAAGATGGAACTCCACTTAAAGTAGACAAAGACGGAACTCCAGTTGCTAAAGATAAAGACGGAACTCCAGTTAAAGATGTTATCCAGTCATCAGATTGGAAGCGTACTTTGGATGTCTCTATTGACCAAGAAGGCTTTAAAGAGATTTTAAAAAATTCAAGTGTCAGCAATGGTGATGAATTCTTAGCAGCCTATAGTAAAGCGAAGTATCACATTTCTGATATTGATGGAGATAACATAGCTGATACAGGCTGGAAAGAAGACGGAACAAATTCTGGTACCTATAATTATGGTACTATCGTTTCGCCAAAACTAAAAGGCTATAAACCAGAAATTCTATCAACTAATGTTCCAGGATTAGAAGCTGGGGCTAAAGCTGATTCAGTTTCTGTTTCATATGATTCAAGCAATGCAACAGACACACTTATTGAAGCTCAAGCAGGTAAACGCACCGTTTCAGAAACTTATTGGCGCAATATTGTAGCTAAGTCTGATTTGGGTACATACGAAACAGTCGTTGTCTATAAGCAACCAACACAATCAGCTATTATTAAATACATTGATACAAGTGCTAATAATAAGGAATTAGCAAAAGATGAAGTTTCTGGTAAATCGTATGAAGCCATTAACTACTCAACTGCAGCTAAGATTGCTGATTTTGTTAATAAGGGTTACAAGCTTGTAGAAGATGGTTTCACAAACTCAACTGAAGATCAAAAGAAATTTGATAGTGATGCATCAACAGATCAAGAATTCGTAGTTAAGTTAGCACACGATGTAACTCCAGTTGGACCAAATAACCCACATAAACCAACAGAGCCAATCAATCCAAATGATCCAAACAGTCCAAGATACCCTGCGGAAAATCAATGGAAGAAAGATGTAATGTCAACTGTTCATTATGTGGTATCAGACGGTAAGGCAACTGCCCCAGCTGACAATGTTCAAAATGCACAATGGACACGTACCTTAAAACTTGATAAGGTGACAGGTGAAGTTCTTAACCCTACTGAACTATGGACAGCGAATAAGACGGATTATGCTTCAGTTCCAACACCAGGATTGACAGGTTACTACGCTGATAAAGGAAGTGTTGCTTCTAAGACAGTCACTCAAGAAAATCTTGAAGAAACTGTAACTTACAGACCACTTGGAAAATTGGTTCCAAAACCAGAGACACCAAAAGATCCGAACTTCCCATCAACACCAGAAGTGCCGTATCCAAATGATCCAAACGATCCAACGAAACCAGGTAAACCAGTTGTGCCTAATGTACCAGGCTACAAACCATACTTGCCAGATCCAAACGATCCAAGTAAACCAGGTCAACCAGTAGAACCAGGAAAACCAATCACCCCTGAAAATCCAGGAAAAGATACGCCGATTATCTATGTACCAAAAACTAATGATGTGACGCAACCAACAAAACAAACTGTTAAGTACACAAGTACAGATGGTAAAGCTCAGGTACCTTCAGATAAGATTCAAAATGACTATACTTTCACAGGTAAGAAGAATCAAGCTGATGGTACAACAACATGGACTGAAAACAGTCATACTTACGGTAGGGAAAGTGTTCCAGTAGTTTCTGGTTACTACGCTGACAAGTCTGAAGCAGGTAGTAAAACAGTCACTCCAACCAATCCTAATGCTGAAGATGTTGTAACTTATAAACCACTTGGTAAGATTATTCAAGTAGATGAATCAGGAAATGTTATTCCAGGTTCAGTATCTAAGACTTATGAAAATAACCCATTGAATCCTAAAGAAGCAGCAGAAACTAAAATTCCAGATGCACCAACAGGATATGTGATTAAGGAGGAACAACCACAAGCATGGGGTTACAATATTGTTGATAAAACTATTGAACCAAATGATGAAAGTGATCCAGATCGAATTTCACAAGATACGAAGATTGTTTATGTTAAGGCAGACCAAAAAGCAGTGATCAAGTACGTTGATCAAACAACAGGTCAAACCCTTGCCAATGATCAAGTCGGTGGTAAATCAGGTGAGGCAATCAACTACTCAACTGCGGACAAGATCAAGTATTATGAAGATCGTGGTTATGTTCTCGTTAGCGATGAGTTCCCAACAGGTGCCCACTTCGATAACGATGCTTCAGTCGATCAAACATGGACAGTAACCTTGAAACATGGTGAAACACCTGTTGGACCAAACGATCCACATAATCCAACAGATCCAATCAATCCAAATGATCCAAACAGTCCTAAATACCCTGCGAAAGATCAATGGACCAAAGATGTAACATCAACAGTTCATTATGTGGTATCAGACGGTAAGGCAACTGCCCCAGCTGACAATGTTCAAAATGCACAATGGACACGTACCTTAACACTTGATAAGGTGACAGGTAAAGTTCTTAACCCTGATGCACCATGGGCAGCGAATAAGGCTAACTACGCTGCAGTTCCAACGCCAAGTTTGACAGGATATTACGCTGATAAAGCAAGTGTTGCTTCTAAGGCAGTTACTCAAGAAAACCTTGAAGAAACTGTTACTTACAAACCACTTGGAAACTTGGTTCCAAAACCAGAAACACCAAATGATCCAAACTTCCCAT
>NZ_JASGZS010000045.1:0-8787 GCF_047465525.1 Streptococcus infantis | reverse complement strand
GACATTTTCATGATCCATTTTATTCTATAATCATTGACCAAAATATAATTTTTGGTCAAAATTTGGTCAAAATTTGGTCAAAAAAACAAAAAATACTAATTTATTTTTAAAAATGAATTTGTGATGATTGCCTTTAAATAAACACTTTGCATATTCTTTGTCTTTCTTTACATTACTAAAAATGCCGATTGCAGGGATCGAACCTGTGACCTTCGCGTTACGAATGCGGTGCTCTACCAACTGAGCTAAATCGGCGAATTCACTTATAGTATAGCACTATAAGGAAGGATGTCAAGGGATTCTTAATCTATCTTTTTGATTAAAATCTGACAAGGATTTTGGGGTCCCCACAGTTGTGGAAAAATCTCTAGTTTTTTAAAGCCAATACTGCGATAAAAGACATTTGTTCGGTCATAATCTTTATTAGAGCCTTCTGCCACTGTTTTCACCTGCAAAAAATCAACCTTTTTGCATGCTTCACTTTCTAAAGTAGCAAGCAATTGACTCCCAATTCCTCTACCTTGATAAGCTTTTTTTACGCCGAGACAATCAATCTCGGCACAATCTTCACTGGAATAGGACAAGCTTACAAATCCAGTCAAATCATTCTCCTGATAGGCAGCACACACTTGCAAGTCCTTGGCTCCTTCGATATAGGCTTGAGTACTTTCGGGAATTCCAAACCATTCTGGCAAATCCTTTAAAACCTCAGCGACAACTGCCATTTTTTGATTGGCATCTTTCACTTCTTCAATTACAAACATCATAAAATCCTTTCATGATTTGGTCCAATTTTTGCTATTAAGAACCCGCACTTTCATAGGCATCTAAGCCCCTATCCCAGAGTTTTAGAGAGATTCCAAAGAAGATAAGAGAAATCAGAATCAAACCACCAATATTAAAGAGTCCATCTTTATCCCGCAAGAAATAGCTGGCAGGATAGTAGGCCGTAAAGGCAAAAGGCACAATAAAGCTAATTAACCAACGAAGGAGCGAATTGTAAATGGAAATCGGGTACTTGGCAAAATCATTAAACATATAGAAAATGTAAATCATGGCACCTGACTGCTTGGTCCAAAAAGCGATACTGGCTGTTGCGATTTTCAAAGAAGTATAAATCAAGGTCGCAAAAGGAATGCAGACTAGGAAAAGCAGGAATTGGGGAAGAGTCCAAGCAATGCTAGTCACTGTTGTTCCCAATAGAATGCCACCGACCAAGAGCTCACCCAAGGCATCAATCTGAAAGGTCTCAACCAGAATATGAAATAGGGGATTGATAGGACGAGTCAGATACTTGTCAAATTCTCCTTTTCGGACTAGTCGTTGACCTAGTGCCCAGAGATTGTCAAAAAAGAGATGGTCCAGTCCCTTGGGAATCAAAGAAAAACCATAGATAAAGGCAATCTCTTGAAAGGTCCAACCTTCTAGGGATGGAATATGTTGAAAGATGACATTAAGAAACAAGAGGTTCAAGCCTTGAGTTAAAAAAACTCCCAAGACACCAACTACAAAATCCACCTTGTATTCCATGATTTGTTTGATGTACTGTCTGATAAAAATCAAATGCATGCGTTGATATTTTTTCATACTAACCTCCTTGAATGGTGATAAAGGACTGGACCCGTTTCCAAATCAACTGAGACAAGCCCACCATCACGAAGAGCCAGAAAAACTGTACCAAAAGCGCCTGAAGCATCTGACTGGTGTCGTATTTCCCAACAATGATCATGACTGGGGTATAAATCAAGGATGAAAAAGGCAGGAAGGACAGAATATCTGAAACCACCTTTGGAAAGAAAGCCAAGGGAATCAAACTGCCAGACATAAAGGCCACTATGGAAGTCTTGAGTAGATTGGAACCCCAAAGATTTTTAAACACAAAGGCTGAAAAACCAAAACAGATATTAAAGAAAAAGTTAATCAGATAGGCCAGCGTTAAGCTAAAAAGATAAAGAACAGTTAAAACTAGCACTTCTACAATCCCTTGACCAGATAAGATTTTCATCAAAACAATGATACTTAAAAATGGAAGGCCGACAGAGATAAAAATCAACCACTTGGAACCAAGCTCGGTGAAGAGATAAGAAGCCGCAAAATGCACTGGTCTCAACAAACGCATGATAATGGAACCATCCTTGACCTCCTCCCCAATCATAAAGGAGCTATCAGACCTAGTCAGAAGATTTGTCACAAAACTCATGATAATGTAGAGAGTGATATCCGCCATACTGAAGCCCTGAATCAAAGACTCTTGTGAGGAATCAAAGACAGCCTTCCAGAGATAAAAGGCCACAAAAGCACCCATGACATCGCCTATTCGATAAAGAATAAAGTTGACTCGATAGGTGATCAATTCCTGAACACCTGCATTGATAAAGGGTTTATAACGTCTCCACAATTTGACCATCTTAGAGCTCCTTTCGGTAGAAGCGACGGATAATATCTTCGATATCCGTATCCACCATCTTCAAATCGCGGATCTCAAAATCAGACAGAGTTTGCTTGATAATGTCAGCTGACTGGTAGCGAGAACTATCGAATTCAATGTTGAGACTATTTCCTTGTCTATCAATGCTCATATCCGAAAAGCCTTCATAGTGAGAAACGATATGACTTTGATCTGGTAGCAGTTCAAAGGAGAGTGTCTTCATCTTACCAAAGGTCTCCTTGAGTTGGCTCACCGTTCCATCAAAAATCTCCTGTCCCTTGTCTATCATAAAAATCCGATCACAAAGTTGCTCAATATCACTCAAATCATGAGTGGTCAGAAGAATAGTAGTTTCTTCCTCCTGATTGATCTGAGTAATAGCCCGACGAATGTTATCCTTGACCGAAACGTCCAAACCAATGGTCGGCTCATCTAAAAAGAGAACCTTGGGATTGTGAAGCAAGGAAGCTGCAATATCCGCCCGCATCCGTTGACCCAGTGAAAGAGTCCGCACGGGATCCTTAATAAAGTCCTTCAAATCCAAGACTTCATTCAAAAAGTCCATGCGCTTGTGGAAGAGCGAATCTGGAACATCGTATATCTCTTTCAAGACCGTGTAGGTCTCTTGCAGGGCTAAATCCCACCATAGCTGGGTTCTTTGCCCAAAAACAACCCCAATATCCTTGACATAATCTTGGCGATTATCCTGCGGAATCTTGCCGTTAATCCGACAAAAACCTGATGTCGGCTTTAAAATCCCAGTCAGCATTTTGATGGTGGTTGACTTCCCAGCACCATTGGCCCCGATGAAGCCTAAAATCTGGCCCCTGGGTACCTCAAAAGTCAAGTCCTTGACAGCTTCAAAGGTCTGCTTTTCAGGATGAATAAAAGAGCGCAAAGCACCTTTCAAACCTGGCTCCTTAACAGTCTTCACAAAATTTTTCTGAAGATGTTCCACTTCTATCATTGCCATATTGATCTCCCTATGTAAGGAATAGCAACATTGTATTTTTGACTACAAATATTCTAAATCCTTACTTTCTACACCTTCTCAATATTATTACAGAAAGCTTTATACCAACCTATTATAGTCCAATAAAAACTAGAATGCAAGCGTTTGCCTATAGATTATGAAATTAGAGATTTCTCTCTTAAAATGGTATTTAAAATCAAAGATTCTGGTTTAATAGTTTCCTTAAAACACCAAAAAACCTGCCTAATGACAGGTTACGAATTGTAAAAAGCAAACTATTTTGATCAATTTGATGTCTATTAACTACGAATTGTTGACTGATATATGTTAGTAATTCATTTTCCTTTTGTAAACTGATTTTGTGAAATACAAATGTGGAGACTAAAACACAAGAATGAAACTAAAAAGCCAATACTACATTATTTTAGTTTTTCAGAATATTATTGTACAAAAAATAGGTTGTGTACGTAAGATTCTAGTGACTTCTGATGTTAGCCTAGCGCCTTACTTTTCTATACTATAACAGTGGTTTGTTTAAAATACTTTCTAATGTCACCCTTTCTTCCAGTTGAGAATCTCTCCATCTATCATAGGCTTCAGCTTCATATAAAAAATCATCATATTTCCATTGCAAGTACTCTTTAAGATGGTATTGCAAATTTGAATAATCAAATTTTTCTATCACAATATCATCCCATTGAAAATCACCTGTTAACTTTTCAGTTAACTTTTCTTTAAACTCTGAAACTTGTCCTTTAACTTCCAAATCTATATCACAACCATTAGGATCATTAATAAAGTCAACATATTCTTCTTCCAAAGTCTCTCTACTATCTAAATAATCTTGAAGCAATTCAATTTTTTTCTGTCTAAAAATGGTATAACAATACATATCTCTTAACGAAGCATCTTGATATTCTTCATCTTCTATACTCACCTCATCAATTATACTGTTTATTGTATCTAACATGTCATCTAGTTCTTCTGAATCAAGATAAGGACTATTTACCAGTTTATCTAAAACACTTTCATCATCGAGAATACTCAGTAATATTCTTTTCATTGCTTTATTATTAGAATAATAAATCTGACTAATAATATTTCTCCACCCATTCTGATAAATATTTAAATTATTCCGCCCATCATATATTCTCAGCAACTCCTCAAAATCATTCTTAAATTTTGAAAATTGACTTAAATATATGATAGCTAGGATTTTTTCGCCAATAAAATCATCTTTATCCTTAAAGTTCTCCCAATCATCTAGTAGTCTACTAAAAAATATATTCTGCGAATCATTTAATTTACTAAATACATAACCATCGACCCCTCTACATAATTGGTGAAGGTAAATAGAGTTCTGAATTATTTTTTCAGTTATTTTGGGATACTCTTTTAATTTATCATTTAAAAAATCAATTATGCTAGGATTAAAAAAGTCTACCATACTGTCATCATCAAAACTTTCTTTTTTAAAAGTAAGCCATGAACCATCAAGTTTTTTTAACGATTTCTTAAAATCAAATATTGGATTAAGTTTCAAAGCATGCAGTGAGTTTATCAACCACTCTTCTTTGATAGGAAAGCTATCGAATCGTAATAAAGAAAATAACAGATATTTTTCTTCATCCTTCAGATTGTTAAATAAATTATTGTAAAGCTGATTAGGATGCTCAAGATTATAAACTACATAAACATAAAAATTTTCGTTAGAATCCTTAAAATTATTTGCTATTAATTCTATTAACCTAGGAAAGTAATTTCGATGTTGTATAATTCTTTTCCAATTTCTTCCAATAAGATCGTTATATTTTTCTACAAGCTCTTTCTTGTCATCGATGTCAAGATAGTCTGCTTTTCGTTCAAAAACTTTCCTAAAGATATGAGCTCTTTCTATATCCGAATACTTAGATAGATCAATAATAAATCTTCTTTCCTCTGAAAATTTTTCATTTATTAGTTTTTGAAACTCAAAATTTATCAATGTTGCATCTTGAAGAATTTGAGTACGAGAGTTTAAACAAATAAAAAGATTATTGGTGTTAGTAGAGGCCGAATATAATTTTTTTATATCTTGTAACACCCTCTCTCCAACATCAAACTTATTACGTCCCAAGAAGTCATCAAAAACCACAAAAAGATTTCTATCCTCATTATCTCGATAAATTTCATTATATAATCTAAGAACTTCATTAATATCTTCTACTCTACGCATAATGATATCAAAGACATTCTTATTATTATTTAAAAATAGATTTCCAAGCATTGAACAAGTTGTTGTTTTACCAATTCCAGCTGGCCCTTGAATTAATAAAATATGTTCCCTTTGTAAAATATTATAAGCTTCTCCTAGAAAACGTGTTTCAACAAAATAGTGAGCATCAAAATCTGAAAAATAGTCTTTTGATTCCGCTTCTATATTTTTAAACTTAATATTTCTCAAAACATTTGTTATATCTTTCTCCAGCAATCCATACTTTATAAAAATCTCACTATATTCTTTATGTTGTGAAAGAGTTGTTAACGTAGAAGAGAATATAATATAATCATCAGTTGGAATAGCATTAGGAATTATTGTATCTGCGTAATCACGTATCTCCTTTAAGTTTGCAGGAGATAAGCCCATACTTGTAACAATAACATAATTGAAATCATTTTTCCAACCATATTTTTCTTTAGTCAGAGCAATCTTATCAATTTCCTCTTTCAAAAGTTTTACAGCTGTAGCATGATTTTTTGTTACCTGCCAGCGTTTAGCTTGGATAACGAGAGACGGAGAAGCAATATCATCAATGCCGTCAATACCATCATCCCTTCCTTCCTTAAATCCATGTAAACTACTATTATCAAATTTTTTCTTTACAATTTCAATGGCAAAATTTTCAAAATCTGATGTTGTCATGCCATCAGCACGAATACCAATATCCATAGTTCTCCTAATTCTAAAATCTCTACAAATGTTTAATCACATAATATGCTTCGGACTATTCTATGTTCTTCTTATTCTTTCTTTAGTAAGACTAATAATATTTGGATACCTATCATTCAGTTCATCAAGATATCCTGCCTCTAAGCCACACAAATCCTCAATTAAAAAATTCGGCAACAATTTATTGTATACTCTATAAATATCAGCAGATATATCCATCACAATTCTATTTTCCACTAATAGCTCTACTGACTGTTTTAAAGATAGAGGATTACTAATCAATTTCGTTGAGTCTAAGGGCTCATTTTTTCTCCAACCTCTGTAACTAAGCTTCTTATACAAGTTTGTATACTCATTGGAATCTATGATATTCAATGACTTAGCACGCATTATCATCATACTAATTGAGACTTGCCAAATTCTTTTTAGATACCTGTAGTACTCTAGATCATTTTCATGCCCAATGAGAGAAGCTTTAAACGAATCCTTTGGCAATAGAAATTCAGCCGCAAACTCATTCGCTTCGTCTTCCATTTGCTTATATTCAATTGCTCCCATGTCTTGAGGCGACTTACAATTTTCATGCATTAACCAATGTCCTAATTCATGAGCTAAACTAAACTGCTGACGATAAAATGAATACTCTGTCCCTTCTAACATAACAATATAATACTCATTATTATTTACTTTAACAGCTGAACCAAAAGCATCAACTTTATCACTCTGAGTGTCTATTCTAGAAATAACAAAACCTTTTTCTTCCATCAACAACGACAAGTTATCAATTGGTCTATCTCCAAGTTCCCATTTCTCTCTTATGTAGCTTGCGTATTCTTGTGGAGTATAGTCTAAACCAGAAAGACCCCAGTCAAGATTTGGAAAATCAATAAATTCTCCCAAGTAATCTCTTATTAAAGCAACATAATTTTTATTTATTTCTGCAGGCATTTTTTCTGTTTGAGTCGCTGTGTAACGACTTCTAAAAAATGTGCCTGTAGAACTTAAGCTAAAATTATCATTTCCAAAAAAGAAATCTCTCGGAAACTTTAATTTCTTTTCCAATATTTCTAACGATTCTTCACTTGGCGTTGCTCTTCCTTTTTCATATTTAGAAACCATTTGTTTTGAAACGTTTAAAAACTCTGCAATCTGAGTAATACTTTTTTTGTTAAAAAGTCTTGCCTCTTTTAAGCGAGCACCATTAAAACTAATCTGAAGCATTATTTACTCCTGTGTTATATAAAATATCATAGTTTAGTATTCTCTTCCTTCTTTTCAACAGGAAGACTTACATGCTTTTGTAACTCCAATTGTTTCTGTACGTCAGATTTCAATGCAACAAGAGGTTTCTCAGGATTATTTCCACGTCCATCTTCTTCAAGTTTTGTAAAATCAAATTCTGTGATATTTACAGCATCAATAAATTCACAAAAGGCATTTACCTGATTAACAATCACTTCTTTAGTTTTTTTATCAAAGGTAACAACCCTAATCTCATCAATCGAATTATAATGATCTCCCAATAATTTCTTCGCTTGTTCAATTTGTGAATCACTCACCCCATCATCATCCAGATCATTAAATAATTCAATGGATAGTTTACCGTCTTCTTTTCCATTTAAATGAGAATTTTTCGCACGTGCTATACAAGTAAGATAGTGATGCTTTTCGTATTTATCAGTTATATCTTCAAATCTTTTCTTCATCATAAAAACATATAGAACACCCTCAATAATTACTCCTTTTGCCGTCCACAGAGCCCCCATACACATAGTGGGTGATATTAAATCATTTACTTTGGCGGTATTTACAATATCACGATAAATAAAATCCCAAGTTAAAATTGGTTGACTATTCTTAGTTTCAAACTCATTATCATAAAATATTTTCTCAATATCTCTCTTGTGACTTGTTGAAAATACTTGAGCAAACTTAAAAATTTGGGTTGGTAAATTTTCCATAGAGTACCTCGTTGAATTTTATAGTCTTATTTTAAGATTTTCTTTCAAAAAAGTCAACTATTATTGGTTTTTATTATTATTTTTTATCTCTCTTATTTATTTGGATACTTTTGCTACTTAGGTCACGAAACTAGAAAAATCATATTGTTATTTTGAATGAAAGTTCTATCATTAATTTAGCTACTCTTTATTCCTAAAAATTAGGTATTCCAATTTACTTTGGGAAAGACAGTGATTTCCTTTGAAAACAGGTGTAAAGCTGTTATATTCGTTCGCTAAGGGGAATCTTAGAATCATTGTAAAAAAAATACATTCGTTTAGCAACTTTGGATATAGTAGTCTTAAGTATATTCTCTATAAAAGCAAACAAAATCATAACCACCCGTCTAACGGGTGGTTTGCACCAGGGCTATAAGCCCAAATTACCAGCCAGCGCCTAAAGACGCTGGCTTTCACGTTGTTCAAGCCTTATTGCATTTGACTCGTCACAAGCCTC
>NZ_JASGZS010000044.1:0-9198 GCF_047465525.1 Streptococcus infantis | reverse complement strand
TATTCAAGTGGGCTTTTATCTGTTTTATCATGGGAAGTACCTCCTTAACTATCAGTTTAGCACATAAAAAAAGAAACCCAAATACAGAATTGTATTTGAATTTCTTAACTTAATGACATTGAGGTCATACCTCGCTCTTTGATTTCAAATTCATGAAAAGATATAGAATATTTTTATCGTATTTTATTTAATTTCTATAAGTTTTTGATATATTTTTTTAGTTAGTTCTTGTTGTTGACTTGCTGTTAATCTTGAAGAAGTACGAATCAAAACTGTACCATAAACATAATGCGAACCAGGTTGAAGAGCGGTTCCATCGTAAGTACTAATATAATTATTATGTTTTTCTGCTTCCTCTTTAGTCTTATATACTTCTATATTTCCTCCAGCATCATTGCCTTTTTGAATAATATCAGATCCGTTTACTGGTGGATTTACTTGATTATCTACAAAATAAACCGATGCTGTATAGCCACCTTGTTTATTTAAATGCCTATTTGGATCATTACTTTCTGTCACAGATTGTACTCCTGTAATTGTATCAACCTCTTTTAGTCGTTCCTCAATAAAAGTACTAGATGGATTCGTAATTTGTTTTAATTGAATGACGCTATTCTTGTATTTTTCAAGTTTGTCCTTTAACTCATTTTGAATCTCAGTATAACTTAACGGTTGATTCATTTCATCAGTCTGATTTTCAATATCTTTTGTTTTTTTCTCTATTTCAGGTACTTTTCTTATTGATTTTTGAGTTTCTTCAACAGAATTCTTTAAATCATCTAAAGTATTTGGTTCTAGTGCTTCTTCTCCTTTTTCAACCACCGTTTCAGCCTCAGATAATAAGTCTTCAATATCTTTATTTTTTTCTTTTAGAGATGTAGAAGCCTTCTCAAAGTTACTAACAGCAGTTTTATAAGGTACATAAGATAAAAAATAATAACCCAAACTAACACCTAGTACTGCAAATATCATAATAGATATGATTGCTATATTTTTTTCATATTTACTTTCCCTAAAAAATTTTTTATTTTATTATACTATCATTGGTTTGCATTTTCAAACAATTATATAGAGTTTTAAACAAAGATAAAAAGAGCGAGAATCGATCTCGCTCTTGATAGGATTTCGTTTTAGTTTCTAAGGCAAATCACTCCCTGCTGCTAGGTAAATCTCATACCATTCTTTTCGAGTCAGGTTGACATTGCTTGCTTGGCTTGCTTCTATCAAATGTTTAGGGTTAGTTGTTCCTACTACTGCCTGCATCTTAGCTGGATAGCGTAACACCCAAGCGATAGCAATAGCTGATGGGCTCACACCGTATTTTAAGGCTAATCGATTTAGGACTTTGTTTAGTTGTTGGAACTTCTCATTGCCGACAAAATTCCCTTTGAAATATCCGAACTGCAAGACTGACCAGGCCTGAATAACCATGTCGTTTAATTTGCAGTATTCAAAGATGCTTCCATCACGCAAAGCTGCCTTGTCACCTTCCATATTGACATGGAAACCTGATTCAAAACCAGGTGTGAAAGCTGCACTTAGTTGTAATTGATTGATAGATAAAGGTTGTTTGACTTCTTTCTTCAGTAATTCCATCATCATAGGATTTTGATTGGACACACCGAAGTCTCGAACTTTACCTGATTTGTGTAGAATATCAAAGGCTTGAGCCACTTGATCAGCTTCCATCAAGGCATCTGGGCGATGGAGAAGCAAGCTATCTAGATAATCAACCTGCAATCTTTTTAGAATCCCGTCTACTGACTCTAAAATATAATCTTTTGAAAAATCAAAATAGGTAAATTCTTCTATGCGAATGCCACACTTGGACTGGATCCACATCTTTTCTCGCAGGTCAGGACGATTGTTTAACACTTGTCCCAGTAATTCTTCGCAACGACCTCCACCATAGATATCTGCCAAGTCAAAGGCATTGATTCCTACGGATAGGGCTGTTTCAACCAACTCCTCAACCTCTTTAACCGACTTGTCACTGATTCGCATCATGCCTAGAACGATTTCGGACAATTCTCTTTTCTCTTGACCAAATGGAATGTATTTCATGGCAATTTCCTCCGTTTTTCTTCATTATAAAGCAGAATGACACTTTTATCAACTGCTATCTCACAAAAGAAAAGAACCAGCTCAAACTGGTTCTTTAATCTTATCCAATCACACTTCCGTTTGGTACAGCTGGATCAACTGTGAGAAGGGTTAATTTGCCATCATGTTCAGCTGAGAGGATCATACCTTGGCTGACATATTTCTTCATCATCTTACGAGGTTTAAGGTTGGCAACGATTTGGACTTTCTTGCCGACCAATTCTTGTTCGTTTGGATAATATTTTGCAATACCAGAAAGGATTTGACGGTCTTCACCGTCACCAGCATCAAGGCGGAATTGAAGCAACTTATCAGAGCCTTCCACTTTAGAAACTTCTTTGACCTCTGCAACACGGATTTCGACCTTGTCAAAGTCTTCAAACTTGATTTCATCCTTGTTGAGTTTGAGTTCAACTTCATCTGGATTCCATTCTTTTTCGACGGCTGGTTTGTTGCCTTCCATTTGTTCCTTGATATAGGCGATTTCTTCTTCCATATCGAGGCGTGGGAAGATTGGTGTTCCTTTGGCAACAACAGTCACACCAGCAGGGAAATCTGCCAGGCTCAAGTTTTCAAGGCTAGAAACTTCTGCTAGACCAAGTTGAGTCAAGACCGCACGACTGGTTTCCATCATAAACGGCTCAATCAAGTGAGCTACAACACGAAGACTGGCTGCCAAGTGACTCATGACACTTGCCAATTGGTCACGAAGAGCTTCATCCTTAGCCAAGACCCATGGAGCTGTCTCGTCTATATATTTGTTAGTACGTGAGATAAGAGTCCAGACTGCTTCAAGTGCACGTGGGTAGTCAACTGCATCCATGTGTGTATGGTAGACAGCGATTGATTGTTCTACCACTTGAGCAAGTTCATTGTCAAAGTCTGTTACACCTTCTACATAGGCAGGGATTTGACCATCAAAGTACTTGTTAATCATTGAAACCGTACGGTTGAGGAGGTTCCCAAGGTCGTTTGCCAATTCATAGTTGATACGACCTACATAGTCCTCTGGAGTGAAGGTTCCGTCTGAACCGACTGGAAGGCTACGCATGAGGTAGTAACGAAGTGGATCAAGTCCATAACGTTCTACTAACATTTCAGGATAAACGACATTCCCTTTAGACTTAGACATCTTACCGTCTTTCATGACAAACCAACCGTGAGCAATCAAACGTTCTGGCAACTTGATATCGAGCATCATGAGCAAGATTGGCCAGTAGATTGAGTGGAAACGAAGGATGTCTTTTCCGACCATGTGGAAGACTGTTCCGTTCCAGAACTTGTCAAAGTTACCATGCTCATCTTGTTCATAACCAAGAGCCGTCACGTAGTTGAGAAGGGCATCCATCCAAACGTAAACCACGTGTTTTGGATTTGATGGGACTTGTACACCCCAGGTAAAGGTTGTACGAGAAACCGCCAAGTCTTCCAAACCTGGCTCAATGAAGTTACGTAGCATTTCATTGAGACGGCCATCAGGAGTAATGAAGTCAGGATGTGATTTGAAAAATTCGACCAAGCGGTCTTGGTATTTGCTGAGGCGAAGGAAATAAGACTCTTCTGAAACCCATTCAACCTCGTGACCTGATGGAGCGATACCGCCAGTCACATTTCCAGCTTCATCACGGAAAACTTCTGCAAGCTGGCTTTCTGTAAAGAATTCCTCATCTGAGACTGAATACCAGCCAGAATATTCACCCAAATAGATGTCATCTTGAGCAAGCAATCGTTCAAAGACCTGTGCGACAACTTTTTCATGGTAGTCATCAGTTGTACGGATAAATTTATCGTATGAGATATCTAGTAATTGCCATAGTTCTTTAACTCCAACTACCATTCCATCAACATAGGCTTGAGGCGTGATGCCAGCTTCTTCTGCTTTTTGTTGAATCTTTTGGCCATGCTCGTCAAGACCAGTCAGATAAAAGACATCGTAGCCCATCAGGCGTTTGTAACGTGCTAAGACATCACATGCGATAGTTGTGTAGGCAGAACCGATATGAAGTTTACCAGATGGATAGTAAATCGGTGTTGTAATATAAAAATTCTTTTCAGACATAATATTTCCTTTCCAGGCAAATGAAACCTGTTTTTCTAACACTTCATTATATCATATTTTAATGATTTTCGATAAGGAAATCCATACAAAAACAAGACAGACTGATGTCCATCTTGTTTTTCCTATTGATTATCTTATTCATAGCGAAGAGCTTCGATTGGATCGAGCTTAGAGGCTTTATTGGCTGGTAGAACACCAAATATCATACCGATGCCAGCTGAGACGGCTAAGCTAAAGAGAGCGATTGGGATGGATACGCCAACTTCGATTCCTGCAATCAAGTTTTGAAGAAGAACACCTGCAAGCATGGTCACTCCTGCAGCAAGCAGAAGACCGATGACCCCACCTAATAAGGTTAAAATCATGGATTCAATCAAGAATTGAACCAGGATATTAGCCCGTGTTGCTCCTAGTGCTTTACGTAGACCAATCTCACGGGTACGCTCTGTCACCGAAACAAGCATAATGTTCATAACACCAGTACCGCCGACAAAGAGGGAAATACCCGCAATGGCACTAATAATCGTTGTTATGAAGCCAAACATTTGTTGCACTTCGTTGAAGGCTTCCGTTGCATCAGCTATCTGATACTCTCCTTGTTGGAGACCTGCAATCTCCGTCATTCTTCTTGCCAATTCTGGACCTAAAGTCTGAGTCAAGCTCGTATCGTTAACACGGAAGACAATATTTGAAATCTCGTCTGTGTTAAAATTGGCTGCAAGAGAAATATTGGTCGTGATTGGTAGTCCTCCGACTCCAAAGGCTTTTGCAGCCTTAGCTTCTTTACTTGCATAAACACCAATAACACGGTAACTGATTTCATTTACTTCAACAAGCTGATTGAGAGCTTCTTGTGCTGAACCAAAAAGGCTATTGGCAAGTTCTTCATCTAAAATGATCACGTTTGCAAAATCCTTATAATCTTGTGCTCTAAGACTTCGACCTGCAATGATTTCATTTTCGACCGCATCCATATAAGTGACATTCCCACCAGTCATGTTAGCGTGTTCCACCTTTTTATCCTTATAGGTCAAGGTCACATTGGCTGAGTTGGTCACATAGTAACTATCCACTCCCTTGAGCTTAGCAGCTTCCTTAACCCAAGCTTCTTGTGGTTTTGGAGGTTCAACAAAAACATCTTCCTCTTTACCAGACAGGGTTAGAGCAGATTGCTTCTGGGTAAAGGAACCGTCCTTACTCTTGGTAGGTGAGAAAAAGACATGGATGTCTTTCTGGGACTTGGTCATATTTTTATTGACCTGGCGAGACATAGAGTCACCCAAGGCCATGATAACGACAACGGATGATACGCCGATGATAATCCCGATCATGGTCAAGAAGGACCGCATCTTGTGGGCCATAATGGATGAAAAGGCAAATTTCAGATTCTGCATCTTAGTTTTCCTCCTTTTCTACTAGACCACTGTCAGACGAAATGACACCATCTCGGATGACGATTTGACGTTTCGCATAGGCGGCAATTTCAGGCTCATGCGTAACCATGATAATGGTTTTTCCTTCTTTGTTTAATTCAACCAAGAGTTGCATGATTTGATTTCCTGTTTTGGTATCCAAGGCTCCAGTAGGTTCATCTGCCAAGATGATCGAAGGGTTATTGACCAATGCACGCGCAATGGCAACCCTTTGCTTCTGACCACCTGACAACTCCGAAGGTAAATGATGGCTACGCTCGGTCAGCTCAACCTTTTCCAGATACTCTTCTGCTAATTTGCGACGTTTTGAAGCTGAAACTCCAGCATAAATCAAGGGAAGTTCTACATTTTGAAGAGCATTAAGCTTGGACAAGAGAAAGAATTGTTGAAAGACGAAGCCTATTTCCTGATTTCGAACCTTGGCTAATTGTTTTTCACCCAAACCAGCTACTTCTTTTCCAGCTAGAAAATACTGCCCACTTGAAGGGGTATCTAACATCCCAATGGTATTCATGAGGGTAGATTTCCCAGAACCAGATGGTCCCATGATTGCTACAAATTCTCCCTCATGAACTTCTAGGTTAATATTCTTGAGAACTAGTAGTTCTTGATCACCATTGCGATAGCTACGACAGATATTTTTGAGGCTAATTAGTTGCTTCATCAGTCTTCACCTCTTTTCCTTCTTGCAAGGAAGCTGTCGGATTACTGATGACTTTTGCTCCATCTGTCAGACCAGATGTGATTTCTTGATTTTCTGCATCTGCATTGCCCAAACCAACTTCAACTTTTTTGGCCTTGTGATTTTCATCAAGGATCCAAACATAGTTTTTCTCTTCTTCCATGACTACGCTGGTGATCGGAACAATCAATGCTTTGCTAGTGCTTTTCACTTCGACACTGACTGTAAAGCCCTGTTTCAAATCACCGATTTCACTAGTTACATCGACAGTATATGGGTATTTTGAACCTGTGTTTGAAGCAGCTAAGCTACTACTTGCTTCACTGTTATTTTTTGGATAATTTGAAATATAGCTAATCTTACCATTCCAAGTTTTATCTGGGTAAACCTTGGAAGTGAAAGTGACTTCTTGGCCTACAGATAGATTGGCAAGATTGTACTCAGAAAGCTCTCCCTT
The DNA here is from genome assembly GCF_047465525.1 of Streptococcus infantis. Lineage (GTDB taxonomy): Bacteria > Bacillota > Bacilli > Lactobacillales > Streptococcaceae > Streptococcus > Streptococcus infantis_R. The sequence continues at coordinate 2,464 of NZ_JASGZS010000044.1, read as the reverse complement.
GACCTGTAAATTATCATTACTTACAATATGCACCAAAACCTGGCTATTTCCAGTTGGAGATTTTGAAACATTCCGATTTACTTCAACAACTGTACCCTCTACCGTACTCAATACCGTAGCAGCATTCAACTGGGCTTGAGCTTTTTCGAGTTGCGCTTCTGCATCTGCACGCACATCACGTGCATCGCTGATTTGAGAATCAATAGCAGCTGTGGCAGAACCAGATGACTGAGCTGGTGCTTGTCCAGTTGCTCCTTCTAGACCTGCTTGCGGAAGGCTAGGTGTTGCTGCAGCGGTATTACGTGCATCGTTTAATTCATTGATATGACGGTCAGCTTTAGCAACAGCACGACTGGCAGCATCATAGGCAGCCTGGGCTTCTGTGCTACTATACTTGACGAGAGCCTGTCCTTCACTGACCTGATCACCAACAGAGACCAAGACCTCATCCAAGTCACCCTTGCTTGCATCATAATAAATGTATTGTTCGTTTTGAGCAGTTACTGTACCTGATAAAAGAACTGAAGATGCCACAGACCCCTCTTTGGCAAGGACAATCTTAGCAGTTTCATCTTTTGCTGCGGCTTGATTTGGTTGTCTTAACAGAAGAACAGCTGCTGCTCCCGCTACAAGTACAGACGCCACTCCAATAGCAGTAAATAAAGGCCATTTCTTAGCTTTTGACTTTCTTTTCATAGCAATACCCCTTTTATAAATATATATGTTAAGATTATAGCACATATCCTAAAAATGGACAATTTATTTCTCATCATCCAAAAACATTTGCTAAATCTTTTATTGTTGTATTAGTTATATAATACACTTTCTTTTTTATTTTTGCAAGCATTTTCTTAAAAATTTTAAACGTAGCAGATTTTTGCATTGACCTTCAAAAAAAGATAGAATATGACTAGAAAACAACAAAGGAGCTTTCTATGAGAGAATACGATATTATCGCCATTGGAGGAGGTAGCGGGGGTATTGCTACCATGAATCGTGCTGGTGAACATGGTGCTAAAGCGGCAGTTATTGAGGAAAAGAAATTAGGTGGAACCTGTGTCAATATTGGCTGTGTTCCTAAGAAAATCATGTGGTACGGAGCTCAAATCGCAGAGAGCATCCACAAATATGGGCCAGATTACGGATTTATCAGTAACGGTAATGAATTTGATTATGCAAGGCTTCGTAAAAATCGTGAAGCCTATATCGATCGTGCTCGCTCCTCTTACGACGGAAGCTTCAAACGTAATGGGGTTGATTTGATTGAAGGACGCGCCGAGTTCGTTGATGCTCATACAGTCAGTGTCAATGGTGAGTTGATCCGTGCTAAGCACATCGTGATTGCAACTGGAGCCCATCCTCATATCCCTACCATTCCTGGTGCTGAACTAGGTGGTAGTTCTGATGATGTCTTTGCCTGGGAAGAATTGCCTGAATCTGTAGCCATTCTGGGTGCTGGTTACATTGCTGTCGAATTGGCTGGTGTACTCCATACACTTGGTGTTCAGACAGATTTATTTGTCCGTCGTGAGCGTCCACTTCGTGGATTTGATAGCTATATTGTTGAGAGCTTGGTTCAAGAAATGGCCAACACTGGATTAAACCTCCACACCCATAAGGTTCCAGCTAAACTTGAAGAAACTGAACAAGGCATTACCATTCATTTCGAAGATGGTAGTATTCATACTGCCAGTCAAGTTATCTGGGCAACTGGCCGCCGTCCAAACGTTAAAGGACTCCAGCTAGAAAAGGCAGGCGTTACTCTCAATGAACGTGGTTTCATCCAGGTTGACGAATACCAAAACACAGTCGTTGATGGTATCTATGCTCTTGGCGATGTCACAGGTGAAAAAGAACTGACTCCTGTTGCTATCAAGGCTGGACGTACCCTATCCGAAAGACTCTTCAACGGTAAAACTAATGCCAAAATGGACTACACTACTATTCCAACTGTAGTCTTTTCACACCCAGCTATCGGAACTGTCGGTCTGACTGAGAAAGAAGCCATTAAAGAGTATGGACAAGAAAACATCAAAGTCTATACTTCAAAATTTGCATCTATGTATTCTGCAGTTACCAGCCACCGACAAGAAGCTCGCTTCAAGCTCATTACAGCTTGTGAGGACGAAAAGGTCGTTGGTCTGCATGGTATCGGCTACGGCGTCGATGAAATGATTCAAGGTTTCGCAGTTGCTATCAAGATGGGAGCTACAAAAGCTGACTTTGATGCGACAGTTGCTATCCATCCAACAGGATCAGAAGAATTTGTGACTATGCGTTAATACAAAAAGAGACCATCACGGTCACTCAGATTGAAGAAAAAGTCTATTTTGGACCATGAACTGCACCCCAAAAGTTAGACAAAAGAAAATCTAACTTTTGGGGTGTTTTTATTATGAAACTAACTTATGAAGATAAAGTTCGGATCTATGAACTCAAAAAGCAAGGAGAGAGCTTTAGAAAG
>NZ_JASGZS010000043.1:0-10906 GCF_047465525.1 Streptococcus infantis | reverse complement strand
AGTTCAAGACACCAGTAGATACAACAACCCCAGGCGATAAAACACCAACAGTTGTTGTGACTTACCCAGATGGTTCTAAGGATGAAGTTCCAGTAACTGTTAAAGTAGTAGATCCAAGCACAGATGCAGACAAGAACACTCCAACAGCGAAAGAGCAAACTGTAAACAAAGGTGAAACTCCAGACGCTAAGAAATCAATTGGTAATGTAGATGATCTTCCTAAGGGCACAACAGTAGAGTTCAAGACACCAGTAGACACAACTACACCAGGTGATAAAGGAACTACAGTCGTTGTGACTTACCCAGATGGTTCTAAGGATGAAGTACCAGTTAAAGTAACTGTAAAAGATCCAAGTGCACCAGCTACAGATGCAGACAAGAACACTCCAGTAGCGAAAGATCAAACTGTTAAACCAGGAGATAAACCATCTGCTAAAGATTCAATCGGTAATGTCGGAGATCTTCCTAAGGGTACAACAGTAGAGTTCAAGACACCAGTAGACACAACTACACCAGGTGATAAAGGAACTACAGTCGTTGTGACTTACCCAGATGGTTCTAAGGATGAAGTACCAGTTAAAGTAACTGTTAAAGATCCAAGTGCACCAGCTACAGATGCAGACAAGAACAAAGTAACGGATCCATCAGTAACTCCAGTTACAGATCCAAGCAACTTGACTGACGCCGAAAAAGCTAAAGTAGCGGAAGAAGTTAAGAAAGCTAATCCAACTGCGAAAGATATCAAGGTTAACAATGATGGATCAGTAGTTGTAACCTTTGAAGATGGATCAGTAGCAGTCATTCCAGCTGAAAAAGCTGTTACAGCTGCTAACCAAGATTCACCTGCTCAAGCACCAGCTAAGAAAGCAGGAGCGAAAGAATTGCCAAATACTGGTACAGAACAATCTAGCGCTTCACTTGCTTTAGCACTTCTTGCAGCAGCAACAGGCGGACTCCTCTTCGCTAAAAAACGTGAGGAAGAAGAGTAAGAAATTACTCAAATAAAGCAAAACTGAGAATCTCAATTCTATGAATTTGCTAGAAAAACCGTAAGAAGAAATTCTTACGGTTTTTTTGATGGATAATGATTAGGAGAAAGGGGAAATGTCAGTCTTACAGATCTTTGAAATGCTAAAAATTCAATTGAATAGCTGTTCAATGTATAGTGGATTGAAATAAGATATGAACAGAGAGATTAGAAAAGTTAAACTAATTTCTAGAAAAATTTTTAGCAGTTGTAGTATACTGTTCTAGATTCAATCTACTATATATGCTATTTTTCCCATAGAAGAAAAGTTAATGTTCCCATCTTTCAAGTATCTTGATGTAACATTGTAAACTTGTATGAGGACAGAAAAAACGTTGAGATCATCAACGTTTCTTTAATATAATGGAGCCGGTGGGAGTCGAACCCACGTCCAAACACCTGCTAACATATTTGTCTACAACCATAGGTTATGTATTGTTTTAACAGTCCCTCGACACATAACTCAAGCCTAGGAACTGCGAGTCTATAAATCTCTTATCAAACTGCTAGACAAAGCTTGATCGTATCTCGCTAATAATAAGACCTGTCATCAGACACGAGCAATCCGAATCGGGTCACGCCTGCTGGTTTTTAGGCAGCTAGAGCGTAAGAAGTGTTATTTTTTGCAGTTATATTTAACTGAGCGTTTACGTCGCCACACGAGTCGCAAAATATGCCTCATAATGCCTGTCGAATCCGTAACGACCCCAAAAGACAATATAACTATTATACCTTATCTATTGGGAAAATGCAAAAGCTGAGTAAAGATTAGCATTTGCTTTGTTTTTAGGGCTTATCTGATACTCTAAGGGCTAAATATTCTTGCTGCTTGTAAGAAATAATTGGGAAGGTTTATGGAGAAAGAGATGGTCTGAGCTGTAGAGTATTTGACTTGTTATTTCCGAGAAACCTTGTTGGCTGAGACTTTCTTCAAGTTCAGAAATGATAAAACCGTGTGTCTCTCCATCTGGTACAGTAAAATCAGCGATAAAGAGTTGTCCGCCATGAGTCAAATGTTCCTTGAACATAGATAGACTGTCATCAAGATTAGGCATATGATGAAGAACTCGACTGACGATAATAAGATCGAACTCTTCTTCAAGTGGTTCAAGTAATAAATCCTGTTGAATCAAGTCTAGGTTTTCAAGTTTTTGATTTTCAATCTTGAGACGAGCTTGCGCAAGCATCTTGTCTGCAATATCAACCAAGGTCACTGATTTAGCTTGTTTGGCAAGAGGAAGGGCGATAAGGCCAGTTCCACCTCCAAAGTCTAGGATTGATTTGTTTGACAAATCAGGCACTTGTTTTATTAGATGCTGGCAAACAAGATCGGCCAGAAATTGATTTTTTGGAGAATCAAATGATTCTGCTCGATGATTAAAATGATGTTCCATATTTCTAGTCTAGCATAAAGTTTGGTAGTTTAACATTTCCTAGCTTATTTTCTAGTAAAGAAATAAGCAAAAAGATTTCTCTCAAAAGGCGGTGGGACAGAAATCGATAGACAAAGTCTCGATTTCGTAGTCTCAGCCCCGCGAGGATGATTAGGAGCTTTTTGGAGTCTAAAAGACGAACAAAAAGTTCAATCAGCTACCGCGTCAATGTTTGATTGTTAATAAAAAGTGAGGTCGGGATTTTTTGTCCCAACCTCTTGTTATTCTGCAGCTTGTTGCCAACGTTTTGCTAGAGTCCGTGAAAGGCTTGAAATAGCTAGGTTGAAACTGAAGTAGATTAGGGCGATCAGGATATATAAGCTAAAAACCTGTTCGGGCTCAAAGTATCGGCCCATAAGGATTTGACTGGCACCAAAAAGCTCTTGGAGGGCGATTACAGAGTATAAAAGACTTGTATCCTTAATCACTGTTACAAATTGAGAGATGATGGCAGGGAGCATCTTGCGGATGGCTTGCGGTAGGATGATGTGATAGAGGATTTGGCGATAGGAGAAACCTTGTGCCATCCCTGCCTCGTATTGTCCTTGATCCACTGCGTTAAGACCACCTCGGATAATTTCAGCCAGAGCTGCAGATGTAAAGAGAGTAAAGGCGGTGATTCCAGCTGGGGTAGATTTCATTTTAAAGACTAAAAAAATAGTGAAAATCCATAGTAAATTAGGAACATTTCGGACAAATTCAATGTAGACACTAGCAAGGATTCGTAATAGGGTGTTTTTTCCATTACGCATGACAGCGAGGATGGTTCCAATCAGTGTTGAAAGCGTGATAGCAATCAAAGAGATATAGAGGGTTAGACCAAAACCTTTTAAAATAAAGATGAGGTTGTCTAGACTGAGAACTTCAAGAATACTTTCCATAAAAACCTCCTAAAGTGAATAAGCTTTTTTGTTAGCTTGCTCCATTTTTCGTCCAAATTGGGCTACAGGGAAGCAGAGGGCAAAGTAGAAGAAGGCAGCACCTAAAAAGGCTGGGATGTAGTTGCCGTTGAGTGCGGACCAAGATTTGGTGACAAACATAAGATCAACTCCAGAAATGATAGCTACTGTCGAAGTATTCTTAATCAGGTTGACGACTTGGTTGGTCAAGGGAGGGAGAATGATGCGAAAAGCCTGCGGTAAGATAATCAGGCGCATTGCATTTTGGTAGGTGAATCCTTGAGAAAGGGCGGCTTCGAGTTGGCCTCTAGGGATAGACTGAATTCCTGATCGAATGACCTCGGCGATATAGGCACCGTGGTAGAGTCCGACGCAAAGAACGGCAGTCCAGTAGATAGGAATCATGATAGTATGGTTACTAATCAGAGGCAAGCCGTAAAAGACAATAACGAACTGAACTAGGAGAGGGGTGTTTTGATAAAATTCGACAAAGATACGAGACAAGATCCGTAAACTACCATGTTTGCTAGTGGATAAGGTACCAAATAGGATGCCCAATAGCATGGCTAGGGTAAAAGAACCTAGAGCAATAGCTATAGTAAAGAGAAATCCGTTAAAAAATTGACCAAAATGTTGAAAATAAGCTGTCCAAGATGATAAATCTATCATGTAGCTACCTCCTTATTCTGCTGAGTGTTTGGAAGGTTTGAGATTGTAGCGACCGTATAAGTCCTGCAAGGTCCCGTCCTGACTCCATTTGACAACCAATTGATCTAGGTAGTCATTCAGTTGCGTGTTTGATTTTTTGGTTACAATACCATAGTCAGAAGGTTTGAAGCTATCGTCAAGTAGTTCAGTTCTTTTGCTGGTATACCCGGAAAGGATAGAACGGTCTACTGAGAAGGCATCGATCCGATGGGCGTGGAGGGAGGTGATCAACTCAGGATAAGAGCCGAGTTCGACAAATTTAAAGGATAGTCCTTTTTTATTACCTAGCTCTGTAATCAGCTTTTGGGTGATGGATCCTTGTGCGACTCCAATGGTTTTTCCGTTTAAATCTTCAATATCTTTAATCTTACCTGATTTATTTACCAAAAATCCACAGGCGTCTGTATAGTAAGGGCTGGTGAAGTTGTAGAGTTTTTTTCGTTCGTCAGTAATTGTGAAGGTGGCGATATCCATATCCACTTGTTCGTTGTCTAACAGAGGACCTCGAGTTTGAGCAGTAACTGGAACGTAGCGGACCTTGACCTTGAGTTGATCTGCAATCAGTTTGGCTAAATCTGTTTCAATACCTGAGAATTCTCCAGTTTTCGGGTTTTTATAGCCGAAATTAGGGACGTCTTGTTTGACGCCAACAACGATTTCTCCCTTTTTTTGGATATCTGCGATACTGGTATCTGCTTGAACTGATGTCACAAATCCAATGCTTAAAAGACTGGTAACTACTGTTGCAAGAAAGAAATTCTTTTTCATAGGCATCTCCTTATTTGACCTTGTCACTTTCGTGGTTGATAATCTTGCTGAGAAATTGTTGGGCGCGCGGTTCACTTGGGTGATCAAAAAATGCATCCACATCTGTTGTATCGACCAGGACTTGCCCTTCTGCCATAAAGATGATGCGATCAGCTACCTTACGAGCGAAGCCCATTTCGTGTGTGACGATGATCATATTCATGCCGTCGTGGGCTAGTTTTTGCATAACAGCTAGGACATCGCCGATTGTTTCGGGGTCGAGAGCTGAGGTTGGTTCGTCAAAGAGGAGGAGTTCAGGTTTCATAGCCAGGCCTCTAGCGATAGCTACTCGTTGCTTTTGTCCGCCTGATAAGGTGGCTGGATAGGACTCTTTCTTATCCCACATATTTACAAATTCTAAATATTTTTGCGCAGTTTTTTGAGCCACTTTGGGATCAATACCCAGTACTTTAATAGGTGCAAGAGTTACATTTTCTAACACGGTCTTGTGTGGATAAAGATTAAAATGTTGGAAAACCATACCTACTTCCTTGCGGAGGGGGACCAAATCCTTTTGGCTAGCACCTGCCATTTGGTGTCCGTTTACCAGGAGACTTCCGCTATCAATCGCCTCTAGACCATTGATGGTACGGATAAGCGTGGACTTTCCAGAACCAGATGGTCCAAGTAATACAACAACTTGGCCTTTTTCAAAACGAAGGTTGATATTCTGGAGTGCGTGGTAGTCTCCGTAATACTTTTCAACAGCTTTAAATTCTACTAAAGTCATAATCTTTCTCCTTTGTGTTAGATTTTATAACATAGATTCTACAACAAAAGCGTTTTCTTGTCAAATGATATTACAAAGAAATTAGTAAAACTTTGATAAAAGTAAACCGGATAGAGAAAAACTGAAAATCATGTTATAATAAAACGATAGAATCGTAAGAAAGAGTGGATGATTTTTTTGATAATTCCTACTTATAATTGGCAATTTGCTCCGCAAGTTGAGGATGCGGATTTTACAAAGATCGCTAAGAAAGCTGGTTTGGGCGCGGAAGTGGCTCGTTTGTTATTTGAACGAGGCATCAAGGATGAGGCCAGTCTGAAAAAATTTTTAGAACCTTCTTTGGAGGATTTGCATGATCCCTACCTTTTAAATGATATGGAAAAGGCAGTGGAGCGGATTCGCCATGCTATTGAGCAAGGGGAACTGATTCTCATTTACGGGGACTACGATGCGGATGGGATGACTTCGGCTTCCATTGTTAAGGAAAGTTTAGAACAGTTAGGCGCTGAGTGCCTGGTTTATCTTCCTAATCGCTTTACGGACGGCTATGGTCCAAATGCCAGTGTCTACAAATATTTTATCGAACAGCAGGGTGTGTCTTTGATTGTGACTGTGGACAATGGTGTGGCGGGGCATGAGGCCATTGATTTGGCTCAGTCTATGGGAGTGGACGTCATTGTGACTGACCACCATTCTATGCCTGAGATTTTACCAGATGCCTATGCTATTATCCATCCTGAACATCCAGGGGCGGACTATCCTTTCAAGCATTTGGCGGGGTGTGGGGTCGCTTTTAAGTTGGCTTGTGCTCTTTTGGAAGAAGTACAGGTCGAGTTGTTGGACTTGGTTGCCATCGGTACAATTGCCGATATGGTCAGCCTGACGGACGAAAATCGTATCATGGTCCAATATGGTCTTGAGGTCTTGCGCAATACTCAGCGAATGGGCTTGCAAGAAATGTTTGAAATCGCTGGGATTTCGAGTAGTGATGTGACAGAAGAGACAGTTGGTTTTCAGTTAGCACCGCGTTTAAATGCTCTAGGACGTTTGGATGATCCCAATCCAGCTATTGATTTGTTGACTGGATTTGACGATGAGGAAGTGCATGAAATCGCCCTTTTGATTCATCAAAAGAATGAAGAACGTAAGGAAGTTGTTCAGTCCATTTACGATGAAGCTAAGAAAATGGTGGATCCTGATAAAAGTGTTCAAGTTTTGGCCAAGGAAGGCTGGAATCCGGGAGTTCTTGGAATTGTAGCTGGGCGTTTGCTTGAAGAACTAGGGCAGACAGTCATTGTACTGAATATCGAAGATGGACGCGCCAAGGGGAGTGCTCGAAGCGTAGAAGCAGTCGATATCTTTGAAGCCTTGGACCCGCATCGAGAACTGTTTATCGCCTTTGGTGGTCACGCAGGTGCTGCAGGTATGACCCTTGAAGTGGATAAGTTGGAAGTCTTATCCGATGTTTTGGAAGCCTATATCCGAGAAAAAGGTGCAGATGCCCAAGGTAAAAACAATTTATTTTTAGATGAAGAACTGGACTTAGAGGACTTGAGTTTGGAGACGGTGAAAAGTTTTGAACGTCTAGCTCCTTTTGGGATGGATAACCAAAAACCTGTCTTCTACATTCGAGATTTTCAAGTTGAAAATGCTCGCGTTATGGGGGCTGGTAATGCTCATCTCAAGCTGAAAATTTCAAAAGGTGAGGCCAGTTTTGAGGTAGTCGCTTTTGGTCAAGGGAAATGGGCGACTGAATTCTCACAGACCAAGCAACTGGAACTAGCAGTGACTCTCTCTGTCAACCAATGGAATGGACAAACAACCTTGCAGTTGATGATGGTTGATGCCCGTGTAGAAGGTGTCCAGCTCTTTAACATCCGTGGTAAGAATGCCCTGTTGCCAGAAGGTGTACCTGTTTTGGACTTTACGCAAGAGTTACCTGATGTGACCTCTTGTCCAGCTATTGTCGTGAAGAATATCCCTGAGGATATGTCCCTCCTTAAGAAAATCTGTCAGGAGCAGGAGTTTTCAGCTCTTTACTTTAAAAATGATATCGCTAAGGCTTACTACTTGACGGGCTATGGCACAAGAGAGCAGTTTGCAAAATTGTATAAAACCATCTATCAGTTCCCAGAGTTCGATATTCGCTATAAACTCAAGGATTTGGCGGCCTATCTCAAGATTGAGCAAATCCTATTAGTCAAAATGATTCAGATATTTGAAGAGCTTGGCTTTGTGACCATTGAAAATGGAGTCATGAGGGTGAATAAAGAGGCTGAAAAGCGTGATATAGCTGAAAGTCGGATTTATCAAAAGCTTAAACAAACTGTTAAAGAACAGGAGATTATGGCGCTTGGAACAGTCCAAGAAATCTATGATTTCTTGATGGAAAAAAGTGAATAGAGATCGAAAGAGTTGGCTTGCTGACTCTTTTTGTTTACTAACAAAAACCTCATCAATATAGTCAATTGAAACAAGAATAAGACAAAAGAGCCTCGAAAAAGGTATTGCAACTTGGCAATACCTTGTTGAGGTGCTTTTTGATATGAGCCCATGTTTTCTCAATAGGATTGTACTCAGGTGAGTAGGGAGGAAGTGGTAAAAGTTTATGCCCAAATTCTTCACATAAGAACTCTAGCTTACCCATTCTATGGAATCTTGCATTATCCATAATAATAACTGATGGTGTGTTTAATGTTGGTAAGAGAAACTTCTGAAACCAAGCTTCAAAAAAGTCGCTCGTCATCGTCTCTTCGTAAGTCATTGGAGCGATTAACTCACCATTTGTTAGCCCTGCAACCAAAGAAATCCTCTGATATCTTCTTCCAGATATTTTACCTCTTATCAACTGACCTTTTAATGAGCGACCATATTCTTGATAAAAATAAGTATCGAATCCTGTTTCATCAATATAAACAGGTGCTAGATGTTTTAAACTATTAAAATTTTTAAGAAATAAAGCTACTTTTTCTGGGTCTTGTTCATAGTAGGTGTGATTCTTTTTTTTCGAGTGTACCCCATAGCTTTGAGAGCATAGTGGATAGTAGTTGGATGACAGCCAAATTCAGAAGCTATTTCAGTCAAATAAGCATCTGGATTGTCAGTAAGATAGTTTTTGAGTCTATCTCTATCAACTTTTCTTGGTTTTGTTCCTTTTACTTGATGGTTTAGCCCTCCTGTTTTCTCTTTTAGCTTTAACCAGCAATAAATGGTATTACGTGAGATTTGGAAAATGTGTGATGCTTCTGTTATACTACCTGTTCGCTCACAATAGCCGAGAACTTTTTTACGAAAATCTATTGAATATGCCATAAGAAGATTATACCACATTATGTACTGTTTTAGGTTCAATTGACTATAGTGCTATGTGAGAGGAGTGAAGGGCTGTTGAACCTTGTTGAATAAAGTTAGTCGGAGTAGAAAATGGATAAAGAGAAGAAAAAGAAATTACTGGCAGAGTATAAGCAATAACAGAAGAAAGAATTTGAAGCAAGTTTACCGATATCAAGGGAGACTTTTTTAGATTTGTTTGATTGTTTGGATCAGGAGTTAGAGTCGCTGACTTGTTATGACGCTTTTCTTTTGAAAAATTATGTTTAAAAGTATTTTGGATAAATCCCTTGGTAAATCAAGTGGAAGTTACTTTGAGAAATTACCTTAAAAAATCAAAAACGATTTAACTTGTCAAAGCAGAGGTTTATTGTTATAATAGATATGATGGAGGCATTATGGCACTTAAAAAAGCAAGTCTAGCCTGTGCGGTTTGTGGTTCTAGAAACTATTCGATTAAGATTAGTGGAAATCCAAAACCAACACGCTTAGAAGCAAATAAATTTTGTAAACACTGTGGCAAGTACACCACACACCGAGAAACGAGATAGGAGAAAACGATGCGTTTTATTAAGGATATTTTTAAACTTCTTAAAGAAACAACTTGGCCGACTCGCAAGGAAAGTTGGTTAGATTTTAAATCTATCATGGAATACACTGCTTTCTTTGTAGTGATGATTTATATTTTTGACCAATTGATTGTTAGCGGATTGATTCGTTTTATTAATATTTTTTAAAATAAGCTAAGGAAAAGATCTAGTCGCTGAAATTCTTCAGTTAGGAAAGGAAAAAACATGGATAGTTTTGATAAAGGATGGTTTGTGCTACAAACTTACTCTGGCTACGAAAATAAAGTAAAAGAAAATCTATTGCAACGTGCACAAACATACAATATGCTAGAAAATATTCTACGTGTTGAAATTCCTACACAAACAGTGCAAGTAGAAAAAAATGGAAAGAAAAAAGAAGTCGAAGAAAATCGCTTTCCAGGTTATGTTCTTGTAGAAATGGTTATGACCGACGAAGCATGGTTTGTTGTACGTAACACACCAAACGTAACAGGATTCGTAGGTTCACACGGAAATAGATCAAAACCAACTCCACTTTTGGAACAAGAAATTCGCGATATTTTAGTTTCTATGGGTCAAACTGTCCAAGAATTTGATATTGATGTCGAAGTTGGTCAAACTGTTCGTATTATTGACGGAGCTTTCGCAGATTACACAGGTAAGATCACAGAAATTGATAACAATAAAGTTAAGATGATTATCTCAATGTTTGGTAATGATACAGTTGCAGAAGTAAATCTTAACCAGATTGCAGAGCTTTAATCAAAAATATTATCAATATAAAATCACAAACAAAGACAACTGTAGAGACAACGGTTGTCTTTTTATCTCTCATCTGTCTTCCTCAATACTTCCTGATACACCTTGAACTCAAAAAAGCACAAGACAGAAACCAAAGCCCTTCTTTCCCCCTTTCTCTGCTATACTACAAGCAGAGAAAGGGGGAAAGCAAATGCTTGAAAAGAATTATGCAAAGGTAAAAGGAATTGTCCATAGATGCCGAAAAGATTATTATCTCCATCTATGGGGAAAAGAAGACTGGGACCAAGAAGGCATGATTTGTCTCCATGAACTTCTAGAACACCATCCAGAACTAGTGGAAAAAGAAAAGAAACTCTACGTCTACTTCAAAACAAAATTTCGCAATCGAATCCTTGATAGCGTCAGAAAACAAGAGAGTCAAAAGCGTCGCCTAGACCGAATGGCCTACGAAGAAGTAGGGGAGATTAGCCATCGCCTACCAGAAGGAGGATTGTGGTTGGATGATTACTACGCTCTTCATGAATTGTTGAATACTTATAGAAGAAAGTTACCACAAGATAAGCAAGAAGCCTATGAACGCCTCTGGGCAGACGAACGATTTAAAGGCCGCAAAGCCCTTCTCAGAGAGCTGAAGGCAATAT
>NZ_JASGZS010000042.1:0-11206 GCF_047465525.1 Streptococcus infantis | reverse complement strand
ACCACGATATTATACAAACTAGAATAAGGACTGACATCCATAGTTAACTGATTATCAAGCATCATTTCACCTCATCTCTAGTATAACAAAAAAGCCATCTATTGGATGACTTTTTCAGTGGGCTCGATTTTTTCTGGCTTATTTTTTTAATCTTTAACTGTTTGTCTTTTCGTGGCTTCTTTAAAAACATATTCCTCATTAAAAAGAAACCTTTCTATAAAATCCATTAGGAGTATTCAAAACTTCTCCTTGGTTAATAAATCCTTGAAATACTGTCACCCAATTCCCACACTTAAAAAAATAATCAATAACCGATTTATAATCTAACTCTTTCGTCAATTCAAAAATTGTATCAACTTCATCTTTAGAACAAAATCTATAATAAGTCGTTGCAATTTTTGTCACAGGAATATAACGCTGTAATTGAAATTTGACAATGTATTCATCACCATCATATAATTCCAACACTGCTTTCTTCAGCAAATAAACCTCGTCCAGCGACATGATTTTATCCACTCCCCAATCAGAAATCCCACAAATAAAAAAGGTGTCTTTGTCAATTCCTCTTTCAATTATTCTTTCAAGGACTTGTTCTTGACTGTACTTCATAATATCTAGTTCACAGAGGAATTCAAAATTCCCTTCTCTTAAAACCCTTATATTCGCTATCATCTTGATACAAAGTAACCTTTATCTACAAAGCTACCACCTTCTTCTAAGCGAACATCACGACCAAATTTTTCATAGTCAACATAAAGAAGCAATTTTTCCTTAGAAAGCTCTACACCAAGTTTCTCAACTAGATATTCACCTAGATCTCTATCAGTTGCAACTTCAGGATATAAATAACAATCATCAAAATCATAACTATCTAAGTATGATGGATCAGAAGATTCTGTTTCAATAACCGATAAAACAATATCTTCATCTACATCTTCAATATTTTCAGCAATACTATTCGCTAAATCTAAGGTCAAACGTTCACATTCCAAAATAGGTAATTCTTCAATCGAATCAATAGTAACCTCAATTTCTTGACCTTCATAGCCAAAGCGTTCAGCTACTTCTTCATTAGAGCATGGAAGCAGGACTCGTCTTGCGATTCCTTTATAAATAACTAAAGCCATTAAATCCATTTTTTTATTTTCCCCCTTTACTTTCTACTGCAACAAAAACCAACTATCATCCTCATGACCTAAATATGTATATGATTCACTCAAACAATTGATTATTTCTTCCTCGTGCTCTTCCACATAAGCAAATAATCGCTCTTCATTGACTAACTGCTCATATTCTTCATGGTTTATAATTTTAGCAAAATCAATCAATGCTTCCTTCGTTTCAACTTCTGTAAATGAATTGATTGCCACATTATCAGGATTACAACCTTCAAATTCTTTAAACTCCACACCATCAAAACATTCGTCTAACTTAGCAATAACTTTCTCAGGTAAATCCAATAAGGTTTTCCCATACACATAGTTTTTACATACATCAGAAAAATTATCGTAAACTACTTTAACACTCATTTAACTCTCCTTCCAAAAAATAAAAAGGAAGCCATAATTGACCTCCTTCACAATTTTCATTAAATTGAAGCTGAACGCTCAAAACTACAACCAATCGCAAATGCTCGATTTGTAACTTTATTAAGTTCCTTATTCATTGAATAATAACTAGACAGGTCTTTCTTGATACATTCAAGAACTTGATACGGTAGTTGCAATTCTTCTTCATTTTTAAGAAGTGCACTCAATTCACCAGCCATAGTCCATGCTTGCTTAAATTCTTGATCCTTTAGTTTTTTTGCAAGTTCATTCGACAAATCAATAATTTGTTTATCTTTTCCAGCTAAAGCCATTTTTTATACCTCTTTCTTTTCATTTTTATCTTTTACATTTTCTAATTAGACAGGCTGGAGAACGTTTCTTAACTTTCATATTCACATCCACTCCTCTAAATGAAATCGTTCAATCAATTTTAAACACTCCATTTCCATTTCTTCTTTACTCCTTCTTAACAATCCAAACCAAAGTAACTTTCTCTTAACATCTACTTGTCCTGCTAAATATGATTCATAATCTATAATCAATCGTTTCAACTTAACCCAATCACTTCGCTTCTTTGTCACCTTATAGTTTTGAGATTGAAACTCAATATAGGCTTGATAATCTCTTGCTACCTTACTATCTGTCAAACCATCATAAAAATTTCTTGCAGGAATCAAATATACAATTTTTTCAATGTCTTTATATTCAATCATTCTGTCCTCCCTAACTGATTTTGAAGAAACTCTAATTCTTTTCGCTGTCTAGGTGTAAGTTCTCCTGAATCCATTATCTTTTTCATATTCTCTTGCATGAACATTCGATCAATTTCAGACACAAATAATAATGAATTAGAAACCCTTTCTACCAACCATCTAATCGTCCTTTCCACTGAATAAGGTTCAGGGCTAACTGTTAGTCTGACTGCTTCATGATTTCCGAAAAGTTGTTGCCACTTGCTATCATACTTTCTAAAACCATGTTCATCAGTACCATCATAGATTTGTATCGCTCCTTGAAAAATTGACCTCGTTAATTCTGCAATCTCACTACCAGCTAAGACTTCTGAAACAAATGCCCTAGCTTTTCCTTGCGAAAAACGAACTTCATAGCGATTCCATATCCTAAACAGTCTGACACTAGCTGATACGCTAATTCCTTCTTTCTTTGCTATCTCGTATCTCTTTTCATAAAAGTTAAAATACATTTCAGATTGACGACTACCAAGATAGATTGATAAGCCTTGCCTATTTTCTGATTCAAATGGATTTTCAAAATCAAATCCTCCACCACCCACAAATGAAAAGCTCTTCAAATAAGGTGATACAATCTCTTGTTGATAGTATCTAGTCACTAGTGTTGACAAATCAAAATTCTCCTTCGTATCCTCCATTGCCATTTCATCAACTGCAATATCTATTCGAGTTACACTAAAATCACCTCCATAACACTTCTGAAACCTTTTTATAAAGTCAGTCCACGTTAGGTTACTATTTTCAAGATACATTTCTAATTGACGACAGCCTTGACCACTTAATTGAACCGTAATCCTATTTTTATCCTCTCCATTTTCACTAAAGCAGGAATTAAAGCCGAAAAACCAAATATCACCATAACGATACAACAGTTCATATTTCATAAATGAAGTTGTTTCAGGTCGAAGCATGACATCCAATCCGAAAAATTCTTTTGCCACAAAGTATACATCTGTTTCATTGTGAAGCGTAAATCTGAAATAGTCAATCATGTATCTTGTTAGATTAGTGTCACCGTTTTTTAAACTGAACTGATTTTTTATTTCTATGAAATCTTCCTTTTTCAATGTTCTATACCCATTTTCATAGGCTTTTAGGGTAGAAACAGGGATACCAGTCTTTAATGACAACTCTTTTCTTGTCATATTTAGTTCTTTTCTAAATTTTTTTAAGTTTTTTCCTTCCATTTCTCCTTCAAAACTCCATTTTTTACCAAAAGGGACACAAAAAATCACTAAATGGACACACCTTTATCCCTTATCGCCGTAAGCGTAAAGTGCATTTTGTAACTTTTGTTACCCACCTATTAGAATAGGTGGGTTAATTAGTATAGTCCAGCCCTCTAGTGAGCGCTAGTGAGCGCAGGCGCTCGTTGCTTCGCTTCCTCGCTTCTGCTACTAGCTACTAGAGAGCTGGACTACACCAACTACATATAAACAAAGAAAAGGGGGATCTCCCCTCTTCTCATAGTTCGTATTCATCAAATGGAAAATCTTCCAAAATATCAGACCATTTTTGAGTTCTTGTCTTTTTCAACTCAAACAAATCTCTAACCAAAAGAACCTGAGCCTGATTCATCACAATTATTCCATCTTCCTTCATAATCGTAATTTTTCCTAGTTCTTCTAACTTCTTCAGTAAATTTTGAACAGAGGAGAAACTAACTCCAATATCCATAGATACATCACTTGCTTTAGCAAGATCCTTTTCATCTTTCTTTATTTCTTTCTTACTAGCCATCAACTCTTGCACCATTTCAGAATTAGCTTTTTTAACTTGCCCTTTTTGCAATTCTTCTTTAGCTTGCATTTCTTCCAGTAATACTTGTTTTTCTTCTTCAGATAATCCAGCACTAGGATTATCTAAAGGATTGAAAGGATTTTCTCGTCTATCTATCTTTTCATATTCATCATAAAATGATAATTTTCTTTCAAGTAACGGTGAATAAAATTCCCTCGCTACTTCTCCATAAACACAAGCATAACCACGACCATAAACACGCTTACCAGCAAGATATTTCACATACTTAAATTCCTTGTTCCTATTGATTTCCCCAAAGGCTAGGTCATAACCTACCTCGTCCAATCGACCAACAGAAATACGAAAGTTAATGTTTGCTTGAAGTTTAGAGCCTAAATCTTCTCTCGAAGGTTTCTGCATAGCTATTACTCCAAAACAACCAGCTTGCCTTCCTAAAAGTAAGAATTGCCCCATAG
Organism: Streptococcus infantis; assembly: GCF_047465525.1. Lineage (GTDB taxonomy): Bacteria > Bacillota > Bacilli > Lactobacillales > Streptococcaceae > Streptococcus > Streptococcus infantis_R. The sequence continues at coordinate 6,688 of NZ_JASGZS010000042.1, read as the reverse complement.
CATTGTCTAAACGCTGTCTTGTTTGAAAATCAAGCATGGCACACAAGGCATTATACTCATCACAAACTAAGAAATATGGCTCTAAGCCATACTCATAAAACTTCTTCAAATCCTTATCACCATTTTCTGCACGTTCCTTGCGCATATAAGAATAACGTGCAAACATAATTTCTACTGCTCTTTCTATCATAGAAACTATATCTTCTGCTTCATAAGAGATACGACCTTCAAAAACTCTTTGTTCTGCCATAGTCACAAAGTCAGCTTGTTTTGGATCACCTATATCCACTACACCAACTTTAGCCATTGCACGAATCAAAGTTCTCAATAATACTGTTTTACCACCACCAGTACCACCAACAACCAACAAATGAGGATCATCAATAGGATTCCAATAAAGATTCTTCATCAATTGAATACCTTTATCCGAATAGTTGACATCAGTGACCTTGATCCGATTCAAAAACGCAGAATAGGCAAGTTTATAAGTCTTAAACTTAATATCGTCCTGAACTTCCATAAAGTCCATGAAAAAGGTTGTTTCAAGTTCACTAGCAATCTTTTTAAATTTTTCCTGAAACTTATTTCCAGCCATTTTAAAGGCTACATCTAAATCATAACGATTCTGCTTCAAATAGACAGTAGGAAACACAATCTTATCAACAGTACCTGAATCTCTTTTCACCTTTTTTGTATAAGAGTATCCATTTTCTTTCAAAAAGAAAGCCAGTTTAGATAGTCTTTCCAACTTTTGAAATAGGAATATTCTTTCTTGCGAAAACCATGTTAAATAGATACTTAAAACAACAAATACAATCAATAGGATCACAGAATTAACAATTGATAATCTATCTAAATTCTTGATTTTTTCAAAATTTCGATACACATAGAATCCAAGTACAGGACTAAATATCAAAAAGAAAAAAGAAAAGATAAAGTATCTAAGATTCACCATGTAAGGCTTAATCTTAATTCCCCTATATGCAGGAAATAAACCCATATCTTTTCTCCTTTAGCAATTATCCTTTATGTTCTTGTTTCTGTTCTTGCTTTTGATCCTGTTTAGGTTTGACAGCAGTTTTTTTTAGCTTATCAACTACAAATACGAATCGGTGTTTATTAGGTTCAACTTGATTTCGATCAGCCTTACGCATACCATGATATGCGATCAACAACGTATCAAAATCAATAGTTTCTTGATATCCAAGATTCAAAGCATCAATTTCTTCTGCTGATTGTTCAGTTACTTTCAAGAATACAGTGTCTTCTTGTCCTTCAGAATATACTAGAACTTCAACACCATCATAATCACCTTCTCCTGTTTCAAGATCAATATTTACAAACTGTGCCCCTTCATTCTTAATAAATTTACAATTCCCCAAAACTTCCTTTGGCTTTAACAACAAATCATTCAAAATACGATATTTTTTTGAAAAAATTTCTACACGATTTCCAAGTTCTAGTCCATTTTTAGCCATTATTTATTACCTCCTACACGTTTAAGTCCTTTAGCCAATACATTTGTTGAAGCAGAGAAATTCGGTCCTTCAACATAATCTTCTAGGAAAATTGGATTAATAGGTTCAACTTCCTCATTTACTTGATATGTAGCCATATCTTTTGGAGTGATAATTGAGAACATACCGTGCTTCCCATTCATCACAATATGTCGTGTCCCCTCAAAAGGTTTACCTTCAATAATAGTTGGTGCTTTTTCAGAGCGTACATAGTTAGCCTTCCCAATCGCTTCAGGATTGAATTTAAAGTTTTCAATTTTCATTTCTTATTTTCCTTTTCTATTTACATTTTTAAACAAAACAAAAAGGACGATAATCCTGTTCTATTATCGCCCAACAACACAATCTTCACTAATCTTTTTTACGTTTAAGACCAGCCAAACCAAGGACAGATAAAATACTAGTACCTATCAATCCAAGAGAACTTGCATCAGTACCTGTATTTGGCAACTCTTTCAATTCTACAGATTGCTCTTGTTTAACTGATTCAACTGACTGGGATGATTCAACTGGGGTAGATGGTTCAGTCGGTTTAACTGGCTTAGGTAGTTTAGGTAATTCAGGAGAATTAGGAACTTCAGGAGTATGAGTCACTACTTTAGCTTCCATCTCTTGACCGTTGACAATATTGACAAATCTATTTTCAACTTCTCCACTTGCGATACGCTCAACTTCGATATAGAAATCAGCATCGAACGTACCTTGTACTCCTAGAGAGTTTAGGAACTCTTTATCAATAGTGTAAGCCCACTTACCGTCTTGTTCATTCCATGTTACTTTAACAATCTTCTTGATAAAGTCAGAGTTTGTACTTTGATTAAATTCAAATTTAAAAGCATAAGCAGAACCTTTCACGATCTGATCTCCTGCCTTAACCACTTTACCGTCAGCCAAGACGACATCATAAGGAAGAACTAAGTCTTTTTCAGCAAGGTATTCTGAACCACGAATGATTCCTGACCAATTGCCAGTATAACGATCATGTCTAACATCTAACTTATCAATGCCATCATACTGATAAAGAGTATCATGTTTTGCTGGAACAGTTACACCGTCCAAAAGATAGCGTAGATATTCCCCAATTTGAATTTCTTGACCGTCCCGAACTTTAGAATTATCTTTGTGATCCAAAGCGTGTTTTTCAGGTTTCAAGTTAGGAACTTGAACAGTTACCAAGTTAGAAACAAAGCCATTTCCAAAGTCAATTTGGTGGAAATCGTTCTTCACAATTTGACCTTTTTCTACCAACAAATGAGCAGGAAGATCAATCGTGATATTCTTAACCTGTCTTACATAATTCTTATAGAATGAAGCCGAGTCTTTCGCTACAAACATATAGAACTCACCTTTTGGATTCAAGCCTGCCTCTTTCAAAATGTTTTGAATTTCATGTGTACGTTCTTTTTCTGAAAGAACATGATACATATTAAAAAGATCCTTAACATCTTTACCAGTAGAATCCTTCATTGTGATTTTGTTATCATTTACCATGTAAGCACCATCTTGTACATCATCTACCATTGCCCAAGTCTTACCATGAGTTTTAGAATCAGCAGTAAATGTTGAATATGGTTTGTAATCCGTTGTCAAACTGAATTTCACATTTTTATCAAATGTATTTGCGCTATCAATATTGTTTCCAAAATTATCAGTAATAGCCTTCACAGGTTTTGGAGTTGAAGGGTTTACACGCAAGCGTCTATATTTAATTTTTACAGTTGGGGCATCAGGTTTATTCGGTAAATCTTTTGGTTTTCTCAAAACAAGCTTTATTTCTTTAGTATCCTTTTTCTTCCACTCAGGTTTAACTGGTGGCTTAGAAAGAATAGTCACAGGCACTGTTGAACTTGCCTTACCAAAGATACCAACAGCCCACCCATCTTGATAGAAAATATCTTCATCTTTCAGATTACTTCCTGCCGAACCAAGCTGTCTTTTAACTTCTGCTCGTTTGGATTCAATTTCTTCTTCACCACGAACACCTACTCCATTGTGATAAGCAAAATTCAACTTAGAACCATATCCAACAGAAAGAAGCGAACCTAGAGGAATATCTGATTCATCTCCTACGTTAGCATATCCAAGATCGCCTGCTTTTACTCCCAATTCAGGAGCATCATAAGTCCATGGTGTTTTATATTCACCCTTATAATATTCTTTACCATCACGACTTATTTTTTTAACTTCTGAACCATTTGGATTTAAAACAACTCCTTCTGAACCATCTTGATAAGTAAAGCGTAATTCTTGGCCATAGTCTATATCATTAAATGTAGAAGCGATAGCCATCAAAACTTCTTTCCCTGTCTTTTCATCAAAGAAGTCAATTTTGGTGTCAAATTGAACTAGATTTCCAAAAAGGAAATTGATTGAACCACTTCCATTGTCTTTTCTAATAAAGATTTTTGTAGCACTTAATGGCTTGCTATCCTTAACCCACTCAGCTTCAGCACTATTGAAAGTAAATCGGGCAGAGATTTTCTGCCCCTCTTTGCTTTCAGCAACGTTATGGAGTGTGAATGAATCACCCACTTTTGGATTCACAATTTCAGCAAAAACATCATCATTTTTTGAGAGCAAGTCTGTACGACTTCCACTAATAGTTGTGTCTGAATGTAGTCCAATATAATCTTTAACAGCCGTTAAACCTTCTACTCCTTCAAATGAAGCAGTTAGATTGCTGTAATAGCCCACACTGCCACGTTTGCTTTCATCATAATTGCCATAAACTTTAATATGAGTATTTTCAGCCTTCAATCCTTTCTTAGTAAGTTCTTCTTTTTGATTGTTGTAAGCAGCCAGTTCCTTATTGTAGTTTTCTAGCTTCTTGTCATACTGCTCTTTTAGTTCCGTATTTTCCTTGTCAACATTCTTATTATAATCTTCTTGAGCTTTCAGGCTTTCTTTGTAGTCATCTTTTTTCTTTGCATTATCACGTTCGATACTCTCGTTTTCAGCTAAAACTGCTCGACGTTCAGCTTCGTTATTTCTTTTAGCTTTCTTATATTCATCCGTTTTCTGTTTGACTTCTGATTCATGTTTTGCATAATCAGCTTCAATTTCTTTTTGCTTACTTACGACTGTTTCGCTTGTTGCAACTCCTTCATCCTGAACATCATCAATTTCAACATTTACCCCAGCTTCTTTAGCTTCAGTCATAGCTTTATCAAGCGATTCATGAGAAATTGCAACTTCAAATTCTGCTTTCTTTTCTACAGCTACAGGGGTATTCACATTTACCTCATCAGCAGTTACAGTTGAAGAGAAAGCCATTCCCAACATTGCAAGTGCAAGGATAACTCCACATGCACCACCAGATTTCATCTTACGAATAGAACCGTAAGCCTTAAATTCTTGATTTTTCAACATTTATTATTAATTCTCCTTTTATTGATATTTTTATTTTTTAATCTCGTCACTTTCAAGAAGGGGAACGAGATCGCTTAGCTACTACAATCATTTTTTCTCCTTTTCTACAAATAAAAAAGCCAGTTACCCAACTGACTTTAAAAATAATAATTCATTTTTGTATGCTATCTTTTGAAATATCTATTCATTGATTGTTAAAAACTATATAATCTTGCACATAAATTTTGAAGAACTCTTTATCACCTCATTTCCTATTGTTAATTCACATAAAAGAATACAACTATATTCTCTTGTGAAAACTAACAATAAAGCTTATTGTTAATTTTCTAATCAGTAAAGATTTTTCTCTAATGTCTTTACTGATTCCTGATTATTTATATGCTCATATCTTCGCATATTTTCAGCTTCTAAGCCTACTACCTTCGCCAAAGTCACGAATTTAAGAATAACTCAATATCCCCTCTTTCTTACCTAAAGGCATTAGCAAAAGTTAATCACTCAACTTTCACATACCGACCATACGACATATAGACTTCACTATCTCTCTCTAGCTACTTTCTACGAAGTATCATTGACTATCCCCAGCCGTCAGTTCCCTTTACTTATCTACTAAGGTGAAAGGACGAAATACCCAACGTGATCTTAATAAAAGATTAGTAGATATAAAAACTAGAACTACTAACAGCCTTGACTTTTAACCATAAATCACTTATAATAAAGTTGCAACATCAATTATTCGTGTTTGGTCAGTGTAAATCATTGCCTGACACGTTTTTTTATTAAATTTTCAAAGTTCAATCACCATAGAAAATGTAATCATCTGATTACATCGACTATTATATAATCAAATGATTACTTTGTCAAGACTTTTGTAAAATAATTTTATTATTTCTTATTACGGTACTTATTATGGAATTTAAAGATAGATTAAAAGCAGTTCGACTGAACAATAAACTCACTCAAAAAGAGGTTGCAAACCACTTCCAAACTTCACCCCAAAGTTATGCCCAGTGGGAGAAAGGGCTAAGAAAACCATCAGCAGAAAATCTTCAGAAACTTGCAGATTTTTTCAACGTTTCAACTGACTACCTTTTAGGGAAAAATGATTTTCCTGAACCTGATTCGGATATTGATTTAGATACTGCTATTGATAATTCAGTCGCTTTCGATGGTACGCCTATCACAGATGACGACCGAGAAATCATCAAAAATTATCTGAAAGATTACTTCGCAAATAAAAAATAAGTATGAATCTAAATAAAGTTATAAAAGAGATTGAGCAATTAAACTGCCAAGTTGTCATTCTTGACAACTTATCCTGTAAGGGGAGATATGTACTTGCAAATAACAAACACTTTATTTTCCTTAGTTCCGATACAACAGATATTGAAAAAATAAATATACTTCTTCACGAAAAACACCATCTCATTAATGATGATTGTAACAACTCTTTATCTCAGATCGATACTTTTAAAAATCATATTGAATCTGACACTGAAAAAAGAAGAATCCTTGATTTTATGAGCCTAGTAAATAGTGAATACCCAATTGATGAAAGTTTTAATTATCAAAACTATATTTCGAATGCAGAAATTCCAGCAAAATATGAAAACTATGTTAAAGAAATAGCTAGACAATTTTATAATGATAACAAAAAAAATAACATTATCTGATGAGAGCCCACTGAAAAAGTCATCCAATAGATGGCTTTTTTGTTATACTAGAGATGAGGTGAAATGATGCTTGATAATCAGTTAACTATGGATGTCAGTCCTTATTCTAGTTTGTATAATATCGTGGTT
>NZ_JASGZS010000041.1:0-11338 GCF_047465525.1 Streptococcus infantis | reverse complement strand
GTGGTTAATATGAAACGAATTATGGCCTTAATAAATACAAAATAACCGAGGAATTCGCTCAAATTGATGAGTGATTCCTCGGTTTTCATTTCATTAAAAGTAAGAGAGCTCCTTTTTCAGTGGGCTTTCTGATGATAGTGTTATTTTTTGACTCTATAAAATTTGTAGAAATTTAATCCATCACATAGATTATACAATTTTTCAAACACATATAAAAACTTCCTTAAAATTATTTTGAATTACAAAAGAGAGAATCAATCTGACTCTCTCTTTTACTATGTTAAGTATCAACTACAGTTTACCATTAGCCTTCATTACTTAACCCATTCACCATTATAGTTTACGTAGTAACCACCTACTGTGGTATTAACAGCTAAAGCTCCTGAACCATAGGCATAGTACCATTTACCATTGGCTTGGAACCAACCTGTCTTCATATCTCCATTACTTGCATTTAGGTAGTACCAAGTTGAACCATCTTTCACCCAACCGGTAGACATTGCACCTGATGAACGAAGGTAGTACCAACTGTTAGAAACATAAGCCCAACCTGTCTTCATATCTCCATTTTGAGCATCTAGATAATACCAAGTTGAACCATCTTTCATCCAACCAGTTGCCATTGCACCTGATGAACGGAGATAATACCAGTTATTATCTAGATATTGCCATCCTGTTTGCATTGCAGCAGTTGTTGTATCTAGATAATACCAGCTTGAACCGTCATATATCCAACCTGCACGTCTTTCACCACCAAGATAGTCTTTTCCTAAATAACCTGTTTTTGCTAAGTAGTACCAGTTGGATTGATCATAAAACCAACCTGTCTTTAAAGAATGATCTTCATCAAAGTAATAATTTGCATATTTAAGAACTTCAGGACCTTCAAATGGCTCACCATACTCTTTGCCAACATTTAATGAATCCTTAGCATCTAATTCCTTCCAACCAACATATTCTTGGAGACTTCCATCTTGTCCAAAATAGTACCACTTGTGTTGAAGGCCTATTTCATTAACTGGTTGGTTATCTAATAAATTATCACGATAACCTGTTCCAGGAATTTCTAAGTATTGCCATCCAACTACCATTTCTCCTTTATTACCAAAATAGTAAGTTTTTCCGTCTATTTTATGCCAATAGATTGCTTTATGATCATCTTTTACATAATATTTTCTATTGTCCTTATCAACAAATTGGCCACCTGTGGTATCTGCAAATACTGTATTTGTAGCTAACAAACCAAAGAAAAATGCTGTTAGTCCAACTTGCATAGTTTTTTTCAAAAGTTTCATTTATATACCCCTCCAATATTAGATCCACTCACCAGATGAAGCGAAATTATAAACTTTACCATCGATAGTTTGGCTACCTGTAACCATTGCTCCAGAGGAGTTGAGATAATACCAATTTTCTCCTACTTTTATCCAACCTGTTTTCATATCTCCATTAGTAGGATCTAAATAGTACCATGTTGAGCTATCTTTATACCAACCAGTCTTCATGTCACCATTGGTCTTATCTAAATAATACCATCTTCCTCGTACATATTTCCAACCTGTGGACATTGAACCAGAGGTTTCAAGATAATACCATTTGCCATTTATACTTTGCCAACCTGTTTGTTTAGTACTGTTCTTATAATAGTACCATGTACCACTAATCAATTTCCAACCATCAATAGAATGTCCTTGAATAACAGAGTAGATAAATGATAAAGCCTTTTCATTTAACTTAACAGCAGAATTCATCTGTCCAGCAGAACTACCAGACACATGAACACCAATCAATCTAAAACTGCTGTCATATACGCCAGCTCCACTAGCACCTCCTAGAGTATCTATTTGATACATTAGAAAATCTCCAGTATCTTTTACAATATCCTTAGAGTCAGTATACATTTGCTTAGCACTATTTACAGCAGGATATCCAGTAATAGTAGCCCCTGTACCTGAAAGATTCCCTAGGTTATTCGGAAGCCCCAGTGTACCTAATTGAGCGCCAATTGGTTCTTCCAAAATCAAAACTGCTAAATCATACGTAGTAAGCTCATTTGAAGCTGTGTTTTGAAATTCTTTTAGATAACGAACTTCTTTTACCTTTATTTTTCCTACAGGATTTTCGTTCGGAGTAGCCGCAGGGATAACATATACAGAATCCGCCTCTGTTCTAGAATCACGATCATAAACAACATGAGCTGCTGTAACCAAAACATTATCTCTTATGAAACTAGCACTGCCTCTAAAACTAGCATTCATACTATTAAATTCTGCTTCTACGTAAGCTGACGTAGAATACGGATACTGTAAAGTATTCTCAATTTTAACTAAATCATTTTTACCAATAATGACTTCTGACTGATCTGTATAATATTTACCATAAGTCGGTGAAATATCTGGAAGGGAAAAATTATTAGTTCCTGGACTCTCTTGTAAAGTTTCACTTACCTCATATTCTTCACCTGTATTAGAAATAACAGTCAAAGCAGATACTGTAGATAACTGACTAGCCAATAAAATACTAGCAATAATTGAAATACCGAATTTGCGATAAAATGTTTTCTTCATTTTTATAATTCATTCCTTTCGTTTCACTCAAGGCACAACACAGAATAAAAAAGTGTTGTGCTCTTTATTTTGTTTTATAATAATAGTGAGAAAGCCTATCACTACTACAAATCACGGGGAGGGGAATAAGTGAGTGGTATAGCCACTACCTCGCATTTTTATAGGTGTCATTCTTTCCATCAAGCACAACTAACTGTGACTAGGAGCACGTACACTTATAATTGAATAAGCGACTCGTTTGTGAAAGGAAAGGATAGTCAAGGGATAGGCAGACTCAAATTTGGTGAAGGGAGACTCTCGTGTTAAAAATTATTTATCCTAATTGTTGTGGTATTGATGTGCATAAAACCTTTGTTATATAGGTTATTACCATCACCGACAAGCAAGGAATCACAACCTACCATCGTAAACGTTTCTCAACTTTTACAAATGGTTTAGTACAGCTACGAGATTGGCTAGAATACTATTCTTACTTTGATGTCTGTATGGAATCCACAGGTAAATATTGGATGCCTGTCTTCAATATCCTTGAAAAATCCTGCAACATTTGCTTGGCTCACCCCAAGTATGTCAAGGCTATCAGAGTAAAGAAGACCGATAAGAAAGATGCACAGTGGATAGCCGATCTCTTAAAGCATGACTTGGTTGCTTCTAGCTTTATCCTACCTCTTAAAATCAGACAACTCCGAGATCTGTTTCGCTATTTCATAAAATTAACACAACTTCAAGTTAGCGAGAAGAATCGTTACCAGAACTGTCTGACTTGGTCTAATTTTCAGATTGCAAGTATAGTTTCTGATGTGTTCGGAAAAAGTGCTCAGGCTATTATTCAGAGCATCCTTGACAATCAAGAGGAGAAACCAGACATTAAACAGTTGGTTCACAAACGAATGAGGATAAGGTGCAAGACTTGAAAATCGCTATTGAAGGTGATGTGACACCTGAACAAGCTGAGAAAATCAGAATCATCAAGCAACACTATGATGCACTTGCCATCTGTAAAGAAGATTTAGAAACCATGATTCGGAAACTCGGACAAGAACACCAAGAACAGGTCAAGCTAATCCAAACCGTGTCTGGTTTCAAAGAGGAACTATCTGCCCTCAGAATACTCTCTGAAATCGGAGCTGATATGACTGTTTTTAATACTGCGGATAAACTCTGTTCTTGGTCTGGATTAGTTCCTACCAACAATGAAAGTGCAGGAAAGAAATTTTCTACTCGTATTTCGAAAGGCGGTCACTATCTAAAACCTTTTCTTGTTCAAATAGCTAACGCCGTGGTTAAATCAGAGAAGCACCCTGAATTACGAAATAAATATCTCAAACTCAAGAAAGGATGCGGGCATCAAAAAGCTATCATCGCTATTTGTCGCAGATTATTGGTTGCCATCTACCACGTACTTTTAAAACAGGAGAGTTATAATCCAAGATTACAAGGTCTTACAGAAATAAGAAATCCAGATAAGACAATGTCTCTTCAAGACGCTATTCGCTTCGCACAGAAACATAGATTTAACGTGCTTTAATTTTAAAATTTAGGTGTCAAGACCTCTTTTTAGTATACCCAAAATTTGGAGAAATAAGCAATCAACTAATTTTTATTTTTTTTAAACTTGCCCCTACAATTTTTTATGAGTAATAAAAGCGAATATACTAGAGACTAATTCTATTCCATTATTCTTTAATCTGCCTTTCCAACATCAAGTCCATTCGATCTTTCTTGTGATTGTACTCGAACTTCCAATTGTCTATTCTTCTGAACAAACTGTTGATAGGGAAGTGTATTACCAAATGCAAGAACACTTAGTAATACAAATATAACTATTTTTTTAATTCCACGATTTTTCCTCATCTTATATTGTGAACCTCCTTTCTTTCCACTCAATTCTAACACGTATATGAAAACTAGTCAAGTTTTTTATGTTACTTTGAACTTTTTTTTATTTTTATCACCATAAAGAATATTTTATTCCTTTAACTTGCTATTTTGAACTAAAAATTTTATAATAAAATTAAGCAAATAGGAAGGTTTATTATCTTTAATGAATACACTCGCAGAGAAATTCAGATTAAAAAGAAAAGAGTTGAGACTCTCCCAACAAACTCTTGCAGAAGGAATTTGTGAACAAAGCCAGATTAGTAAAATTGAAAGAGGTCATTTTATTCCCTCCGCAGACTTGTTATTCAAACTCTCTCAACGACTTGAAGTCCCTTTGGATTACTTTTTCAATGAACAAATCGAAGTTAAGTCTAACCTCTCTAATTTCAAACATCTATCTGCTCGCCTATTAGATGATAGAAATTATGACGATTTAGAATATCTTTATAAAATAGAGGTAGAACGAAGCACTTTTCTAACATTAGAAGACCGAACTTACCTTGAATGGATTAAATCTATAATTGACTTCTATCTATATAATCTTCAGTTTGAGGCCATCTCCTACCTGGAAAATATATTATCAAAAGTATCCTCAACTACTTTAATTTACTTAAAGGTATTGAACACTCTATCTAATTTTTATTCCTTAGTTGGCCGTGAAGAAGATTATGAAAAAAACTACGCTCATCTAATGGAGTTATATCAGACAAAAAATCTGGATTATCAAGAGTTTCTATTTGGTTACATCAGAGTCCGTCACAACTACGCTCACTATTTAGTATCAAAAGAAAAATATAATGAAGCTATTCAAGAAGCACTTAAAACCATTGAACTTTGTAAATTAAAACAAACAAGCTATCAACTAGCTCCTCTGCTTATTCTAGTCGGAAATGCTGGATCGCAATTTCTAGATAAGGAACAGGTTAAAAATTATTATATAGAAGCAAAAGAATTATGCAAGATTTATAACAATCCATTAATGCTAATGAAGATAGAGAATTATTTGAAGGAATTGGAGACTGATTAATTTATCCTATCATTAGAATTCTTCTTAAACTTGAAATAACCTCTAAAGCTAATAACTAGTTTGATTTAGTTTCACATCCTAAATTCGTGGTATTTTGTGGCTTTGTTTTATCAAGTATGTTGGCACATTTCTCTAATCTTCTAACTTTATTCGTAAAGATCAATGACTTCTCCAATATTCTTTGAAACATTTTTACTTCTAGCTCCACCTGTCCAAGTATTATAGCTACTGTCAGATTCATCTTAGCATATTCTTATCGGGCCAGCCTGCGATTTTATAACTCTGCATTATTAAGATTGAATAAAATCTCCGCCCCCTCTATTAAGTTGGACAAGCCCATCTTGATAATCTATAATCATCAACTCCAATTGAGCAATATCTTGAATCATCTCATCCTTAATCTCCTGGTAAGATTTATTATCAGTATCCAGTTCAATCAAAATGTTAAGTTCTGCGATTAGTTTCAAAGGTTGTTCGTCTACGTTTAGGAGTGTGTTTACTATCCTAAGAGAGCTAACGGATTAGTTCACACTCCCTCACATGTGACGATTTAATTCTGAAATTTCTTTATTATAGTAGTCTCTTGTGTAAAGCCACTGTAGGAATTGCTCAGCTCATCATCGTGAATATCCAGGTTACAATTTTCTATTAATACCAAGACGTCTTTTTGTCGCTGTAACTCATAAGACTGAAAAGATCTTCCTTAACCAACTATTCAGCCTTATGAGTAATATTTCTCTTCGTAAATTTAGTACTACTCTATCCCAAAAGGTTAAACCATATTCTCAAGAGAAATATAACTACTTAAATTCTACCAACTGTAAGAAGAATGACCCACAGGGTTTTATCAATCATGTATTCATCTCCGCTTCATTTATGATAGACCAAGCATATCAACTGTTGCAGCCTTTCCATCCGATGCACATTTAGCATCATGAACTGGACTCTGCTCAGGAGCTTATGAAAGTACTGGCATAAAGAAATCCTCACACATCACGCAAGGAAATCGATATATCAAACAGGCTTTGCCATGTCAAGATTGATTGCAGCACATTCTAAGGATCCAGCTTTTTCTTCTTTTTACAATCGAATTTCCCAAATAAAAACAAGATGAAGACGTTTATTACATGTGCTCATAAGATTCTTAGAATTATTTACAAACTACTCTCCACCAAGCAAACTTATAAAAATCATGACCACCGTCAAACGGGTGGTTGGTATTAGGACTATAAGCTAAATCACCAGCCAGCGCCTAAAAACGCTGCCTTTCACTCTTTGTTCAAAGCTCATTGCTCTTGACTCGTTACTTGCCTCTTAAAGAGGCTTTAGTATTACTTATCACTATCCCTAAAGGGATCCTCATATTCATTTATCTAGTACTATATCATGCTTTACTCGTTCCCAAATTTTCATACTTGTGAAGAAATCATCCACTGGATAATTTCTCTCACCTTGAATACATTTCTTAATTGTGGCTTCATTAAGCCCTACTTGTGCCTAAGAAATAACCTTCTGCCCAAAAGTACCGATTCCCAAACTTGTACTTGAGATTGGCGTGTTTATCAAACATCATGAGTGCTATTCTACCTTTTAAATAACCGATGAAACTAGAAATACTTACTAACACAATTACATAGTCTAGCATTAAGTGACCATCGATAATTTCAACTCCTTTATAACTAATATCTCTCATAAACTACTTCGATATTGATTATAGATGACTTCTCGTCTATACTTAGGCTTGAACATCCTTATTTTATCTCGTTTGGAGTTTTTGGGTATAACCATCGATACGCACCCACATAGTGGGTGTTTTTTTCGTCTCGCACTAGCGGAGAGAGACGAACTGAGAGTCATATAATAAAAAAGCCCGATTCAAAATCATTAGAGAATACAATTCTAAAATTGAAATTTTTCGTTCTAATTCTATGAAATCTTGATTTTCTAATAAATTTGTACTTATTTCCTTCAACCTATACAAATACCCCATTGTTTCAAGTTTGTAATTAAATCAAAAGTATTAGATATGATTTAAAAATCGTGTTTTAAGCTCTCGTTGATCAATATCATAGTTTGCTATTTAATTTTAACTAAAAAAATCATTATACAAATCAATCTACTAAAGATGAATTTATGGTATACTAACGATAATAAATAGTTATCGATAGGAGAAATAAGTGTATATAACTAATAAGTTTGAAGGAAAAATTTATCAGAGATTGAATAAAATTCTTGAATCATATAATCAAGATCAAAATAGTATCATAAATCTTGCTGCTTGTATTAGCTATCCATTCAGCGAAGTATTAAAAATACAAAGCTTTCCACTTTCTACACTTCCAACTGAAGGCGTTGTTGAAAAACGTTATTTTCCTCATTGTACTTCATTAGATGATATTGAAGTATATGCTGAGGAATTGTGTTGCAAACTCTTTAATATAAGGTCCAAAGATTATCGAGTTAGTTTACAACCAAATTCTGGAACTCAGGCTAATCAAATTGTTTATAATGGAGTTTTAGAAAGAGATGATTTTATTCTATCATTATCACCAAAAGACGGGGGGCATATTTCACACACTTACACAGGTAGAGGTAAGGTTATATATTATCATTTAGATAATAATTTAAAAGTAGATTTTATTGAACTAAGGGAATTATTAGAGCTATATAAACCCAAATTACTTGTTGTCGGTGCTTCATCGTATGGAAATGAGTTTAATTATAAAAAAATTTATAAGACGGTTAAAGAAACTAGTCCTGACACTCTCATATTGGCAGATATCTGCCATAGTGTCTTGTATATTATGGCAGATATTCATCAAGCAATTTTCCCTTTTGTAGATTTTGCTACTTTTACAATGGATAAGTGTTTACGTGGACCTCAAGGAGGTGTGCTAGTTTATCGTAGCTCTTTTGAAAGAGAAATAAGTTATTCTATTTTTCCTAGAACCCAAGGGGGTCCGACACAATCTGCATTATTTGCTAAATGTATATGTTTAATTAAATTATTGTCAATAGATATTCAAAGTTATGCTAAAGAAGTCCTTAAAAATACTCAACTGTTAATAGATTGCTTAACTAGCTATGGAATCGATGTCATCTATAAACAGTCAAAAACTCATGTTGTTTTAATCAACTTATCAAATCTAAACTTTAATGGTAAAGAAGCAGAGGAGTTACTTTTCGAGCATAGAATATTGGTTAATCGTAATCAAATTCCGAATGATAAATATGGTCCAATGACTACTTCAGGAATTAGGTTAGGAACAGTTGGTATTACAAATCTAGGATACACAGAGCCTGATATACAGAAATTAGCTGAACTAGTAGCTAATTTACTAAAATATAAACAATTCAACTACTCTATACACTCTGAACTCATTAGCAAATATCACAAACAGATTAATATCTCCAATTAGGAGATAGACCCAGACAAAAATTATAATTTTTATATGGAATTAGTATATAGTATTTAGTTAATCCATCCTTATAATTTTCAATATATGATTGATCATAAACAGAAGGAATATCACTAATTTGTTTTAGATTGTATACAACTTGAAATTTATACCAAGGATCATCTATTAGTGGAATTTCTGACTCAAAGTATCTTAAAGAATTCTGAAAATCTATAAGAGAAATATTTTCAGACACTAATTCAACAACTAATTTATTTAGTTTAAGCATACGAACATCTAAAGTTAAAGATTTAGGACACATTTGAAGTGATTTATTGATATATTCTAGAGATTGTTGATAATCTTTCTTCATTAGAAATAAAACTGATTTATTACAATATGATTCAAAAATTTCATTTGAATCATATTTTTTTAGTATTTTTTCTGCTTTGTTGAGATTTTCTAAAGCTAAATCATATTCTCTATTCCATGTATAAATGACTCCTAAATTATTATATACAGTTGCAACAGGAATATACTGCTCATTCACTTGAAAATACTCTAATGCTAATTTGAGATTTTTAGTAGCTTGTTCAATTGGAAAATAATGGGCAGAATTTCGTAAAATAATATAATAAAAATCATCTTTTTCTACTGCATTAAGAGTTTCATTAAGAAGTTTTATTGCTTCTTTATCTTTACCTAGATGTCCATAAGCGTTTAATTTATAGAGCAAATTTCCTGAGTTGTTTTCTAATTTTTCTAGTAAATTTAACGCTTCATTAAATTCATATAGTTGAATTAAAAATCTAGGATAATATAAATTTATATTTCCCGAATAATACTCAACTTTAAGATTTCTAAGAATTGTTAAACCATCATTAAAATTTGAAGTCCATTGATGTGAATTCAAAATATAATGTATATATTTCTCTGGTAATAATTCTATTAAATTAAATATCTTTTTACTCAAAGATACGATATAAAAATAAGAATTTTTTCTATACTCTATTTCGAGTAATTTTTTAATGTATTCTATATTTTGTCTTAACTCTTCAAGACTACTGATATGTATTAAGCAGTGAATTAAGTAAGCTAATTCACCACCTATTCCTATGGATAAGATAGTCTGTTCTAAATATATTTTAAGATTCTCTGTGACTAATTTAAGATCAGAATCAGTAGTTTGATTTAATATACTATTAACAATTGATTCATGTGATATTTTTATCTTATCATTTGTATCTCCATTAATGTATACAAAGCCTGCATTAATAAGAGCATTTAACGAATTCGATACTTCAGTTGTGTCCTCTATAATAGATTTTATGTAGTTAAAAACTATTTCTTTACTCATTCCAGCTGGAAAAATTGATGATATAATCAGAATATTTTTTTGAGTGTCTGAAAGTTTATTATAAATGTCAGAAATACTAAGTAGTTCTGAATTAGGGTTGTCTGCCAGTTTATTAATAATTAATTCAATTTCTTTATAATTTCCTTTAGTTAACTGCCAAATTTGATTTAACATGGTATTATCTAGAAAATCAATCTGATTATTTATTAATAATTTACACTCTTCTTCTGTCAGATAAGATAAATTTAATACATTAGAAGTATAATTATCTAATGTATCTAATTTATCAACTAAACTGACACCTTCATCAGTTCGATGTATTATGGTCAAAGAAATTCCTTTTTGAAGTGTGTTGAAATCATCTTCAAATTTTATTTTTATATTATCAGGTAAAAATTGATAATTATCAATAATTATGTTAACTCTGACTTTTTTTGAAATATTATAGAAGTAACGTAAATATAGATCACTTTCGAAAATTTCTTCTTTTATTTCAGAAATAACTTCCTCCCAAGGATAGTCAATAATTTTCTTATACGGAACGTTTAATGAAATTAGTGATTTGATAAGTTTAAAACTATGCTTCAATGTTAAGTTGGTTAGTTTTTGTTTTCTTAAATAATTTGAGAACGAATATTTATGTGGTATAGATAAACAAAGATTTCTCCTGAATTGAGTAGCTATATAAGCTCCTTTTAATAAATTTTCAAAAAATTTATTACTTTCAAATCCATCATTTGCAACATCAACATATAAAATAAAAATTTCTTTATTATTTCTATATATTTGTTGGCTAACTTCTTTAACTAATTCAGTCTTGCCACTGCCACTAAAACCATTTATAATGAATAAACTATTTTTATCATTGCTAGAATACTTAAAATGGTGTTTTAGCTGTTCTATTTCATTGTTGCGTCCATAGTACATAAATATTCTCCTATCGATAACTATTTATTATCACTATACAAAGCACCCAAATAAGTTTATAATAGCATGATTATTGATGAAGGAGATTTTCATGGATTATAAACTTATTTCTACTTACTTAGATTATTGCAAAACTCATAAACGTTTGAGTTCACATACGATTCGAGCTTATAAAAATGAT
>NZ_JASGZS010000040.1:0-12366 GCF_047465525.1 Streptococcus infantis | reverse complement strand
TGATCAAGGATGGCAATATCAACACGATTTTTATCACAGGTTTTTAGAGAGTAAGGGAATTCAGCCATCTATGTCACGTAAAGGTAACAGCCCAGACAACGGCATGATGGAATCTTTCTTTGGCATTTTGAAAGCGGAAATGTTTTATGGTTACGAGAAGACGTTTAAATCACTTAATCAATTGGAACAAGCTATTGTAAACTATATTGATTATTACAACAACAAACGAATTAAGGTAAAACTAAAAGGACTCAGTCCTGTGCAATACAGAACTAAATCCTTTGAATAAATTAATTGTCTAACTTTTTGGGGTCAGTACAAGATCCCTACCTCACTTTTTATTTGCAATCAAACTTTGACGCGGTAGCCGATTGGACTTTTTGTTCGTCTTTTAGACTCCAAAAACTCCTAATCATCTTCGCGGGGCTGGGACTACGAAATCGAGACTTTGTCTACCGATTTCTTTCCCACCGCCTTTTCTTAATTAAAATCGAATGATTTCTCTTGTTTTTTCATATGAAGAAACAAAGCGATTTGTTACTCCTGGTTCAGCTACTTCCAAAGCTTGGGAAATCTTTTCGAAAGATGCTTGATAATCAAAGGCATTTTCAAAGATTTCTAAAGATTCATGGAAGGCTTGTTGAATCCCTTCATCAAATGATCTGTAGCGGTTAGAATATTGAAGCAATTGCTCTGTCAAGGTTGCATATTGCACAATACTGTAAGTTTCTGTTTCCAAAACTTCCATATCATGTGATGCAATTTCTAGGATACGATTAACAGACTCAATGTTGACTTGTGACTGTTCCAACTCTGCCATCAAATCCTCAGTACTATGGCTAGCAGCAAAGAACAATTTCAAGAAGTTCTGTGGAATTCCTGGAAGATTTCTCTTTTCCATGTAACGCTTAATGGTGTGGAGTCGATTAACGTAGACATTTGCCTTTTGACGAGCATTGACATCGTCTTTTTCAATCTGCACTAGTCGTTCACTAACCGAAACTTGATCATCTTCAATTTCCTTCAATGCAGCTTGAATATTTTCTAAACGTTCCTCTAATACAGAGTAGGGTTCAGAATATTCCTCTTGTTCTGAGGTCATATCGCTGATGGTGATATCTAAAGAATCTAGGTCTGCTTGAAGACGACGAACGTGATTTACATCACTCTCAGACATCAAGTAAGTTTTGCTCAAGCGTTCAATATCTTTCACCAATACCTGATTGTTGTCTTTTAAGTGGTCAAGATAGGTTGGAAGTGTTGCTAACAAGTTCTCAACAACCTTATGTGCAGCAATTTCTCTCGTGAAGATATCATAAAGAGCATTGATTTCTTCTTGAATCTGAGTATTTTCATATTCAGCATTGTCCAATTCCAATTTTTTGATATTTTCTTGGTTGGTCTTCAATGCTTCATACAATAACTGCAAACGAGATTCAATGTCAGTTTCTACAAAGTGATAGTTGGCATCAAGCAACTTACGATAGCCAGCCTCTAGATCTTCAAGTTGATCAGGGAGTTCAGTCGTTAGTTTAGTAACAATTGCTGGAATTCTCTCTACGATATGTGTTAAAGCGAGAATATGGTTTTCAGCATTATCTAAAATTCCTGCTGCTTCAACTGGATCTCCTGAAGAGTTTAGCGTCACAAATTGAGAAAATTCTGATTGGATGTTCTCCAATTGTTTTTCAATTTCAGGAAGTGCTTGACCATATTTCTCAGAATCTTCTGCAACTGTTTTCTGCAGGCTTTCAAATAAATCTAAAGCATGCAAGACACGACCACTATTTTTGGATTCTTGTTTTTCTAGATCTGCCAAAGCATTTCGAATGGAAGCAATATCTTCTTCGATAAGGGTAATTTGGCTTTCAATTTGATCAATTTTGTGTTGAGCTTTCAAAAAGCGAAATGAATTATTGTAGCCTTCTGCTTCAAACAGATTATTCTCAATATCCGCAAATGAGTTGAGTGATAGGTCTACCCATTTTTGATTCCACTCTCTAAATGCAATCTGACTTTGACCAATCAGATGCATATTCTTAACAGCTTCAACTTCATCGTTAACTGGAAGGTTATACAACTCTTCCTTTCTTCCTTCTAGTACTGCGAGCCTCTTTTCATTTCGTTTGCGTAACAAAATCGCTACAACATAAGCAATGATCAGAAGAGTCGCGATTACAATCATAATAATAATCAACAGATTATCAGACATATCAAACTCCTTTTTATACTTGAAACAATTGTAATGATTATATCATATTTTTCAAACCATGGGAACTATTTCCAAATTTTTTTAAACGTCAAGCGTACTGTAAACAGCATTTTCTTCAATAAATTCTCGACGTGGTTCTACACGGTCACCCATGAGCATATCAAAGATTTTATCTGCTTCTGCAGCATCATCAACTGATACACGCGCCATGAGACGATGTTCTGGGTTCATAGTTGTTTCCCAAAGTTGATGGTCATCCATTTCTCCAAGACCTTTATAACGCTGAATAGTTGGTTTTGAACGTCCTTCACTATAGCGAACCAAGGCTTCCTGTAGACGGATTTCTTGATCTGCTCCAGGTTGGATGTATTCTTTAATTTCACTGCCGACCTTAACACCGTAAATTGGTGGTTGAGCGATATAAACATAACCTGCTTCTAAAACGGGTTTCATATAACGATAAATCAAGGTTAACAAGAGGGTACGGATGTGAGCTCCATCGACATCGGCATCCGTCATGATAACGAGTTTTTGGTAACGGGCCTTGCTAACATCAAATTCAGCACCAAAGCCTGTTCCCATAGCTGTGAAAAGGCTACGGATTTCTTCATTGGCAAGGATTTTATCCATGCTGGCCTTTTCAACGTTGAGGATTTTACCGCGAATCGGTAAAATCGCTTGGAATTCACGGTCACGACCAGACTTTGCAGAACCTCCCGCTGAATCTCCTTCGACGATGAAAAGTTCAGTTTCAGCTGGATTGTTTGAGGAACAATCTGCTAATTTCCCTGGAAGGTTTGAAATCTCTAGACCAGATTTCTTACGAGTAACCTCACGCGCACGCTTGGCTGCTACACGCGCCTTAGCTGCCAAAATCCCTTTTTCAACAATCCGCTTAGCAATCTGTGGATTTTCCATTAGGAAGTCTGAAAATGCTTCACTAAATAGGCGGTTAGTAATCTTGACAACTTCACTATTTCCAAGTTTAGTTTTCGTTTGTCCTTCAAACTGCGGATTTGGATGCTTCACAGAGATAACGGCAGTCAATCCTTCACGGACATCCTCACCTGTTAGATTATCTTCATTGTCTTTGAGGAGTTTGTTTTTACGAGCGTAGTCGTTAATGACACGGGTTAGGGCTGTACGGAAACCTTGTTCATGTGTTCCACCCTCATGTGTATGAATGTTATTGGCGAAACTCATGACATTTTCATGGTAACCGGTTGTGTACTGCATGGCTACTTCAACTGTGATATCATCCATTTCTCCATCAGTGTAGATTGGCGTATCAAAGATGACATCCTTGTTTTCATTGATATACTCAACATAGCTCGCAATCCCACCTTCGTAGTGGTAGTGTTTTGTTTGTTCAAGTCCCTCACGTTTGTCAGTGATGGAGATTTGAAGGCCACGGTTCAAAAAGGCTAGCTCCTGAATCCGCTTGTTTAATTTATCAAAATCAAAAGTTGTTGTTTCTGTAAAAATCTCTGGGTCTGGAATAAAGTGTACTGTTGTACCTGTTTTATCTGTATCTCCAATCACCTCAAGGTCAGCAACAACATGTCCACGACGGTATTCTTGGTAATGGATTTTTCCATTTTTGTGAACACGAACATCCAACTGAGTTGAGAGGGCATTTACAACGGATGAACCTACACCGTGGAGTCCACCTGAAACCTTGTATCCGCCACCGCCAAATTTACCTCCAGCGTGAAGAACAGTAAAGACAGTTTCAACGGCAGGACGGCCTGTCTTTTCTTGAATATCAACAGGGATACCACGTCCATCATCAACAACCGTGATAGAGTCATCTGGCTCAATAAAAACCTGAATATGACTAGCAAATCCCGCCAAGGCCTCATCGATAGAGTTATCAACGATTTCCCAGACTAGGTGGTGTAGGCCTTCTTTTGAAGTCGACCCGATATACATTCCAGGACGCATACGAACGGCTTCCAGACCTTCCAAAACTTGAATCTGACTGGCATCATAGTCCTGTGCCTGTTGGTTTTTGATTTCTTCTGTCATTTTTTCCCTTTTTCTTACATTTCTAATACTTGTCTCAATGTCACGATATTTTCAAAGAGATGCGTCGCTAAGCCAGCCGCTTGTCCAGCTTCAATATCGATAGGACGATCACCAATAACGATGCCAGAGCTTATCTTGTACTTATCTCGCAAATAGATCATAGACTCTGGATTTGGTTTTCTCTTAAAGCCAGAGCTAGCTGTTACTACTTCTGTAAAATAGTCAGCAATTCCAGTCTTTTCAAGGATTTCCAAAACTTGGTCATTGCGATGCGAAACTAAAAAGTTCCGTCCTCCCTGGTCTGAGATTTCCTCCAATAAAGCAGGTACTCCCTCAAACAAGGCAGGATGTTCAAGCTCTCGCGCTTCATTTTCCTGATATTTTTCTAAAAAATGCTCTATTGTTGGGGCAAATTGGTCAATCGCAAAAGCAGTTGACACTTTCAAGGCATTGTAAACTTTATCATGTTCTTCTTCGATTCCAAATTGAGCTAATGTTTCCACAAAAGCAGCGGTCGAAGTCTCATAATTATCAAGTAAAGTCCCACCTAAATCCCAGATGTAATCGTGATATTTCATACCCTTCATTATAGCATTTTTTTATCAAAAAAGCGACGATTTCCTTCTATTTTAACAGTAAAAAACGAGAAGAATCCCCTAATTGATAGATTCCTCTCGTTTTAGTTAATCTAATCCAAACACATCACGATAGAGCATGGCTTCTCTCAAAGCATCTGCATCTCCACCAAGTTGTTCCACTAAGTTATAAGCAAAGGCAAGGGCAGTTGCTGGCCCGCGACTAGTAGTCAGCTGACCATCAACAACTACTGTTTCCTTGCGATAGTGACCATCAGCAATTTGCTCTTGGACACCATCATAGCAGGTGAACTCTTTATCCTTGAGGAGACCAGCTCGATTCAGTACAATTGGTGCTGCACAAATGGCTGCTACTTTTTTACCAACTTGCTCAAATTTTTGAAGTTCAGCAATCAAAAGTTCATGATCGCGTAAATTTGCTGATCCTGGCATACCCCCTGGTAAGACAATCAAGTCGTAGTCAGATAAATCACCATCAAACACACGATCAGCTTGTACTTGAATGGCATGTGATCCCGTCACTTGGGCTTCAAAACCAACCATATGACAAGTAATATTGGCACGACGTAATACGTCCACAACTGTTAGGGCTTCGATTTCTTCAAAGCCATCTGCTAAGATAACTGCTACTTTAGCCATGATTTACTCCTTATTTAACTTTTTTCAAAACAACTTTCTTCCGTTTAAATCTTGTCTTACCGCTCTTTTCTTCGGCTAGATGCGTTTGATAACTCATCGATAGAAGCAAACCAACACCAATTAGATTACTGATAATGGCTGAGCCCCCTTGGGAAATAAATGGCAGAGGAATCCCTGTCAGTGGCAGCAGACCTGTCACCGCACCGATATTTTCAAAGATATGGAACAAGAGCATCATAATGAAGCCAGTTGAAATGTAGGTATAAAATTGATTATTGGACTTGAGAGTGATTTTTAGCATTCGATAGATAAGTAGAAGATAAAGTGTAATTACGAGGACAGAGCCGATAAAACCAAAATCTTCTGCAATGACTGTAAAAATCATATCACTCTCACGAACGGGAATGAGGAGATTGGATACATTAAAGCCTTGACCAAACAAGCCTCCACTACCGATGGCGATTTGCCCTTGCGCTTGTTGATAGGTGGTCGTTTGTGCATAATCAAAGGGATTGAGCCAAGCAAGGATACGGTTGATCTGATAGGTTGGCATCCCGATTTGATGTATGAAAGCACGCCCATCTTTTGTGATGAAAATTGCTAAAAATCCTGCAATTCCCGATACAGCTGTTACAAAAATTGGAATGATGATTTTCCATGATACCCCAGAAAGCAAGACCAGTCCCGCAAAGATTGCGACAAAGACCAAGGCTGTTCCTAAGTCACTCTGCAGGGCCAGTAAACCTAAAACTGGTAGCGTGAAGATAATCATCCACAGTATCAAGAGGAAGTCTAAAGGAATCGTTCGTTCACTTTCCTTGTGTTTCTGTGTGAATTGAACAATGACCCGAGCCAAGATCAAAATATAGGAAATTTTCATGAATTCGGAAGGTTGGAAAAGCGTCACTCCACCGATTGATACCCAGTTTTTTGCTCCCGTTGCTGCGACCAAACTAGGGTTATAGAAAACCAAGGGTAAGACCATGAGGACTAGACCTAGGGCATAAAGATAGGGAGTCGCCTGCCATAAAAATTTTGTATTAAAGAACATGACTACAAAGCTGATAAAAATTCCCAATACGATCCAAGCTAGTTGCTGACCGAGAATAGGCCAAATATTATGTGGATAGTCATGGCTGACAGCAATGTAAATAGCCACCACTCCAATCACTAGCAAACAGAATACTGGTAAAATCAAACTATAATCGACCCGAGAGTCGAGAGAACGTTTCATAAAGGTCTCCTTCATTCTTTCAGATGTTTATTTCATTGTTTGTGTAAAAATTCTTGAACTTTTGAGAATACTTGCTCTTTGCCAACTTCTCTCACTCGACTAGTCTGTGACAAAGCCTTGCTAATCTGCTTTCCATATCGTTTGCTTGTCATTCGGCTATCCAAGATAAGGACAGAGGAACGCTGTCCAAGACGACGCATGGTTCTACCAATCGCTTGTTTTAGGCGAATAATAGCCATCGGCAGTTGATAGTCGTAGAAAGGATTTTTCCCTTCAAGACGCAGTTCCTGATTCATTTTTTTCGTAAAGGGATCTTCTGGATTTTGGAAGGGCAAGCGTGTCACCACTTCAATCACTCGAGGATGAGTCGCAAAATCAACTCCCTCCCAAAAACTTCCTGTCCCTAGTAAGAGTTGAGAGTCCCCTCTTTCAAATCGTTTCTTGAGTTGAGCAGGATCTCCGTTCTTATACTGAGCTAGATGAGTCAGAGATAGAGAGTCTGATACCTTCAACAAAAGGTCTTTTGAAGTGAATAACACGAGCATGGGTTCTTCAAGATAAGACAAATCTTCCAGCACTTCTACAAGAGCCTGAGCATAGTCTTCTTGAGAGGTTTCTGTCACCAATGGAAAATCCTTAACAACCAAAATTTCTTGATTTTCTTGAAAATTCTCATCTAATTTGTCAAAAGCTGCATGCGGGAATCCCATTAGTTCTGGTAAAGATACTCTGCTACTAATTTCCAAGGTCGCAGAGACAGCTAATAGCTGACAAGTCTCTGGAAAAATCTGTGAAAAGAGCAGACGTTGATTGCAACTGGAAGAAATGACAACCTTCTTGCTAGACAAGTCTGAGGCTGATAGCCAAAATTCTCCATTAGTGCAGAAAAATCGCTGATAGTCCTGGAAACCTTGAACGTCTAGCTCAGAGAAATCCTGTTGGAGTTGTGCCATGGTTGTCGCAGGGCACATTCTACGCTTACCAGATAGGAACTGATCCATCAAGTGACAAAACTCAAAGCGAATACTCTCCATCAAGCGTCTCTGAAGAGTTCCTTTTTCTCGAACTAAGGCTTGATCTAGCTGGTCTACTATGTCGTTTAAAACGAAACTCTTCTGCGAAAGATTTTCCAAGGTTAATAAGATCTTCTGGGCCTCATCCAAGATCAAGAGACGGCCCTCTAGTAGACTGGGATCGTCCTCAAGTCGGGTAACGAGATAAGCATGATTGGTCACAAGTAGCTGGCAAGAGCGAGCTTTTTTCTGCCCCCGTCTCCAAAAATCCTCCAACCAAAAGAGAGAAGCTTTGGGAAGATTACCATCATGCACCAAGTTTGTCAAAAATTGCTGGTAACGGTAAAGCTGGCCAATCTCATCTAGATCCCCCGTTTCTGTTTCAGTCAACCAAACTAGAAGTTGCATCTTGAAACGTGTGTACAAGCGATTGGACTCTTCTTCCTCTAGCGCTGCGTGAAAGGCATCTAGTTTTAAGTAATTTTGTGGTCCTTTGAGACTATGAATCGAAAGGTGAAAGACCTCTTCCAATCTACGAGCCTCTTCTTGCATGACTTGATTTTGTAGAACTTTAGTAGGAACACTGATGAGGATTCCTTTTTCGTTTTCCAACGCTAAAGCCGGCAACAAATAGCCGTAGGTTTTTCCAATTCCAGTCTGAGCTTGCACAAAGGCAATTTTCTCATTCTGTAGAAAATCTTGAACCTTTTGAGCAAAGCTAGCTTGCGGGGCTCTATCTTCCAAATCCAACAAGGCAATATTGGTTTGGAAATCTTTTGAGAGTTTGCGTGGAGAAAGGGCTGGTTTTTCCTTTTTCAAAAACAGACCCTGCACCTCAACTAAGTCATGTTCAACTAGGATGGACTGCTTCTGATAAACTTCCTCAATGACCAGATAAGACTCATATAATAAACCATCTGACAAACTTAACAAGCGCTCCAATAAGCCTTTTGGCAGTTGAAACATTTTTTGTCGCATACAGAGAAAGAGTTCTGCTGTTGCTTGGGCATCTGATAGGGCAGTATGGGCTTTTTCTAGTGAAATACCCAACTCTTGACAGAGAATCCCCAGGTTATATTTTTCCAGCTGAGGATAAAACACCTGAGCCAACTCGACTGTATCGATACGGGGAGTGCGCAATTCATAGCCCTCAAAAAAGAGAAATTCTGCCAACAAATTGGCATCGAACTGAACATTGTGCGCAACAAAAACACCGTCCTTGACCAAGTCAAAAATTTTTCCAGCCACCTGAGAAAACTCTGGTGCCTCTGCTAGTCGCTGGTCGGTCAAGCCCGTTAATTCTTTGATATGAGAATCCAAAGGTTCGTGGGGATTGACATCCGTGGCATATTGGTCAACAATCTCGCCATTTTCAATGACCACGATTCCTACTTGGATAATTTTTGCCTTGCTTCCGGTACTGGTCGCTTCTAAATCCACGACAACATACCGATCATTTCTAAAATTCATCATTAAAAATTATATCAAAATTTACAGCATTTGACATCCATGAACTTGATTTGAAGGATCAAGTTTCTTGCAAGTTTTGAACAAAAATGATTGAATAGAAGTGTAGAAAAGGAGGGACATCATGAACCCATTAGGTTTGTTTAATCAAGTAAAAGAGCTAATCGAGAAAAAAGATTTGGCTGCCGCAAAAACCTTTGTCGAAGAAAATAAGGACCAACTCGGTGAGTATCTTAACCAAGCACAAGCTTTGGTTTCAGGCTCAGAAGGACTTAACGGTCTTGTAAATAAGGTCAAAGGCCTCTTCTAATCATAACCACCCGTCTAACGGGTGGTTGGTACTAGGGCTATAAGATAAATTACCAGTCAGCGCCTAAAAACGCTGCCTTTCACTTTGTTCAAAGCTCATTGCTCTTGACTCATTACTTACCTCTTAAAGAGGCTTTAGTACTACTTATCACTATCCCTAAAGGGATCCTCATATTCATTTATCTAGTACTATATCATGCTTTACTCGTTCCCAAATTTTCATACTTGTGAAGAAATCATCCACTGGATAATTTCTCTCATCTTGAATACATTTCTTAATTGTGGCTTCATTAAGCACTACTTGTGCTTAAGTAATAACCTTCTGCCCCAAAATACCGATTCCCAAACTTGTACTTGTTTATCAAACATCATGAGTGCTCTTTTACCTTTTAAATAACCGATGAAACTAGAAATACTTACTAACATATGTACATGGTCTGGCATTAAGTGACCATCGATAATTTCAATTCCTTTATAACTACACAAGCGATGAAATATCTCTCATAAACTACTTCGATATTGATTATAGATGACTTTTCGTCTATACTTAAGCTTGAACACCCTTATTTTATCGCGTTTGGAGTTTTTGGATATAACCATCTATACGCACCCACATAGTGGGTGTTTTTTTCATCTCGCACCTAGCGGAGTGAGACGAACTGAAAGCCATATAATAAAAAAGACCGATTCAAAATCATTAGAGAATACAATTCTAAAATTGAAATTTTTCGTGCTAATTCTATGAAATCTTGATTTTCTAATAAATTTGTACTTATTTCCTTCAACCTATACTAATACCCCATTGTTTCAAGTTTGTAATTAAATCAAAAGTATTAGATATAATTTAAAAATCGTGTTTTAAGCTCTCGTTGACCAATATCATAGTTTGCTATTTAAATTTAACTAAAAAAATCATTATACAAATCAATCTACTAAAGATGAATTTATGGTATACTAATGATAATAAATAGTTATCGGTAGGAGAATGAAAAATGAGCAATCAATATCTTGAAAATAATTACAAAATTAAGTTAATTGAGTCATCATCCGATATTGACTATATTGATTCTGTTAAGATTTATTCAAGAGTTACTCCTTCAGACATTAGAACAAACACAAATGAGCTAACATATTGGTTAGATAATAAAACTGTAGAATTTGAGAGCTACTTTTTTTCTCTCTTCCTAAATGATACAAATATTGGCTTAGCAATGTGTACATACTTAAAGTCCACTAAAACAGTCGTAATTGAGTATATAGCTGTTGAAGATGCATACAGAAAAAATAATACTTACCTTAGCTATTTAAATGAACTTAGAATGTTTATATCAAGCTTATTAGAGGTCACATATTTCATTTGTGAAATCAGTAATAAGAATAACGGAGTTGAAGTTGACGATGAGAGTAAAATATTTAAAACTATTCTATCAATAGAGAATTTTTTCACTATAGATGCTGATTACCATACACCACCTTTAGGGATTAATAATGAGTTCAGCAGCTTCGAAGCTAAATTAATGATTAATTCAAATACTAACATAAAGACGATTCCCAAAGAGACTTATATTAGAATTATCCAATCTTTATATTTTGAATACTATATAAATTGGTATACACCGTTTTTTAGTGAAAGTGAAAGACTTCAATACAATAAGCAAATCCAAAATACTTTTGCTAGTATTCAAAATAAACTTGAAGAGTTGCCTGAACCATTGCAGTTTATTGAAGTTCATAAAGATAAAATCAAAAGTGCAGGTAGCGTTGAAAAGCTACCTGCACCTAAAAAGAAACTAAACCATAGTTTAACATCTATGTTTATATCAATATTCGTCTTTCCAATTGTTATCATTATATATTATAAAGTATTTAATTATTTTGGAATTGATACAACTACAAGCTTTACCCCAATAATTGGTGGAATTTCTAGCATAATCGTTAGCATACTCCCGTTCTTACTAAAAAAAGATACTGTCTAGTGAATTTTAGTACATTTCAAAATTATATTACTAGAACAGTTCCGGATTCCTGGAAAAAATTTAAAAATCTTATCTAGTCTAGTGAACTTTGCTGCAAAATCGTAGTTATTTGTTATTCTCAGAATGATAGAACTTATTATATGAAATTGCTGTTTTTTATTAATTTGAAATCCTTGTGATTTCAATAAATTTTCAATATATTTTATAGAAAAAATCCAATTACGATGTCTAGTCTTTAAGTAATCCGTTTCAATTATAGAGACGGATTTTTTATATTTATTACTTCCAAAATACTCGAAACTATTGCTAGGTTCAAATTCTAAATATAAAGTACCATCAACTTTTAACACACGCTCAAATTCACTAATCACTTTGCTGGCATCACAATAATTTATCACCGAACCTACACAGATAATATGGTCAAAGTACTTATCGTTAACAGGAATGTTCTCTACATTCCCAATAATTTTGTTAGAGACTGCACTTAATGTTTTTTCAGCAATATCCATATGGATTGTGTATCCTGATAAACCGTATGTATTCCCCCCCAGATCCGGCATTCAGAATAATTTCATCATTAGTAAAAGTACAGTTTTTCTTTAAAAATAAATCAATTGACTTATTCGTATATCTATACCAATTGTTATACCAGATAACTTCATGTTCATTATAAAACTTTTCTATTTCAACTAAATCTACTTTAGTATTCACTGTAACTCTCCTACCGATAACTATTTATTATCACTATACAAAGCACCCAAATAGGTTTATAATAGCATGATTATTGATGAAGGAGATTTTCATGGATTATAAACTTATTTCTACTTACTTAGATTATTGCAAAACTCATAAACGTTTGAGTTCACATACGATTCGAGCTTATAAAAATGAT
>NZ_JASGZS010000039.1:0-13550 GCF_047465525.1 Streptococcus infantis | reverse complement strand
AAGCTTCTCTAAGCTATATCCTTGTTTTCTAAGTTCATAGATTTGAACTTTATCATCATAAGTTAATTTCATAACAAAACACCCCAAAAGTTAGATTTTTTCTGTCTAACTTTTGGGGTGCAGTTCACAAGTGCCATTACGCTTTCAGTATTTGGTCTAACCACCAACCTTAGCTATGCTGAGGAAAACCAAGCACAGTCTACCCCAGTAGAAACAACACACAGTGAAACTTCTACTGATAAAGTGGAGAAAAACAGTCTTCCAGCCAAGGAAACTGAACCTTCAACTGAAGCAAATGCCAATCAAACGACAAATCCAGCTAAGAAAGAAGAAGACAAGGCTCCTGAAGTCCAAAAAGAAGGTTGGGTATTAGAGGAAAACAACTGGCGTTTCTATGAAAACAATGCCCCTGTTCTTAACTGGAAAAAAATTCAGGGGAAATGGTACTACTTCAACAAAGATGGAATCATGTTGAGCGATACGATCTATGATGGGTACATTCTGACTAGTAGCGGGGCTATGGTTGATTCTGGTTGGAGTAAACTCCAAGACAAATGGTATTACGCTAACGCTTATGGAAAAATTTCTCAACAAAAATGGGAAAAAATCGGTGGTGTCTGGTACTATTTTGATCAAGATGGTGTCATGCTCAGCAACACGATTTTTAACGACTATCTGTTTACTAATAGTGGTGCCATGGCTGAGAGTTCTTGGGTCAAGCAAGATGGGCAATGGTACTATGCCCCTGCTTCTGGTAAATTAATCAAAAATAAGTGGGACAAAATTAGTGGTACCTGGTACTACTTTAACAAAGACGCCACTATGGCAAACAACCAATGGCAAGGTAGCTACTACCTAAAAGCTAGCGGTGCTATGGCTGAAAAAGAATGGATTTTCGATAAAAACTATGATAGTTGGTTCTACTTGAAATCTGGTGGTACTTATGCAGCGCGTCAATGGATTGGCTCCTACTACCTCAAGGCAGGTGGCTACATGGCTAAGAGCGAATGGATTGACGATAGTTACTATAAAGCTCGCTACTATGTAGATGAAAATGGAGTCTATGTTACAGGTACCTATAAAATTGATGGGAAAAACCAGCAATTTCAAAGTGATGGAAAATGGCTTGGAGAAGCTTCTGCAAGCCACGGGTTTGAAAAGGGGAAATATAACAATATCATCTTCCTAGATCCAGGCCATGGTGGTAAAGATCCTGGAGCATCTTATTATAACATCACCGAAAAAGAACTGAACATGCAAGTTTACCGAAAACTACGCAAGGAACTTGAAGCCCTTGGTTACACTGTTCTAACTTCAAGAGATAGCGATGTCTTTGTAGACTTTGTCACCGAACGCTCAAGAATGGTTAATAAGACTGATTCAGACATCTTTATTAGTATTCACTTCAATGCTACTGGAAATCCAGCTTCAAATAAAGCTGGGATTCAGACTTATTCTTATGAAGAAGCTACTGGCTATCCTTCTAAGATCAATCCATACTGGCATAATCATCCTGATCGTATCAGTGAAAGTAATCGCCTTGCAGCAGATATTCACTCTTCACTGTTAGCTGAAACTGGTGCTAAGGATGCAGGTCGTCTACGAAGTAGTTTTGCTGTCCTTCGAGAAACTAATAAACCAGCTGTTCTATTGGAATTGGGATATATTGACAATTTCAATGAGAATCAACAAGTCCGCAGTGACGCCTACCAAAACAGATTGGTTGCAGGTATCGTTAAGGGAATTCAAAAATATTACGCAGGTCAATAAAGAAAAAGTCTCGAGAAAATCTCGAGATTTTTTGTATTATTCTTCTTACTTGTTAGCTTCAGGAAAGAGAAAACCAATCCCTACACAAGCCAAGACTCCTACACCTATAACTACACCACTTGAAAGTGGCACGATATAGTCTTGTTCTTATTTCAATTGACTATAATATTTTTGCCCCCCTTTTGCTTACTACTAAAGTTTGATATACTCCCCTTATAGTGGACAGTGAAAAAACAAAATTTCACTAGAAACTACAGGGGGAGTTTTCGTATGGCAAAAAGAGGTCCGAAATCAGTGGAGGAGAAGTTAGAAGTTGTTCATCTTTACCTTGAACAAGGGAAGTCAATATCTATTTTGACCAAAGCATTTGGAGTAAATGGTGACACAATCAGAAATTGGATTCGTAAGTATCAAACAGATGGTGTAGAAGGGCTCAAGGAGCGTCATAGCTGGAAGAAATATAGTTCAGAGTTAAAAGAAAAGGCTGTAACAGATTATCTTGCAGGTAGAGGTAGTTTATCTAGGATCAAATTTTCATTATTTTTGCTTTATCCCTTAAAGGTTACAATGGTTGCGCCAGATCCGCCTGCATTTTGTGGTGCATAACCAAAGCTCTTGACTTGCTTGTTTCTTTGCAGGTATTTGGTTACCCCTTCACGGATGACCCCTGTACCGATACCATGAATGATATCAACTTGGGCCATATTGTTGAGTAGGGCTTGGTCTATAAAGGCATCCAAGGCTTCCATAGCTTCCTCGTAGCGTTTGCCACGAAGGTCTAGTCGAGCTTGTGGACCTTTGCCAGCAGCACGTTTGACGACGTTGACTTGTTTTTTCTTGACTGGTGCTTCTTGCTGAGCTTGTACCAAGTCAAACTCTTTTTCTTCGAGCGTCATCTTAATCAAGCCAACCTGTGCTTCCCAACGTCCATCCTTGAGTTGATTGGTCAAGGTACCTCGTTGACCATAGCTTAAAACGATGATATCGTCTCCAACTTTTGGAGCTCGTTTCTTCTTAGCTTTTTGGAGGACCTTGTTTTTAGAAAGGTCAACTTTTTCAGGGGCTAATTTTTTGAGCTTAGCCTTGGCTTCAATAATCTCATGTGGTTTTAGTTGAGATTTACTGTGAAGATTTTTAAGTATATCATCACTCTCAGCTAGTGCTAAGTCAACAATCTCAGCAGCTTGTTCTCGCGCCTTATTGAGTTCAGTTTCCTTTTCACGGTTGAGCTCGTTATAAAGTTTTTTAAGGGCACGGTTCATCTTGAGGTTTTCTTGCTCGACTTGGCGAATATTTTCAAGACGTTTTCGACTTTCAAGTGTCTGCTCTTCCAATTGCTCAATGATACGATTAACATCGTTGTCTTGGTCAATTTGCTTACTAGCGTCACCTACGATGACATCTGACAAGCCTAGACGTTTGGCAATTTCAAAGGCATTGCTTCGACCTGGAACTCCCTGCATAAAGCGATAGGTTGGGCGCAGGCTAGCTGTATCAAATTCCATACTAGCATTCTGAACATAGGCCGTTTCAATCCCGTAGGCCTTGAGTTCAGGATAGTGAGTGGTTGCCATGGTCTTGACCTGACGCAGGCGTAAGTCTTCTAAGATAGACATGGCAAGGGCTGCACCTTCTTGGGGATCTGTTCCTGCTCCAAGCTCATCAAGTAGCAAGAGGGAGTTTTGGTTGACCTTACCCAGAATATCTACGATATTAGTCATGTGACTAGAGAAGGTTGAGAGACTTTGTTCGATGGATTGTTCATCTCCAATATCTGCGAATATCTCCTCAAAAATCCCTACACGACTTCCCTTATCAGCTAAAATTGGTAGACCAGACTGGGCCATCAACTGGGTCAAACCTAAGGTCTTGAGCATAATGGTCTTACCACCCGTATTAGGACCCGTGATGACGATAGCTGTTAATTCTTTGCCGAAGTGCACATCATTTGCGACTGCATTTTTTACAAGAGGATGACGAACGTGAAGAAGTTGAATCTCCTGTCCCTCAGACACTTGAGGTACTACTGCCTCCGTCTCTTGGATAAAGCGAACCTTAGAACGAATCAGGTCCAAATGTCCGATAATCCAAGCATCATTGGCGATTTCAGCTGCGTGTGGTCTTACTCGTTCAGAGAGTTCTTGGAGGATACGCATCATCTCATAGCGTTCGTCTGCACGAAGACTTGCGATTTCTTCACTTAGCTTGACCACTTCACGTGGTTCGATATAAACAGTGTTCCCGCTGGCAGAGATATCATGAACCACACCAGCAATCTTGTTACGATAGGTATTCTTAACTGGAAGAACTTGGCGACCATTTCTACTTGCGATGATACCCTCTGTCAGCATCTGAGCTTTTTGTTTGAGAAGGTCTTGCAAGACATCACGGACTTGACTTTCACTATCATGGATTTTTCGACGGATTCGTGCCAAATCCTCACTAGCAAAGTTCTCAATAAATCCAGCTTCGTTGATGGCTTGTAGATTTCCCTGTAAATGTGGAAAATCATGAAGTTTCTCAAACCAGTTAGCTAGGTGGTCTAAACGTACATTTTCAAGATTGTCATAAAAATTCTGCAATTCACGACTGGCAAATATGACACGTTTGAGAAGGAGAAATTCCTCGATGTTGAGATCAGCACCCATTTCCAAACGTTTGGAGGTCGCTGCAATATCTTTTATTGCGGAAATGCTGAAATGAGGATGCTCGACAAAGAGTTCTTGCATTTCCTTCATCTCTGCAAAAGCTTGTCTAATCTTGTCTCCTTTATCAGTCGGAGCAAGTTCTTTCAACTGTTCTAGTCCTTGTTCAGTCAAAAGATGGGGCTCAAATAAAGCCTTAACCTTATTAAATTCTAATGTTTCTAGTATTTTTTTATTCATTTTCTTTTCCTTCGTAATGAGCGAACAATTTTTAAAATTCTCACTCTTTTCCAAAAGTCTCCTTAACTTTTGGAATTGTAAACAAAAGGCTAGGAATAATTCCCGCCCTTTTTATCCGATTATTTTGGTTACCCATAGTTGTTTAATCACATGACTAGTGACGGGAACACTCTGGATAATATGTTTAGCTACAAAACTGTTTTCAAGTGAATTTTGAACAATTTGTAAAGGAACAGTCGCAAGAATGGTCAGTATCATCTGGAGGACAAATAAGGTCACTCCAACTGATAAGACTCCTGCACCGATGCGAAAATATTTGCCACCTAACTTTTTGGTTGGTACTAGGTTAAAAAAGAGTCCAATCAAACGACCGATGCAGTAAAATACGGCAAAGGCTAAGAGATAGCCAATACCTGCGTAAAAGACCTTGTCCAATTGGAAGAGCTGGTCAGATGGGAAGAAAAAGGTACCCTGCCCTTCCTGGGGATTGGCATAAGGAATCAACAAATCAAATTGTTTCCCTAAAGATTGATAAAAATTTCCTGCAAGAAGAGCTGAAATCAAAGTTGCTACAAAATAGTAAATCTGTAGAACCAAACCTCTACGATAACCGATATAAAAACTCCAAGCCAGAACCAATAAAAGAAAGACGGAAATCATAGGGAATCCTCAATCTTGCTATGCTCTTGTTTAGTCGCTACAAGTTGATGACGAAGGTCGTCTAATTCTTGTTCCTTATCATCAAATTCAATCTCACGGCTGAGTTGGGTTGACAAGCTATTGACTGCTAATAAAATAGCGATTATCTCATCATCCGCTCCAGGCATCTGCTCTTTAATTGCTTCATATTTTTCTGTTGCGACCTTGGCAATTTCCTCCATAAAGAGGTTGTCATGCTCAGTTGTTAGGGTCAATGTTTTTTTTCCGAATGTAAACTTGTATCGATTTAAATTTGCCATAAAAATTCACCTCACGATATTATACCAAATTTCACTAAATTTGTCAGTTTTTACCAATTCTACGGCTTTTATGGTACAATAAGAATTATGGCAAGTATTACATTAACTCCGAGCGAAAAGGAAATCCAAGCCTTTGTTCAGAAATATGAACAAGCACTGACTCCTAGTAAAAATCCTTATATTCGCTACTTTTTCAAGCTTCCGCAGGCAAGTGTTTCCATCTACACATCAGGAAAAGTGCTCTTGCAAGGAGAAGCTGCTGAACGTTACGCCAGCTTTTTTGGTTATCAGGTCAGGCCAGTAGCTAGTGGACAAAACTTTCCGATGATTGGAACTGACGAAGTAGGAAATGGTTCCTACTTTGGTGGTCTGGCTGTAGTAGCATCCTTTGTGACTCCTGACCAGCATGACTTCTTACAAAAACTTGGTGTCGGAGATTCTAAGACCCTGACCGACCAGAAAATTCGTCAGATTGCGCCTATTCTCAAAGAAAAAATTCAGCATCAAGCACTCCTCCTGTCACCGACCAAGTATAATGAGGTGATTGGTGAACGTTACAATGCTGTGTCTGTCAAGGTAGCTCTTCACAATCAAGCCATTTTTCTCCTTCTCCAAAAGGGAGTCCAGCCAGAAAAGATTGTTATTGATGCTTTTACTAGTGCTCAAAACTATGAAAAGTACTTAAAAAATGAAGCCAATCATTTTTCCAATCCAGTTAGTCTGGAGGAAAAAGCAGAAAGCAAATACTTAGCAGTCGCAGTAAGCTCTATCATTGCGCGTGATCTCTTTCTGGAAAACTTAGAAAATCTGGGACGAGAACTTGGTTACCAACTTCCAAGTGGGGCTGGAACGGCTTCTGACAAGGTAGCTAGCCAAATCCTTCAAGCTTATGGTATGCAGGGACTTAACTTCTGCGCCAAACTTCACTTCAAAAACACTGAAAAAGCAAAAAAACTGCTAGAAAGGTAAATTATGAAATATTTTAAATCATTTTTAAAAGAGTGGGGGAGTTTTATCCTCTTCATTACTCTTGTTGCTCTTAGTTGGATGTTTCTTTGGAGAAATGTCCGTGTAGAAGGACACTCTATGGACCCTACCCTAGCCGATGGAGAAGTTCTCTTCGTTGTCAAACATCTTCCAATCAACCGTTTTGATATCGTAGTTGCCCATGAAGAGGATGGAAACAAGGATATCATCAAGCGAGTTATCGGTATGCCAGGAGATACCATTCGTTATGACAACGATAAACTCTATATTAACGGTCAAGAAACTGATGAACCCTATTTAGCAGAATACCTCAAGCGCTTCAAGGAAGACAAGCTCCAAAGTACCTATACTGGAAGTGGTTGGGACGGCAAAAAGGGCGAATACTTTAGAACTTTAGCTCAAAAGGCTCAGGCATTTACCCTAGATGTTAATTACAACACTAGCTTTACCTTTACTGTCCCAGAAGGAGAATACCTCCTCCTAGGTGATGACCGTCTGGTATCTAGCGACAGTCGACATGTTGGTACCTTTAAGGCAAAAGATATCACTGGAGAAGCCAAATTCCGCTTCTGGCCACTCAAACGTATCGGAACATTTTAAAAACTAGGAAGAGGCCGAGAATTTCCCATCTCAGCCTCTTCTCATTCTATTTTGACTAAATCTGGGACACATTTTCTCAGAAATTATTGTAAGGAATTTTATGGAAGTTTATTTTTCAGGCACCATTGAGCGCATTATTTTTGAAAATGTCAGCAATTTTTTCCGTATTTTACTCCTAGATATTGAGGATACCAATGCTGAAGACTTTGATGATTATGAAATCATTGTCACAGGTACTATGGCTGATATCATTGAAGGAGAGGAATACACCTTTTGGGGACAAATTGTCCAACACTCCAAATATGGTGAACAGCTACAAATGACTCGCTATGAGAGAGCCAAGCCGACTAGTAAGGGCTTGGTCAAGTATTTCTCCAGCAGTCATTTCAAGGGAATTGGACTCAAAACAGCCCAGAAAATTGTGGATATTTACGGAGATAACACTATTGACAAAATACTAGAAAATCCAGACAAGCTCCAGTCTATCTCTGGCCTCTCTGCTAAAAATCGGGAAGCCTTTGTCTCAACCCTTCGTCTTAATTACGGAACAGAGATGGTCTTAGCCAAACTGGCTAATTACGGCATTCCAAATAAGCTAGCCTTTCAGATCCAAGACTTTTACAAGGAAGAAACGCTAGAGATTGTCGAGAACTATCCCTATCAACTGGTCGAGGATATCAAGGGCTTGGGATTTACCATTGCTGACCAATTGGCCCAAGAACTGGGAATTGAAAGCCAGGCTCCTGAGCGCTTCCGTGCGGGTCTTGTCCATAGTCTCTTTCAAGGTTGCATGGAGACGGGAGATACCTATATGGAAGCTAGAGACTTGTTAGAGCAAACCCTCAACCTTCTGGAATCCTCTCGTCCAGTCGAACTAGAGCCTAGTCAAGTTGCCCAAGAGCTTGCTTTTCTGATTGAAGAAGATAAGGTCCAGCAGATTGATACCAAAATCTTTGATAATAGCCTCTTTTTTGCAGAAGAAGGGATTCGCAGCCATCTCATCAGAATCCTCGAAAAAGGTCAGAGTAAAAAACAGGATCTAGAAACCATTCAAGAACATCTCGCAACTGTTGAGGAAGAACTGGGAATTGAGTATGATAGCATTCAAAAACAGGCCATCTGCGATGCTATCCAAAACAAGGTCTTTATCCTTACAGGTGGACCTGGTACTGGTAAGACAACTGTTATCAATGGCATTATCGCTGTCTATGCTCTTTTGGAAGGACTGGTCCTCAAGAAAAAGAGCAATTTACCCATTCTCCTAGCTGCTCCAACTGGTCGCGCAGCCCGTCGCATGAACGATTTGACAGGTCTACCAAGCGCTACCATTCACCGCCACCTAGGCATGACTGGAGATGACGACACTAGCCATCTGGAGGATTATCTGGATGCTGACTTTATCATTGTTGACGAGTTTTCGATGGTAGATACTTGGCTGGCCAACCAGCTCTTCTCCAACATCTCTTCAAACAGTAAAATTCTCATCGTGGGTGATAGCGACCAGCTGCCTTCTGTCAGTCCTGGTCAAGTCCTAGCAGATTTACTCCAGATACCAACCATTCCTCAAACACGTTTAGAAAGAATCTACCGTCAGAGCGAAGAATCAACCATCGTCACTCTTGCAAGTCAGATTCGCCAGGGAATATTACCTGCAGATTTTACCCAGAAAAAAGCAGACCGCTCCTACTTTGAAATCGCTAGTAACCATATCCCTGCTAGCATTGAAAAAATTTTGGGTGCTGCTATCAGAAGTGGCATTCCTGCTCGCGACATTCAGGTTCTTGCCCCTATGTACCGTGGAACTGCTGGTATTGATGCCATCAACCAGCTCATGCAAGACCTACTCAATCCTCC
The DNA here is from genome assembly GCF_047465525.1 of Streptococcus infantis. Taxonomy (GTDB): domain Bacteria; phylum Bacillota; class Bacilli; order Lactobacillales; family Streptococcaceae; genus Streptococcus; species Streptococcus infantis_R. The sequence continues at coordinate 4,495 of NZ_JASGZS010000039.1, read as the reverse complement.
ACAAAAAGACCAGCTTAGCTTTGAAGCTCCTCAGTGTCACTATCGAACAGGAGATAAGGTTATTCACCTAGTCAACGATGCAGAGGTCAATGTCTTTAACGGAGACTTAGGCTATATCACAGACTTGATTCCAGGAAAATACACCGAGTCCAAGCAAGATGAAATGATGATTGATTTTGACGGCAATGAGGTCTCCTATCCTCGAAATGAATGGTACAAGATTCGCTTAGCCTATGCCATGAGTATCCACAAGTCTCAGGGTAGCGAGTTTCCCGTCGTTATTCTGCCTATTACCAGTGCAAGCAAGCGCATGTTAGAGCGTAATCTCATCTACACTGCCATCACTCGAGCCAAAAGCAAACTTATCTTACTAGGTGAATTACAGGCCTTTGACTATGCAACTCAGCACATCGGAACAGCTCGTAAGACCTATTTGATTGAGCGTTTCAGCGACTTAATAGAATCAACTGATGGAACTAGTAAATCAGCTACTGAAGCTACACCAGTTACAGACACTGAACAATCCTACATCCTAACCGAGGACAACTGGTCTAGTATCCCAGCCATGATTGGGATTAGCCAAGATGACCTGCAGGAGTTTTTCGGAAAATAAAGCATAAGAAAACCCACCTAATCAGGTGGGATTTTTGTTTATTAAGATTATTTAACTGTTGCTGTGCTTGTAATCAACTCAACAGCTTTTTTGATTGTGATATCGTGTTTCAACATATCAGCTGAAAGCAAGCTTTGTACTTGTGCAACTTCCATGTTGTAGTCTGCAGCCAATTGCTCGATTTCTTTTTGGATTTCTTCTTCTGAAGCGTCAAATCCTTCAGCTTTCGCAACTGCTTCGATAACAAGGTTAGTCTTCGTACGTGACTCAGCTTCTGCTTCGTATTGTTTGTGAAGGTCTTCTTGAGTAGTTCCAGTGATTTGGAAGTACATGTCAGGGTTGATACCTTGACGTTGCAAGTTTCCAAGGAATTCATTTACTGAACGGTGAACCTCTTCGTGGATCATTTCTTCTGGAAGTTCTACGATTTCAGCATTTTCAACTGCTTTATCGATTGCTGCACCTTCAACGGCATCCTTGTAAGCTTCTTCTTTAGCAGCAGCCAATTCGTTGCGGTATTTTTCTTTCAATTCAGCAAGTGTTTCAACTTCTTCATCGATGTCTTTTGCAAGTTCATCGTCAAGAGCTGGAACTTCTTTCGCTTTTACTTCGTGGATAGTTGTTACGAATTTAGCTTCTTTACCAGCAAGGTCTTCAGCTTGGTAGTCTTCTGGGAACGTTACGATAACATCAACAGTTTCACCAGCTGAGTGACCTACCAATTGGTCTTCAAATCCAGGGATGAATTGACCTGAACCAAGTCCAAGTGAGAAGTTTTCACCTTTTCCACCGTCAAATTCAACACCGTCAATAGAACCAACAAAGTCGATAACAACAGTGTCGCCGTTTTCAGCAGCACCTTCTTTAATCACCAATTCAGCCAAGTTGTTGCGTTCACGTTCGATACGTTCTTCAACATCAGCATCAGTTACTTCTTTTTCTACATCAACTGATACTTCAAGGTTTTTGTAGTCACCCAATTTAACTTCAGGTTTTGTAACAACTTCAGCAGTGATAACCCAGTCTTGACCTTTTTCCATAGAAGTTACGTCAATTTTTGGTTGTGCAACGACTTCAAGACCAGCTTCTTTTACAGCCGCTTCATAAGCGTTTGGCAAAAGAGCGTTCATAACGTCTTGGTAAAGTGACTCTTCACCAAATTTTTTGTCGAAGATAGGACGTGGAAGATGACCTTTACGGAAACCAGGAACGTTAAGAGATTTCTTTACTGAGTTAAATACACGATCCAATTCTGGTTTGATTTGGTCTTGAGAGATAGTGAAAGTCAAGACACCACGGTTTGTTTCTTTGTTTTCAAATGATACAGACATTCTGTCATTTCTCCTTAAAATTTTTTTAAATACAGCCTATTATAACATTTTCCATTGATAAAAGCTAGACTAATGCAGATAAATCTGGCTAAAACACATTTTTTATAATTTTCTATCTTAGTCTACTCAGGAAAATTTAGTAAATTTTTGACATTCTAGAGTTAGTTTTTAGCTAGTATTTCCAAGTATTATTATTTTAATTTTGAATATTCTTTGAGAGTATATTTTCAATTGCATAAAGTGTTCCACATAAAAAATTAAGTTTGATTCATTTTGAGTATTACACATACAAAATTATCTCTATAAAGTATTGTAAGGTAATATTGAATACCAAATTTGATAACTAAAAAGAAGACAAACATTCTTAAAATGTTTGTCCTCTTAATGCTATAGACTCTATCATCTAGTCCGAAGTAATTTCAATAGGATTAAATTTTTATTTTAATCTTCTTTTTTCTTACGAACTACAAGTCCAAATCCACTCATTACTCCAAGAAGTCCAAGTGCTGCTAAGCTAGTATGATCTTCAGTACCAGTATTTGGCAACTGAGGAGTATTTTCTTTAGCAGAGGTTGGTTTCTCTGGAGCTACTGGTTTCTCTGGAGCTACTGGTTTCTCTGGAGTTACTGGTTTCTCTGGAGTTACTGGTTTCTCTGGAGTTACTGGTTTCTCTGGAGTCACTGGTTTCTCTGGAGTTACTGGTACAATTGGAACGTAGATGATTGGTGTGTCATCACCTGGGTTTGTTGGAAGGTTTGGAAGTTCCTTACCTGGTTCTACTGGTTTACCTGGTTTGCTTGGATCTTTTGGATCTGGCAAGTATGGTTTGTAGCCTGGTACATTAGGAACAACTGGTTTTCCTGGTTTTGTTGGATCTGTTGGATCATTTGGATATTTCACATCTGGTGTTGATGGGAATTTCGGATCATCAGATTTTGGAACCAAGCTTCCAAGTGGTTTATAGGTAACAATCTCTACTACTTCAGGATTTTCTGGAGTAACTGTCTTACCACCAGCTTCTGTCTTATCAGCGTAGTAACCTGGAATTACTGGTACAGATACCTTACCATAAGTATGGCTCTTCTCAGTCCATGTTGTAGTTCCAGAAGCTTTGTTTTCTTTACCAGTAAATGTAAAGTCATCTTGGACATTGTCTCCTGGAGTCTTATCGCCTGCTCCTTCAAACTTAACTGTTTGTTTAGTTGGTTTCTTCACATCATTTACGATTGGTACGTAGATGATTGGTGTATCTTCACCTGGATTTGTTGGAAGGTTTGGAAGTTCCTTACCTGGTTCTACTGGTTGACCTGGCTTGCTTGGATCTTTTGGATCTGGCAAGTATGGTTTGTAGCCTGGTACGTCTGGAACAACTGGTTTACCTGGTTTACCTGGATCTGTTGGATCATTTGGATATTTCACATCTGGTGTTGATGGGAATTTCGGATCATCAGATTTCGGAACCAAACTGCCAAGCGGTTTGTAAGTAACTGTATCTGTTGCTTCAGGATTTTCTGGAGTAACTGTCTTACCACCAGCTTCTGTCTTATCAGCGTAGTAACCTGGAATTACTGGAACTGATACCTTACCGTAAGTATGGCTCTTCTCATTCCATGTTGTAGTTCCAGAAGCTTTGTTTTCTTTACCAGTAAACGTAAAGTCATCTTGGACATTGTCTCCTGGAGTCTTATCGCCTGCTCCTTCAAACTTAACTGTTTGTTTAGTTGGTTTAGTCACATCATTTACGATTGGTACGTAGATGATTGGGGTGTCTTCACCTGGGTTTGTTGGAAGGTTTGGTAGCTCCTTACCTGGTTCTACTGGTTTACCTGGTTTGCTTGGATCTTTTGGATCTGGCAAGTATGGTTTGTAGCCTGGTACGTCTGGAACAACTGGTTTACCTGGTTTACCTGGATCTGTTGGATCATTTGGATACTTCACTTCTGGTGTTGATGGGAAGTTTGGATCGTTTGGTTTCTCTGGTTTTGGAACCAATTTTCCAAGCGGTTTGTAAGTAACTGTATCTGTTGCTTCAGGATTTTCTGGAGTAACTGTCTTACCACCAGCTTCTGTCTTATCAGCGTAGTAACCTGGAATTACTGGTACAGATACCTTACCATAAGTATGGCTCTTCTCATTCCATGTTGTACTTCCATCAGCTTTGTTTTCTTTACCAGTGAATGTGAAGTCGTCTTGGACGTTGTCGGCTGGAGTCTTATCGCCTGCTCCTTCAAACTTAACTGTTTGTTTAGTTGGTTTCTTCACATCATTTACGATTGGTACGTAGATGATTGGGGTGTCTTCACCTGGGTTTGTTGGAAGGTTTGGTAGCTCCTTACCTGGTTCTACTGGTTTACCTGGTTTGCTTGGATCTTTTGGATCTGGCAAGTATGGTTTGTAGCCTGGTACGTCTGGAACAACTGGTTTACCTGGTTTACCTGGATCTGTTGGATCATTTGGATACTTCACTTTTGGTGTTGATGGGAAGTTTGGATCGTCTGGTGTTCCTGGTTTTGGAACCAAGTTTCCAAGTGGTTTGTAGGTTACTGTATCT
>NZ_JASGZS010000038.1:0-14363 GCF_047465525.1 Streptococcus infantis | reverse complement strand
ATTGTAGACTATATTGATTACTACAACAACAAACGAATTAAGGTAAAACTAAAAGGACTTAGTCCTGTACAATACAGAACTAAATCCTTTGCTTAAATTAATTGTCTAACTTTTTGGGGTCAGTACACTTGCCAAGAGCGTTTTTTTCACTTGTTCTATCTCCTATTTTTTCTTTCTTTATGATTTTCTCAAAAAAGTGCTTCGTACAGGAAGTTTTAGTAGTTAACGAAAAAGTGCTGGCAACTTGTATGGTAATGTCATCTATTTCACCATGAAAATTTGAACAATCATGATGATATAGATGAGCAGTGTTAGTAAAAATCCAGCTCGCCAAAAGAATTTAATAAATTTGGGATAATAAAAGCTACGTCTTTTGTTTAAGAAGAAAAAGACTAACACAATTGCTAGTATTGATAAGGCCGTTCCCAATACGGGAAGTTGATTGTGTGTAAACATCTTAGCCGTTATCAAATAATATTCAAAAATTAGAAAAGGAAAAGCTAAATCAGCAGCATTGATGCCCCTTTTCTTTAACTTAAAGAGTCTGCTTAAAATAATCGTCAGAGCTAAGGTTAGTACCAAAAGCAAGATGGAAGCAAGTTTCATTAAAATCATACCATCATTGTATCATAAAATTTTGAGAATAGAAAAGTAAATTCCGTGATTTATCACTGTTTTAGCAAAAAATCATTGGTAAGAAACAGATTTTATAATTCCTGCTTGAACAGAATGAATCATGTGTTCGGTACGATGATAGTTTGAACTCTCAATATAAATCTTTTTTATGTTCAACATAGAAAATATATATTAGTCAGAAGTGAAGAATAGTAGTAGAATGAGTAGCAAATAAAACAAAGGAGTTTCTTATGAAATTAGTTACTTTATGGTCAAAACTCTCACTAGGAATTCAATTATTGGTGGCTTTGGTCTTGGGGGTGATTGCTGCAGTCATCTGGCCACAATTTGCAGGCTTTTATCAATTTTTAGGACAAGCCTTTATTAAATTGATCAACATGGTCATCATCCCATTATTTTTCCCAACTATCGTTGTTGCAGTAGCCGGTGTTATCGGGAAAAAATCTTTTGGGAAAATCTTGACTAAGAGTTTGGTTTACTTTTTCGCAGTAACAACTGCAATTACTCTTTTGTTTGTATTTGCTAGTTACTATTTAGGATTTGGTCAAGGAGTGAACATTGGTCAAACTGGTGGAAACCTTGATGGAATTGCCAATAATGTCAAATTTAGCGAATTTTTGCTTGGTTTTATTCCATCAAATATCGTCAAATCTCTTTCAGATGGCGCCCTATTGCCGATTATCGTTTTTGCTATCTTTCTTGGTTACGGAATTGGTAACCTTAAGTCTGAGAAATCTCAGAAAATTATCGAAGGTTTCCAAATCTGGATTGAGGCCATCTACAAGATTGTTACAGTGATTGTTAAACTATCACCGATTGGGATTTTTGGATTTATCGCCAAAGATGTTGCAACGACTGGCCTTGATAAATTGATTGGGCTTGGTCAATTTGTAATCGGAACTTACTTGGCTTATGCTGTTTTGGTTCTCCTTATTTTCCCTTTGATTGCTCTATTCTTTAAAGTACCATATTTGTCAGCCTTTCGTGAAAATTTGAGTCTCTTGACCCTGGCCTTTGTTACTGGTAGTTCTAGTGTTGTTTTGCCATCCCTTCTTAAAGATTTGAAAAAACAGGGCCATGACGAGCATACAATTGATTTAGTTGTTCCTTTAGGATATACTTTTAACTTAGAGGGAGCAGCGGTTTACTTCTCAGTAGCGACAATCTTTATTGCGCATGCCTACGGCATTCAATTTTCATTATCAAGTCTCTTGTTTACTGTTTTGCTTTTGACCTTGATTGGAAAAACTGCGGCAACCGTACCATCAGGAGCTATCGTGGTTCTATTAGCTGCAGCACCTCAACTGGGCTTGCCAGTTGAAGGAGTAGCCTTGATCTTTGCAGTTGATTTCTTTGTCAATGCTGGCCGTACTATGATCAATAATGTTTTAGGTCAAATCTTAACAGTCGGCGTTATTGAAAAAACAGAAGGATATATTTTAGAAGAAGAAAAGGAAAGCCAATTATCAGTCAGCTTTTTTTAAGGAGTTTATAAGTAATGAGTGAAGCAAAAGTTTATGTAATTCATGAGAATCTTGAATGGACCCAGCATTTGGTCAAATGGTTGGAAGAACTAGGAGTCCCTTATGAACTGTGGGATTTATCTAGTGGTATATTGGACCTTCAAAGCCCACCACCACAAGGTATCTTTTACAATCGCATGTCTGCGTCTTCTCACACCAGAGGACATCGCTATGCACCAGAATTTACAGAGCAGGTGATTACTTGGTTAGAAGCACATGGACGCAAGGTTGTAAATGGAACTGGTGCCATCAACCTAGAGATCAGTAAAGTCAAACAATATTTGAAGTTAAACGAGTCAGGCATTGAGACTCCTGCGACAGTTGCAGTTCTGGGCCAAGAAAATATCATTGAAGCAGCAAGAAAATTGAACATCTATCCTTTGATTACTAAGCACAATCGAGCAGGTAAGGGATTAGGCGTTCAACTCTTCCAAAATGAAGAAGAACTGGAAGCTTATGTCAATAGCCCTCTCTTTGAACCATCAGTGGACGGGATTACCTTGTTACAAGCCTACATCAAGCCAAGTGATGGACGCATCCGTCGTTCAGAGTTTATCAATCAGAAGTTCCTTTATACTGTTTCAATCGATTCTTCAGATGGTTTCCAATTGTGCCCAGCAGATGGTTGTCAAATTGGCAAGAGACCAGAACAACTAGAAACGTCTGAAAAATTCCAGATTACAGAACCTCTACCAGATTCTCGAAGAGAAGCTTATGAAAACTTCCTTAAAAATGCTCAGATTGAAGTTGCGGCTATTGAATGGGTTCAGTCAGAGAGCGGTGATATTTATGTTTATGATGTAAATACCAACACAAACTACAATCCTACCGCAGAAAAGAATGCCAATATTTTTGCTCACCAACATTTGGCTCACTATCTAAAAACAGAATTGCAAGCCCTAACGAGTGGACAATAAACTATGAAATTCAAAAATCCCCCAGTATCAAATAACTGGGGGATTGATTTGTTTATACTCTTCGAAAATCTCTTCAAACTACGTCAGCTTCCATCTGCAACCTCAAAATAGTATTTTGAGCTGCCTTCGTCAGTTCTATCCACAACCTCAAAACGGTGTTTTGAGCAACCTGCGGCTCGCTTCCTAGTTTGCTCTTTGATTTTCATTGAGTATTAATCGATAAAAATTATTGCTTTGCTTTAAAATCTGGATCCTTAAGGCTTTGAACACTGGCATTGATCACTGCACCGATAATCAATATCTTGGCAATAATTATAAACCAGAACATCATGACAACAACGATGATGGAACTGAAAAATCGAACGTCGACTAGATAGTTAACATAATTGTTGAAATAAGCTGAAAAGATCGTTAATAGAGATATGAGAGTAAGAAGTACGAATAGACTTCCAGGAAGGACGTAACGAATACGACCGATTTTCACGTTTGGAAGGAAATAATAGAGCATGATCAAGATCGCAAACAGAAAGACATAAATCAGCGGTCCTGTAAAATCCTGTAAATATGCAAATAGAGAACTTTCGGATTTCCAGTAGTTTTTTATCAGATCCAACAACATATGACCAAACATACTTAGGAATAAGGCAAGAGCAAAGAGAATTTGAAGTCCCAAACTAACTAGGAGACTCATCAGTTGGTGTGAGATAATTCCTCTATTTTTTGCGATTCCATAGGCTTTATTAAAAGCCTTTTGAAGAAAATTCATGGATTTTGAAAATGTCCAAAGAGCTGATATCACCGCAAAACTCAAGAGTCCAGCAGATGGTTGTGTCAGCACTTCACGAGCAATCTTTGCTACTACATCATAGATCGTATCTGGTAAAAATTCCTTTAGTGTGATCAAGAAATCAGAGATCGGAATTTGAAAATAAGGCAAGATATTGACGGCTATCATAAGTAAAGGGAAGATTGAAATCAACCAATAATAAGCCACAGTTACACTGGTTAATTCAATATCTGAAACATGATAGTAGTGTAAAAAAGCTTTCAATAAGGGCTTATTAGTTAGTTGTTTCCACAACTTTTTCATTGCATAATCCTCCACAATAGTAACCTAAATCTTAATTTCTGCGAACTAATTCCATCATATCATAAGGCAGTGTGTTGGCTGATTCTTTTAGAGAATAGGTTTCTAGGTTGTTCACATTTTGTCGCAGTTTTTTAGCATACTGGGCTGAAATAAGTTTTTGTTTCTCGTATTCAAAGATAGACTTACGTTCTAGATAGTATCCTCTCAACATTTCGTCGATATTATTGGGTTTGATACGATTGATAACCCGTTCCACAAAGGCACCACTGGTAATATGACTGGTTTCACGGAGACGCGATTCCTGCATAAAGCTAATTAAAGAACTCTTATAAATCCCTTTGAGGTTTTCCAAACTTTCGATGATGATTTCAGTGTTGGCTAGATAGAGTTCAGCAATCTGGTCATAGTCAATGGCCAGAAGTCTTTGGGTTTCTTTGTTCTTCAAGGAACGGAGGGGTTTGCCAAATGTGAGCAACTCGTGTAGGAGAAAACGTACAATCCGAATAGAAACAAGGAAGTAGTAGGTTAGGTGAGAAGCAAAGTTTCGCTTAATATTTTTTTCCATGCTTTTCAAGTACCGTTGATAAACACGATAACCTCTTTCACCGATTTTGCCCTCTTCATAAGCCTGTTCCAAACCATCGTTCTCGATACTGAGAATCAAGAGTTTAAGAGCTTCCCAGTCTTCTTGGATTTCTTTATTTTCTTGGCTGAGGATGAGATTTTCAATCCGTCCATGATAGTTATCAATCGCAGCATAGAGTGGAACCTTGTTTTTAGTATGGTCCAGATCTCTCTCTAACTCCATTGCAACATCATTTAGGATAGCGATGTGCATGAGATGATCCTTAGATGGCTCTTGCTCTTCAGAAAGGTGTGGCAAGACCAATAAACCAGTAAGAAAACTGACCAGGGTTACACCAGCTACGAGGAAGAGAAGGAGCGGATATTCCTGCTCTAAGTTAGACGGTATCAAGAGGATAGTAGCAATAGAAACTGTTCCCTTAACTCCAGAAAAGGTAAGGAGAAGCATATCTTTGACATACTTGTGGAGACTTTTTTGAAGTTTCTTTATTCGAAACGCGTAAAAGCCGTAAATCATTACAAAGCGGATGGCAAAGAGTAGGAAGGTTAAAAGAAAGACTGTGACGAGAAGAAGCACATTGTTATAAAAAGCACTCTTAAGAATCGGCTCCGCAATCATTTCCAGTTCCATTCCTAACAGTACGAAGACAGAACCATTGAGCATAAAGGTTACAGTGTGCCAAACGGTCTCGGTCACTGTATCCACTTGAGCTTCGAGAAGATTTATCTTTTTAAAACGACTGGCTTTTAAAATACCAGCGACAACGACTGCGATAATTCCAGAAACATGAATCTCTTCAGCGATGAAGAATGTTAAAAGTGGTAAACTAAGATCAAGCAAGAGTTCACTAGCTATATCAGTAGCTCGAACACTGAGTAGAAAAGTATGGAGGAAACGATTGATTAAGGCTGTTATAAAGCCGACTGCAAACCCTCCAACGATGGAAATAGCTAGGGAAATTCCTGCTTGAGCGATTGAAAAGGTTCCCGTTGTCCATGCGATGAGAGCAACACGAAAGGCAATTAGCCCAGAAGCATCATTAAGGAGTCCTTCCCCTTTTAAGATATTTGAAATTCGTTTTGGAAAGGTAAATCGTTCAGAAAGGGAAGCAAAGGCAACCAGGTCAGTAGGACCAAGTGCAGCCCCTACGGCTACGCAGGCAGCTAAAGGTAAGCTCGCCCAAAGGACATGGGCAAGTCCTCCCATACTTAGAGTAGATATAAAGATGACAGGGAAAATTAGATAGAGAACGATTTTCCAGTGTTTTAAGATAGAGGTTACATCTGCTTCTTGAGCTTCTCGAAAGAGGAGCGGTCCGATAACTAAAGCTAGAAACAACTCAGTATCTAAGTGATATTGGTTATTAGGTAAGCAAAGACCAATACCGATTCCCAGAAGAATCTGAAGCAGGGGCATGGGTAGGAAGGGAAGAAGTTTATTGGTCGTACTAGAAACAATGAGAACAAGTAAAAATATCAAGAGATAAAAAAGTAAATCCATCTTCTACCTCCTTATTTTTGTTTTCGACAAGCTTCAAAAAGTTCTTTTTGTTCTTGGATTTTTTGATCAATTTTCGAGCAGTCTTTATGCTCGATTTTCTTCTGGCAACGTTCCATTTCAAGTGTTATCATTTTTTTCTTGATTTTCAGCATCTTCTTGCTCATATGAGCTTCATCTAACATACCAACTGCCCGTTCATGTTGAGTTGATTCGACAAATTTGTGACGTAGATTTTCTATTTTATCTCGTAGGTATTGTTTATCCATGTCGATACCTTTCTAATTTTTCAATCATGACTAACAATGGTGGATTGTTGATTTGGTTGAGAGTGCGATAGATCGTAGCAGTATATTCTTGTTGTGGTAAGTGACTGACAAAATCCATGACTGCATCCCGTTCGATATCTCCGCCTTCATGCCCGTAATAAATCATGATGGCTATTCGTCCACCCTTAACTAGCAATTGGCAAAGTTTATCCAGTGCTTCAATAGTTGTTTGAGGTTGGGTGATAATGCTTTTATCAGCTGAAGGAAGATAACCTAGATTAAAGATGGCAGCTTTCACCTCAGTTACAAACTGATCCACGGTTTCATGACCTTGTAGGATTAATTCTGCATTGGTCAAACCAGCTTCTTGGAGACGTTGACTTGTTTTTTCCAGAGCTTGTTCCTGGATGTCAAAAGCATAGACTTGTTTAGCTAACTTGGCAAGAAAAAGGGTATCGTGGCCATTTCCCATGGTCGCATCAACGACAATATCCTCTTGGGTGATGACTTGGGCAAGAAAATCATGCGCCATTTCAAGTGGTCTTTTCATTCATAAACTCCTGTTTTACAGCCTTGCATCCTTGGACGCTACCGCGTCGTCTCATTTCAGCCTCAATGCTATTTAGAACTTCCCATTTATTGAGACTCCACATAGGACCAATCAACATATCCCTAGGCGCATCACCCGTAATCCGATGGATAACGATATGCTTGGGAATAATTTCTAGTTGGTCACAGATGACCTTGACATATTTATCCTGACTCATGAGCTGCAAACGACCTTCATGATAGTCGCGTTGCATTCGAGTGTTGGTCATGAGGTGAAGTAGGTGAAGTTTAATCCCTTGGATATCATTGTCCCTTACACAACGTCGAACGTTTTCCACCATCATTTCATGAGTTTCACCGGGCAAACCATTGATCAAATGGGCAACAATCTCGATTTTAGGATATTTTCTCAAGCGCTTGACAGTCTCCACGTAGAGTTCATAGGAGTGGGCGCGGTTAATCAATTCTGAAGTTTCTTCGTAAGTAGTTTGTAAGCCTAACTCTACGGTAACATGCATTCGCTCTGATAATTCTGCCAAGTATTCAATTGTCTTATCAGGAAGGCAATCTGGTCGAGTTCCAATATTGATGCCAACTACACCTGGTTCGTTGATAGCTTGTTCATAGCGCTCGCGAATCACTTCCAGCTTTTCATGAGTATTGGTAAAATTTTGGAAGTAAACCAAATACTTTTTAACATCTGGCCACTTACGATGCATAAAGTCAATTTCCTTATAAAATTGTTCGCGAATAGGGGCATCAGGAGCAACGATTGCGTCTCCAGAACCAGAAACCGTACAAAAAGTACAGCCCCCATGTGCTACAGTTCCATCACGGTTTGGACAGTCAAAGCCAGCATCAATAGGAACTTTAAAAGTTTTTTCTCCGAATAAATTTCGATAATAATCATTCAAGGTATTATAGGATTTCATAGCTAATATTATAACAAAAAATGGCAGTAAACTCAAAAATGGTCAGTAAGAGATAGCCTACCAGAAAGTGAAGCGAAAGAAAAAGTCAAATTTTTTTTATAAAAGCCTTTACAAAAAAATAAAAAGTGGTAAAATTAAAACATAAACATGCGCAAACGTTTTCGTAAAACGTTTGCCGAATAAATATAAAGGAGATTTGAATGATGAAAGATACATTCAAAAATGTCTTGTCTTTCGAGTTTTGGCAGAAATTCGGTAAGGCTCTAATGGTGGTTATCGCTGTTATGCCAGCGGCTGGATTGATGATTTCAATCGGTAAGTCACTTGCAATGATTGACCCAAACCTTGCTCCCCTAGTTATTACTGGTGGCGTACTAGAGCAAATTGGTTGGGGTGTTATCGGTAACCTTCATATTTTGTTTGCCCTTGCTATTGGAGGAAGCTGGGCTAAGGAACGTGCTGGTGGTGCTTTTGCGGCAGGTCTTGCATTTATCCTTATTAACCGTATCACTGGTACAATCTTCGGTGTATCAGGGGATATGTTGAAGGATCCTAACGCTATGGTTTCAACAATCTTTGGTGGATCTATCAAGGTTTCTGATTACTTCATTAGCGTACTTGAGGCACCAGCGCTTAACATGGGGGTATTTGTAGGGATTATCTCAGGTTTTGTTGGAGCGACTGCTTTTAACAAATACTACAACTTCCGTAAACTTCCTGATGCACTTTCATTCTTTAACGGGAAACGTTTTGTACCATTTGTAGTTATTCTTCGCTCAGCAATCGCTGCAATTCTTCTTTCAGCTTTCTGGCCACTGATTCAGACAGGTATCAACAACTTCGGTATCTGGATTGCCAATTCACAAGAAACAGCACCAGTACTTGCACCATTCTTATATGGTACTTTGGAACGCTTGCTCTTGCCATTTGGTCTTCACCACATGTTGACTATCCCAATGAACTATACAGCTCTTGGTGGTACTTACGATATTTTAACTGGTGCAGCAAAAGGCACTCAAGTATTTGGACAAGATCCACTTTGGCTTGCATGGGTAACAGACCTTGTAAACCTTAAAGGTACTGATGCTAGTCAATACCAAACATTGCTAGATACAGTTCATCCAGCTCGTTTCAAAGTTGGACAAATGATTGGTTCATTCGGTATTTTGATGGGTGTGGCTGCTGCTATTTACCGTAATGTTGAAGCAGACAAGAAACACCAATACAAAGGTATGATGATTGCGACAGCTCTTGCAACTTTCTTGACAGGTGTTACTGAGCCAATTGAATATATGTTCATGTTCGTTGCAACACCTCTTTACCTTGTCTACGCTGTTGTTCAAGGTGCTGCCTTTGCTATGGCTGATATTGTTCACCTTCGTGTGCACTCATTCGGTTCAATTGAATTCTTGACTCGTACTCCACTAGCTATCAATGCTGGTCTTGGTATGGATATCATTAACTTTATCTGGGTAACAGCACTATTTGCAGTTATCATGTACTTTATCGCCAACTTCATGATTCAAAAATTCAACTATGCTACTCCAGGACGTAACGGAAACTACGAAACTGCTGAAGGTTCATCAGAATCTGCTGCTTCTGGTGAGTCAAAAGTTGCAGAAGCTTCTCAAGCTGTTAACATCATCAACCTTCTTGGTGGACGTGCTAACATCGTTGACGTTGACGCATGTATGACTCGTCTTCGTGTTACTGTAAAAGACGCTGAAAAAGTCGGAACAGAAGAACAATGGAAAGCTGAAGGAGCTATGGGTCTTGTCATGAAAGGACAAGGTGTCCAAGCTATCTATGGACCTAAAGCTGATGTTTTGAAATCAGATATTCAAGACCTTCTTGACTCAGGTGAAGTGATTCCTGAAACTCTTCCAAGTCAAATGGCATCATCTTTTAAAAATGCTGTTGTATATAAAGGTGTAACTGAAGAAGTTTATTCAGTTGCTGACGGTCAAGTGGTTGCCTTGGAACAAGTAAAAGACCCAGTATTTGCTCAAAAAATGATGGGTGATGGATTTGCAGTGGAACCAGCAAACGGAAACATTGTATCTCCAGTTTCAGGTACTGTATCAAGCATCTTCCCAACTAAACACGCTCTTGGTCTTGTGACTGAAGCAGGTCTTGAAGTACTTGTTCACATTGGTTTGGACACAGTAAGTCTTGAAGGAAAACCATTTACAGTTCATGTTGCTGAAGGACAAAAAGTTGCGGCAGGTGATCTTCTTGTCACAGCTGACTTGGATGCTATCCGTGCAGCAGGACGTGAAACCACAACTGTGGTTGTCTTCACAAATGGTGATGCGATCAAATCAGTTAAATTAGAAAAAACAGGTTCTCTTGCTGCTAAAACAGCAGTTGCAAAAGTAGAATTGTAATATTTAGGAGGTTGGAAGCTATTTCCAACCTCTTGTTTATAGGAGAAAAGAATGAAGTTTTTAACACTGAATACCCATAGTTGGATGGAAAAAGATCCTGAACAAAAGTTTCAATTTTTACTTCAAGATATACTTGAAAACAGTTATGATTTGATTTGTTTTCAGGAAATCAACCAAGAAATCACTTCAGCTCAAGTAGAAACAGGCCCACTTTATCATCCATTACCATCGGCTGAGCCGATTCATCAAGACCACTATGTGCGACTTTTGGTAGAGAAGTTGGCTGAGCAAGGTCAAAACTATTATTGGACTTGGGCCTACAACCATATCGGTTATGATCGCTATCATGAGGGTGTGGCAATTCTTTCTAAAACACCAATTGAAGCTCGTGAAATTTTGGTTTCAGATGTCGATGATCCAACAGACTATCATACACGTCGTGTGGCCTTGGCTGAAACTGTAGTAGATGGTAAGGAGCTTGCAGTTGCCAGTGTCCATCTTTCATGGTGGGATAAAGGCTTCCAAGAAGAGTGGGCGCGCTTTGAAGCGGTTCTGAAAGAATTGAACAAGCCACTCTTACTAGCAGGTGATTTCAATAATCCTGCTGGTCAGGAAGGTTATCAAGCCATTCTAGCTAGTCCACTAGTCTTACAAGATGCTTTTGAAGTTGCAAAAGAAAGAAGTGGAAGCTTTACCGTTCCGCCTGAAATTGATGGTTGGAAGGGGAACAGCGAACCTCTTCGAATCGATTATATCTTTACGACAAAGGATGTGCAGGTAGAAAACCTTCACGTAGTTTTTGATGGTAAAAATAGTCCACAGGTGAGCGATCATTACGGTCTCCAAGCAACACTATCTTGGAAAGATTAAATAAGGTATTTTAGTAAAAACAAACCAGTCGAGATTGGGCAAAAACTCAATTTTAGGAGAAAATCAAGTAAATCTTCCTACAATAAAACGCATAGTATCAAGGTTGTTCAATACCTGATACTATGCGTTTTTATGATTTTAAAGACTTTTTGCCCAGCCTCTTGATTTATTTAAGGAGTTAATATAGTTAAAGTTTTTTATTGAATAACTTGTAAAAAAAGATAAAATCCTTTAAAATAAAAAGTGTTGGAGGAATTTATGATTGTAAATCAAATAAAGCGTATGATCCCGACGCTAAAGGTAAATAATAGAAATTTAAATGAATCATTTTATATCGAGACTTTGGGGATGAAACCCTTGCTTGAAGAGTCAGCCTTCTTATCACTAGGAGACCAATCAGGTATTGAAAAGTTAGTTTTAGAAGAATCACCAAGTATGAGAAGCCGTAAGGTTGAAGGGATTAAAAAATTAGCTAGATTACTTGTAAAGGTAGAGAAGCCATCTGAAATTGAAGCCTTACTAGCTAGAATGGAAAAACATCCTCGCCTCTACAAAGGAAACAAGGGATATGCTTTTGAGCTTCTTTCTCCAGAAGGCGATTGTGTCCTTGTTCATGCGGAAGATGATATTAGAGATTTGGAAAAGGTTGAAGAAGAAGTCACTTTTTCAAAAGATGAGGAACTGAGATATTTGACAGCCTTTGAAATCTCTGTGGAAATTAACTTGCCAGAAAAGACAGCTAGTCTGCTTGAAAAAGAAGAAATCGAAAACCGACTAGCTTTCAAAAAAGCCCAAGGAAGTGATTTGCTGGTGGAAAATAATGTAACTTGGGACTTGTCCATGTTAAAATTTCAAGTAGAGAATTTGGATCTTGCTGTATTGCGTCAGCGTTTTGAAGAAGCTGGTTACTTTATTCCAAAATCTGAGAAGTTTTTCCTCACTAAGGATACCAACAATATTGAATTGTGGTTTGAAGCAGTATGAAACAAAAAATCATTCAAAAAATAAAGCAACAAATTGAGGCAGGGATTTATCCTGGTGCCTCTTTTGCATATTATCAGGATGGCGTTTGGTCTGACTGGTATCTAGGAGAAGCAAACCCAGAAATTGGTGAACAGACGCGTGAGGGCTTGGTCTATGATTTGGCAAGTGTCAGCAAGGTTGTTGGAGTAGGAACGGTCTTAACCTTCTTGTGGAAGGAAGGTAAGATTGAGCTTGATAACTCCATAAGAGACTATCTTCCAGAAGTAGATTATCCAGACATCACTGTTCGTCAACTCCTAACGCATGCGACAGAATTGGACCCCTATATCCCCAATAGGGATCAGCTTTCAGCCGACCAGTTGAGGAATGCCATGTATCATCTTAATCGCCGAGAGAAGAGAGCCTTTCTCTACTCGGATGTGCATTTTCTCTTGCTCGGTTTTCTCTTGGAAAACTATTTTGAAAAGGACTTGGATCAGATTTTACAAGAGCAAGTTTTGGATCCTTGGGGAATGAAGGAAACTCAGTTTGGTCCAGTTAGCTGTGCTGTTCCAACCGTTCGTGGACAGAAAGCAGGAGTGGTACATGATCCCAAGGCTCGTGTGCTTGGGAAACATGCTGGAAGTGCAGGTTTGTTTTCAACAGTTCATGATTTAAAAATTTTCTTAGAGCATTATTTGCAGGATGATTTTGCTGAAGGATTGAGTCAGAATTTTTCGGATCTGAATGATAAAGAACGCTCATTGGCCTGGAATCTTGAAGGTGATTGGCTGGACCATACAGGCTATACTGGGACCTTTATCATGTGGAATCGTAAGAAACAAGAAGCTGCTATCTTTTTATCTAATCGAACTTATGAAAAAGATGAGCGTGCCCAGTGGATTTTGGATCGTAATCAGGTCATGGACTTGATTCGAGAGGCAGACTAGGGAGGAAGTATGTCAAAAGTTTTAAAAGGAACTCTTTATACTGTCATTGCAGGTATTGCCTGGGGCTTATCGGGAACCAGTGGTCAGTACCTGATGGCTCATGGAATATCAGCCCTAGTTCTGACCAATATCCGTTTGATAATTGCTGGTTTACTCCTGATTCTTCTGGCTTATACTAAATCAAGGGATAAACTTATGGCCTTTCTGAAGGATAAATCAAGCCTGTTTTCTCTCTTGCTATTTTCTTTATTTGGTCTTTTTCTAAATCAATTAGCTTATCTATCAGCTATTCAGGAGACAAATGCTGGGACAGCGACAGTACTTCAGTATGTCTGTCCAGTTGGAATCCTTGCTTACACTTGTATCAAGGATAAGGTGGCTCCGACGCTTTCAGAAATCATCTCTATGTTTTTAGCTATAGGTGGGACCTTTCTCATTGCAACACATGGGCAATTGGATCAACTCTCGATGACTCCAGCTGGTCTATTCTGGGGCTTGTTCTCAGCCTTAACCTATGCTCTTTATATCATTTTACCCATAAAATTGATTCAAAAATGGGGGAGCATATTGGTTATTGGTGTTGGAATGACCATCTCTGGTTTTTTAGCAGTGCCTTTTACAGGAATTATCGGTGCAAGTGTCCCCTTAGCTTTTGATACCATTCTAGCTTTTGCAGGCATCATTCTGATTGGAACGGTCTTTGCCTATACAGCCTTCCTCAAGGGAGCCAGTATGATAGGACCAGTCAAGTCTAGCCTTTTGGCTTCAATTGAGCCTATCTCGGCAGTATTTTTTGCCTTCATGATTATGGGGGATATCTTTTATCCTGTAGATTTTCTTGGTATGGCAATGATTTTACTAGCCGTGACTATCATTTCATTGAAGGATCTAATGTTGGAAAAGAAACATCACTCCGTTTAATGGATTAAAACAGTCTTTGATAAGAAGCCCACTGAAAAAGTAACTCTCTTACTTTTAATAAAATGAAAACCGAGGAACCACTCATCAATTTGAGCGAATTCCTCGGTTATTTTGTGTTTATTAGGGTCATAATTCGTTTCATATTAACCACAAAGATGCTTGTGGCTGCCTGTAACTCCATGTTGAAAAGACCCGATGCCCTTGCAACATCAAAGCCATGTCTCTGTTTTAGTTCGGCATTCTTCGCTTCGATTTTATAGCGATGTCTGGCCA
>NZ_JASGZS010000037.1:0-15846 GCF_047465525.1 Streptococcus infantis | reverse complement strand
AAAATAAGAATCAAGTTGTCACTCATTACTTTGACATTGAGAAGTGCAAGAGTTGCCTTTCCAAGGAAGGGTGTTATAAGGAGGGTGCAAAGTCTAAAACTTATTCAATAACCATTAAGAGTAACGATCATCTTTTCCAGAAGAAATTTCAGGAAACACCTTATTTTAAAGAAATGGCCAGACATCGCTATAAAATCGAATCGAAGAATGCCGAACTAAAACAGAGACATGGCTTTGATGTTGCAAGGGCATCGGGTCTTTTCAACATGGAGTTACAGGCAGCCACAAGCATCTTTGTGGTCAATATGAAACGAATTATGACCTTAATAAATAAAAAATAACCGAGGATTTCGCTCAAATCGATGAGTGGTTCCTCGGTTTTTATTTTATTAAAAGTAAGAGAGTTACTTTTTCAGTGGGCTCGTCAAAATTGGTCTAACTTTTTAGATAGAGTTTCCTTTTTTATAGCGATTTCTTTAGAAATAAGGCCATCTGAAAATCGTTTCAGACTTGCCCAATAAATGGATTTTACTTTTACTAGCTTTACCTATTAAACTATTGATTTTTTAAGCTGTTTTTGATATATTAAATTAGTATAGAAAAAATTATATGTTTATTCAGAAGTGTTTAAAAATTGAGGAGGATATTTTTTTAAAACAAAATGCAAACGCTTACTTGGTAAACTGAAAGGAACAAAAAAACCGATGG
Source organism: Streptococcus infantis (assembly GCF_047465525.1). GTDB lineage: Bacteria > Bacillota > Bacilli > Lactobacillales > Streptococcaceae > Streptococcus > Streptococcus infantis_R. The sequence continues at coordinate 15,138 of NZ_JASGZS010000037.1, read as the reverse complement.
ATAAAGGATTATTTGAAAAACGTTGCAAATATAGTATTCGGAAATTTTCATTAGGAGTTGCTTCTGTTATGATTGGTGCAGCTTTCTTTGGAACTAGCACTGTTCTCGCAGATTCTGCACAAACAGGTTCAACAGCGAATATGCCAGCTGATTTGGCGGCAGCTCTTGCCAATGCTAAAGAGGATGATGGGCATGACTTTGAAGCACCAAAACCTGGTGAAGATCAGGGTTCTCCTGAAGTAACTGAAGGACCAAAGACTGAAGAAGAATTGCTGGCAAAAGAAAAAGAAACTGCAACTGCAACAAGCTCAGCAGCTTCAGATACTCTTCCTGAAGAACTACGTGGAAAACTTGATAAGGCTGAAGAAAATGGCCGCACTGCCTCAAAAGAAGAACTAGAAAAAGAAGATAAAAGCTTAGTCCCAGAAGATGTTGCTAAAACAAAAAATGGGGTATTAAACTACGGTGCGACTGTCGAAATTAAAAGTGCTGCAGGGCTTGGTAGTGGTATCGTTATCGGGGAAAATCTCGTTTTGTCTGTTTCTCATAACTTTATCAAAGATGTTCCAGATGGCAATAATCGTAAAGTAGCTGATAATGTTGAAAGTGATGACGATGTTTATACAGTTTCTTACAAAGGGGCACCGGACGTCAAATTCAGTAAGAATGATGTGAAACACTGGGATCGTGAAGGTTTCCTAAAAGGTTATAAAAATGACTTAGCCATTGTCAAACTTCGCAGTCCACTTGCAAATGCTCCAGTTGAAGTTTTGGATAAACCATCTACAATTAAGGTGGGAGATAAGGTGCATGTTTTTGGTTATCCAAAAGGCGAGCTAGATCCGATTTTGAATACCACTGTTGAAGCTATTAACAATCACGGAGAAGGTGTTCGTGGAATTAGCTATCAAGGAAGTGAACCAGGTGCCAGTGGTGGCGGCATTTTCGATGAAAATGGGAAATTGATTGGTATCCACCAAAATGGTGTATCTGGTAAACGTAGTGGAGGTATTCTCTTCTCACCTGCTCAGCTAGAGTGGATTCAAAACTACATCAAGGGTATTGAAACAACGAAACCAGCTGGTCTAGATGCTCTCGATAAACAAGTTGAGGACAAGGAAGAAAAACCAAAAGAGGATAAACCTAAGGAAGATAAGCCAAAAGAAGAAACACCAGCAGAAAATAAACCGACTGAATCAAAAGAAGTTACTCCAGAATGGAAAACGGTTGAAAATAAAGACCAACAGGGAACAGTAACAATCCGTGAAGAAAATGGAGTTCGTTACAACCAACTAGCTTCAACTGCTCAAAATGACAATGGTAAGAAACCAGCCTTGTTTGAAAAAGATGGTTTGACAGTCGATGCTAATGGAAATGCCACAGTTGATTTGACCTTTAAAGAAGAATCTGAAACAGGTAAATCTCGCTTTGGTGTCTTCATGAAATTTAAAGACACCGATAACAACGTTTTTGTAGGTTACGACCAAGGTGGATGGTTCTGGGAATACAAGTCAAATGGAAGTGGACTTTGGTACCAAGGTGGACGTGTTGCAGCTCCTGTTAATGGCTCAACCAACCACTTGACCATCAGCCTTAAATCAGATGGACAACTTAACGCAACAAACAATGATGTCAAACTTTTTGACACACTTACCTTACCATCTGCTGTAAATGACAAGCTCAAAGATGAGAAGAAAATCGTTCTTAAGGCTGGAAGCTATAGCAGTGAGAGAACCATTGTAAATGTTAAAACAGATGACCAAGAAGGCGTGAAAAACGACCAAGAGGCTGCTGAAAAAGAAAAAGGTGATACAGTAGACGATAGCAATGTCAAGTACGACACTATCGAATCTACAGTATTGAAAGCAGTCATCGACCAAGCCTTCCCACGTATTAAAGAGTACGTCCTAAATGGCAACAAGCTTCCAGGTCAAGTGCAACCGATTAATCAAGTTGTGATTAACAAGCACGCTGTGACTCCTGAAGTTACCTATAAAAAAGTCAACGCAACGACTGCTGAGTATGAAATGAAACTCCGTGATGAGGAAAATCTCATCAATGCAGATATGACCGTTCGTTTGCAAGTGGTGGACAACCAACTTCACTTTGATGTGACTAAGATTGTCAACCATAACCAAGTTACACCAGGACAAAAGATTGATGACGAACGTAAATTACTTTCTTCAATCAGCTTCCTAGGAAATGCCTTAGTATCTGTTTCAAGCGATCAAGCAGGAGCTAAGTTTGATGGGGCAACCATGTCAAACAATACTCACGTCAGTGGTGATGACCATATCGAAGTAACAAATCCAATGAAAGAATTAGCCAAAGGCTACATGTACGGATTTGTTTCAACAGATAAACTCGCTGCTGGTGTATGGAGTAACTCACAAAATAGCTACGGTGGTGGTTCTTACGACTGGACACGTTTGACAGCTTATAAGAACACGATTGGCAATGCTAACTACGTGGAAATTCATAGCTCTGAATGGCAATGGGAAAAAGCCCACAATGGAGTTGTCTTCCCAGCCTACACTCAAGAGCTTCCAAGTGCAAAAGTTGTCATCACGGAAGATGCCAATGCTGACCATAAGGTTGACTGGCAGGATGGAGCTATCGCTTACCGTAGCATCATGAACAACCCTCAAGGTTGGGAAAAAGTTAAAGACATTACTGCTTACCGTATCGCTATGAACTTTGGTTCACAAGCGCAAAACCCATTCCTCATGACCTTGGATGGTATCAAGAAGATTAACCTCAATACCGATGGTCTTGGCCAAGGTGTACTTCTTAAGGGATACGGAAGTGAAGGACATGACTCTGGCCACTTGAACTATGCAGACATCGGTAAACGTATCGGTGGTGTTGAAGACTTTAAGACTCTTATTGAGAAAGCTAAGAAATATGGTGCCCACCTCGGTATCCACGTTAATGCTTCAGAAACATATCCAGAGTCTAAATACTTTAATGAAGATATTCTTCGTAAAAATGCGGATGGTAGCTACAGTTACGGTTGGAACTGGCTTGACCAAGGTATCAATATTGATGCTGGTTATGACCTCGCTCATGGGCGTCTAGCTCGTTGGGAAGAGTTGAAGAAAGAGTTGGGTGAAGGTCTAGACTTCATCTACGTCGACGTTTGGGGGAACGGTCAATCAGGTGACAACGGTGCCTGGGCAACTCACGTTATTGCGAAAGAAATTAACAAACAAGGTTGGCGCTTTGCTATTGAGTGGGGCCATGGTGGTGAATATGATTCTACCTTCCAACACTGGGCAGCTGACTTGACCTATGGTGGCTATACAAATAAAGGTATTAACAGTGCCATCACTCGTTTTATCCGTAACCACCAAAAAGACTCTTGGGTTGGTGACTACAGAAGTTATGGTGGTGCAGCTGACTACCCACTTCTAGGCGGTTATAGCATGAAGGACTTCGAAGGATGGCAAGGACGTAGTGATTATAACGGTTATGTAACAAACTTGTTTGCTCATGACGTTATGACTAAGTACTTCCAACACTTCACAGTCAGCAAATGGGAAGATGGCAAACCAGTAACCATGACTGACAATGGTAGTACCTATAAATGGACTCCAGAAATGAAAGTCGAGTTGGTCGATGCTGCAAATAACAAGGTTGTGGTAACTCGTAAATCTAATGATGTCAACAGTCCACAATATCGTGAACGAATTGTTACGCTTAACGATCGTGTGATTCAAGATGGTTCAGCCTATTTGACACCTTGGAACTGGGATGCAAATGGTAACAAGCTTGAAAGTGACAAGGAAAAAATGTACTACTTCAATACTGAAGCAGGTGCAACAACTTGGACACTTCCTAGCGACTGGGCAAATGGCAAGGTTTACCTTTATAAACTAACTGACCAAGGTAAGACTGAGGAAAAAGAAGTTGCCGTGAAAGACGGTAAGATTACCCTTGATCTCACTGCAAATCAGCCATATGTTCTCTATCGTTCTAAACAAACAAATCCAGAAATGTCATGGAGTGAAGGAATGCACATCTATGACCAAGGATTTAACAGTGAATCTTTGGATCATTGGAAGATTTCAGGAGATGCTTCTAAGGCTGAAATCGTGAAGTCTCAAGGTGCAAACCAAATGCTCCGCATCCAAGGCAATAAAGAAAAAGTTAGTCTCACTCAAAAATTGACTGGCTTGAAGCCAAATACTAAATACGCAGTTTATGTCGGTGTCGACAACCGTAGTAATGCTAAAGCAAGTATTACTGTTAATACTGGTGAAAAAGAAGTAACCAACTACACTAACAAGTCACTAGCACTTAACTATGTAAAAGCCTATGCTCACAATACTCGTCGAAGCAATGCAACAGTTGATAACACAAGTTACTTCCAAAATATGTATGCTTTCTTCACAACAGGTTCAGATGTATCAAATGTAACCTTGACCTTGAGTCGTGAAGCAGGCGATGAAGCAACTTACTTCGATGAAATTCGTACCTTTGAAAATGAATCAAATATGTACGGGGACGGTCACGATACTGCAACAGGCGTCTTCAAACAAGACTTTGAAAATGTTGGCCAAGGTATCTTCCCATTTGTCATCGGTGGAATCGAAGGTGTTGAAGATAACCGTACTCACTTGTCTGAAAAACATGGGCCATATACGCAACGTGATTGGAATGGCAAGAAAGTTGATGACGTTATCGAAGGAAATTGGTCACTCAAGACAAATGGTCTCGTAAGTCGTCGTAACTTGGTTTACCAAACAATTCCACAAAACTTCCGCTTTGAAGCAGGCAAGACCTACCGTATTACATTTGACTATGAAGCTGGATCTGACAGTACTTATGCCTTTGTAGTCGGTAAGGGAGAATTCCAATCTGGACAAGCAGGTAATTTGGAAATGCATGAATTGGCAAATACTTGGACAGATTCTAATAAAGCGAAACGTGCAACCTTCCTCGTGACAGGTGCAGAAACTGGCGATACATGGGTAGGTATCTACTCTACAGGAAATGCAAGCAATACTCGCGGAGACTCTGGTGGTAATGCTAACTTCCGTGGGTACAATGACTTCATCATGGACAGACTTCAAATCGAAGAAATTGTCTTGACTGGTAAGATGATGACAGAAAATGCTGTCAAGAACTATCTTCCAACTGTTGCTATGACCAACTACACCAAAGAAAGTATGGATGCTTTGAAAGAAGCAGTCTTCAACCTCAGCCAAGCAGACGATGATATCAGTGTAGAAGAAGCTAAGTCTGAAATTGCTAAGGTCAATGCTCTTAAAGACGCTTTAGTGATGAAGAAAACAGCTCTTGTAGCAGATGACTTTGCAAGTCTTACAGCTCCTGCTCAGGCTGGTGAAGGTCTTGAAAATGCCTTTGATAGCAACGTGTCAAGTCTATGGCATACATCATGGAGCGGAGGAGATGTTGGTAAACCTGCAACTATGGTCTTGAAGGAAGCAACTGAAATTACTGGCTTCCGTTACGTTCCACGTGGTTCAGGATCAAATGGTAACTTGAGAGATGTCACTCTTGTGGTTACTGATGAAACAGGTAAGGAACATACCTTCAATGCAACCAATTGGGCTAACAATAATAAACCAAAAGATATTGACTTTGGTAAGACTATCAAGGCTAAAAAGATTGTTCTAACTGGAACAAGAACCTATGGTGATACTGAAAACCAATATCAATCTGCTGCAGAATTGGTCTTCGCTCGTCCACAGGTTGCTGAAACTGGTCTTGATACTACAGCCTATGAAGCAGCCTTGGCAAAAGCTCAAAAATTGACTGATAAGAGTAATCAAGAGGAAGTAGCAAGTGTTGTTGCCAGCATGAAATTTGCAACAGATAATCATCTCTTGACAAATAGAATGCTTGAGTACTTTGCAAATTATCTCGACCAATTGAAAGACCAAACACCTACTCCAACTCCAGATCCAGAACCAACTCCAGAACCTAAACCTGAAACTCCAACTTCAAGCAAGGGTGATGAAGCAGCACCAGTTGTTGACCTCCCAGAATTCACAGGTGGTGTAAATGGTGTTGAAGCCGCAATCCATGAAGTACCAGAGTTTACTGGTGGTGTGAACGCAGCTGAAGCCGCTGTTCATGAAGTTCCAGAATACAATGAAGTTGAGGGAACCGCAGGAAATGAAGTAGCTATCCACGAAGTTCCAGAATTTACTGGAGGTGTAAATGGAGCTGAAGCCGCTGTCCATGAAGTACCAGAGTATACAGGTGCGATTGGAACAGCAGGTGATCAAGCCGCACCTACTGTGGAAAAACCAACTGAAGGTGTTCGTGTCTTGTCAGATAAGACTACAGGAGTTGTAGTTGCAGGACTAGCAAGAGATTTGGCTACAGATCTTAATCTTAAAGTTCAAAAAGTAACAGACCAAAGTCTACAAGGTGTGAAATTTGATGCTTATGCTCTTCATTTAGTTGATAAAGATAAGCATGAGGTTCAAGCGAAGGGTGTAGTGCTTGTTCGACTTCCGGTTTCTAGTGAAGTAGCTGGAGTATACTACACTGCATCAGGTGAGGCAGTAAGCTTTACAAATGGTCAAGGTACAGTTGAGTTTACAACTAGTCAGCTAGGACATTTTGCAGTAGTTTATAAACAAGTTTCTAAACCACAAACGCCATCAGTAGGAGAACCAGGTCATAAACCACAAACTCCATTAACTGAGGAACCTGGAGGTCAAGTACAGACTCCATCAACAGAGAAACTGGATCATAAACCACAGAATGCAACAGTACAAAAACTCGATCAGAAATCAGATGATACTGCTAAATCAGAAATGAAGGAAGTAGTAGCTAAACAAGAAGCGAAGGATAAACTTCCAGAAACTGGTACTAGCAAGTCAGAGCATCTATTCTTCCTTGCCAGCCTCAGTCTAGCAATGTCTGCTCTATTTCTTGCAAAGAGAAAAGAAGATTAAAAAATAAAAAGTTTTCATTAAAAGAGAGCTTAGACTCCACAATCATTGTCGTGGAGAAAAAGAAAACCCAGAGAGGACCCTCTAGGTCCTCTCTTTTTCTAAAGGGGAATGAGAGCGCTTACTCCTTGTAGGCGTATGAAAGGAAATAGGAAAAAATGGGAAAACGTTTTTTTGAGAAACGGTGTCATTACAGTATACGTAAATTTACAATCGGCGCAGCTTCTGTTATGATTGGTGCTAGCATTTTTGGTGCTGGTGCGGTTCAGGCTGCTGAAACAGAAGGACCTGCAGAGACAGAAGGTACGGTAACACAAGCTCAGCCTCTGGATAAACTGCCAGCAGATATAGCAGCAGCTATTGAAAAAGCAGAAGCAAGTGCTGGAACTGTAGATGGTCAACCTGCAGCGTCAGAAACGGAAGCAACTGCAGCTGAAACAACTACTCCAAAACCAACTGAAACTCCTGCTCCTAAGGAAGAAGTAGCTTCAAAACCAGCTACAAATCCTAAAGAGGAAGCAGCTTCTGAGGCGAAACCAGCTGCAAGTCCTGCGACTAAAGATATAGTAGATACACCAGATGTCAATCATTTAGAAAAAGCTTCTGCTACAGCATCAAACCATGAAGCCAACACACAATACACAGCAGAAAAGGCAATTGACGGAAAACCTGATACTCGCTGGGCTACTGATCAAAATGTTGAAAAACCAACCATCGAATTTACACTTGAAAAGACAACAGTGATTAAGCATGTTGAGATTGATTGGGACCGCCGCGTTCGTGGTGAACAAAATGATCCAAATATCAAGTCATGGAACCTCTATTACGCTGGCCAGGATGATGTGAATGGTTCAGGAGTTAAAGAATGGAAGTTGGCTTATCAAAGAACAGGGAATCCTCTTCTTGATGAAAAAATTGACTTGAAAGAAGCTATCCAAGCTAAATACCTCAAACTTGAAATTACAGATTATCAAGCTGGTACAATGAACTGGAAAAATGTTGGGATTCAAGAAATTCGTGCCTACTCAAACATTCCAGACGCTAGCAAACCAACAGATATTCGCCAAGTGACAGAATTAGCTGTTGCTGAAGATGGGAAATCACTTATCTTGCCTAAATTACCAGGTCAAGTCAGCTTGATTGGTAGCAACAAACAGGGAGTTGTTGATCTTAATAACAAAATCTACAAACCCTTAACAGATCAAACTGTTAAGGTCATGGTCCAACAAGTCAAGGATACTCATACCTTCACAAAAGAATTTGAAGTAGTCATTAAAGGCTTGCATACAGACGAAGGCGTTGGCACTAAACCAGCAGTTGCTCCAGCAGTTCAACAATGGTATGGAACTGAAGGCAAGACTTCTATTACAGCTGATACTGTTATTTCAGTCGGAGATTCTGGATTTGGTCAAGAAGCTAAATTCTATCAGACCGACCTTGAAAGTCGTGGGTTAGAAATCGCTACAGGTGATCAAACAGTTCAAAAACGGATCGAATTTAAAAAGGTTGAAGACAAGGGTTATGGTAAAGAAGGCTATGGTATCACTGTAAAAGATAGTGTTATCACTGTAGAAGCTGCAACCAACGCAGGAGCCTTTTACGCAACTCGTACTCTTCTACAAATGGGCGAAAATGATTTGCAAAACGGAGAAATCCGTGACTTTCCAAGCTTCAGCCACCGTGGCTTTATGCTAGATACAGGTCGTAAGTTTATTCCTTATGATACACTTGTAGATATCATGCTCAACATGGCTTACTACAAGATGAACGATCTTCAGTTGCACTTGAATGATAACTATATCTTCTTAAAAGATCACTTGGCTGGTAAAAATCTTTCTCAAGATGAAGAACTAGACTATGTCCTCAAAAAAGCTAAGACAGGCTTCCGTGTAGAGACTGATGTTGTTGGTGAAAATGGTGAAAAATTAACATCTGACGAGCATTACACCAAGGAAGAAATGCAAGAAATCATCAAGTTGGCCAAAGCTTTGCATATCAACCTTGTTCCTGAAATTGATACACCAGGTCACGCCCTTTCATTCGTTAAAGTTCGTCCAGACTTGATGTATAAAGGTCAGCTTAGTGCGAGAAAACATAATGTAGAGCGCGTGGCTATGCTAGATTTGGATAACAAGTACGAAGAGACACTTGCTTTTGTCAAATCAGTCTATGATAAATTGCTCGATGGTGAAGACGCACCTCTCCATGGCGTATCTACAGTTCATATCGGTACAGATGAGTATTATGGAAATCCAGAAAGCTATCGTCGCTATGTCAACGATATGATCCAGTACATCAAAGGCAAAGGTTTGACACCGCGTATTTGGGGTTCCCTCAGTGCCAAACAAGGAACTACACCTGTAGATTGGAAAGATGTAGAAGTTGATATCTGGAGTATCCATTGGCAACGTCCAGCGGCTGCAATTGCTCAAGGTGCTAAGATTATCAATATCACAGATATTCCAACCTATAGTGTTCCAAGTGGAAGCAATAGTCAAGGTGGATATGGAGATTATGCCAACTATGAAACTCAATACAATCGCTGGACACCAAATGATTTCTCAACAGGTGGAGGACCACGTCTAGAAGCCTCTAATCCAAATATCCTTGGTGGTGGTCATGCAGTATGGAATGATAATATTGACCTCCATGAAACTGGACTCACTTCTTACGATATCTTTAAACGTTTCTTCAAGAGTATGCAATCAACTGCAGAACGCACTTGGGGTTCAGATCGTGCAGCCAAGACATACGCAGAACGTGTCCAACCAGCAAGTGTCTATGCACCACAATCTAACCCAGATAAGACCGTAGCTGAAGAAGACTTGTTCAAGATTAATCCTGAGACTGTCAAAGATTATCTTGCTAAGAAAGTACAGAAGACTGAAGCAGGTTTGAACTTCGAAAAAGATAGCACTATCGAAGGCCTAGTTGGTGATGCTGGACCAAGTCATGTCTTGAAATTGGATGTGACAGTGACTGGTGATGGCGAGCAAACCTTCTCAACAAGTGGAAACAATCAACTCTATCTTGCGGACAAAGATGGCTACCTTGCCTATAAATTTGAACAATTCCATATTCAATTTAACAAGAAACTTGAAAAGAACAAACGTTATCAAATTTCTGTCGTAACCAAACCTCAAGTGACAGAAGTTTATGTGGACGGTGAAAAGGTTGAACGGATTGCAAATCCAGCTAATCCACGTTTGGCTCATAATAGCTTGGTACTTCCACTTGAAACAATCGGTGGCTTTAAAGGAATCTTGCATAGTGCTGAGTTGTCAAATGAAGCATTTGTAAATCCACGTTTGATTCCAAATGATCATTTTACAGTTTCTGCAACTAGTCAGGAATTGCCAGGAACCAATGCAGAAGGTCCAGTCGAAAAAGCCTTTGACAATGATCCAAATACCTTCTGGCATTCAAAATGGTCTGGTCATCAGGCTCCATTTACAGTGGCAATGAACTTGAAAGCAGCTGAAACAGTGAATGGCTTGACTTATCTTCCACGTCCAGGTGGAGGCAATGGTGTCGTGACCTCTTATGAAATCTATGCTCAAAAAGATGGTCAAATGGTTAAAGTTGCTTCAGGAACTTGGGAAAACAATGCCAAAGAGAAAACAGTTAACTTTGATGCCATTGAAACCGATAAGGTAGAATTTAAAGTTCTAGAAGGTGTGCGTGGATTTGGTAGTGCTGCAGAAATTCAACTTCTGAAACCAGTTTCTACTAACAAGGTAGAAGAGCCAGTTAGTCCAGAGAAACCTGTGACACCAGAAAAACCTGAAACTCCAGAAAAACCTAAAGTTGAGGAAATGGGCGATGGTACAACTGAGCTTGCTGATAGCTTTGTAGCTACGAAACCTACAAGTGACGAAGCAGTTGCCGCAGCAGCCCAAAGTCAGGATTATCTCAAGAAAGAGTACAAGGTCTTCCCAACACCACAAAAAGTAACTTACGATGAAGGTGTTACGAAACTCCATAAACAAGTCAATCTTGTCATGGGCGATCAATTAGATATCTATACTCGTAACCGCTTGAAGAGTGTCCTACAAGATCATCAAATCTCCTACACAAGCAGTCAAACAGCAGTGGCAGGTGCTACCAACATTTACCTTGGTGTTCATGGTCAAAATTCACAGGCTGAAAAAGAAGTGTCTGGCATTTCTCAAGGACTCTTTGATAAGATTGATGCCTATGCCTTGTCTATCAAGAACAATACAATCTCTATCGTCGGTAAGGATACAGATGCTGTCTTCTACGGTTTGACAACTCTCAAACACATGCTTAATGAAAGTGAAGCTCCAGTCTTGCGTAATGTAACAGTTGAAGACTTTGCTGAAATTAAGAACCGTGGCTTTATCGAAGGATACTATGGTAACCCTTGGAGCAATGCTGATCGTGCTGAATTGATGCGCTATGGTGGTGACTTGAAGTTGACTCAATACTTCTTTGCACCAAAAGACGATCCATACCACAACAAGAAATGGCGTGAACTTTATCCAGAAGAAAAATTAGCTGAAATTCGTGAATTAGCGCGTGTTGGAAACCAAAACAAGACTCGTTATGTTTGGACCATCCACCCATTCATGAACAACCGTATCCGTTTTGGCAACGATGCTGACTACCAAAAAGACCTTGAAACTATTAAAGCTAAATTCACTCAATTGATGGATGTCGGTGTTCGTGAGTTCGGTATCCTAGCTGATGACGCTCCAAGTCCAGTTGGTGGCTACAATAGCTACAACCGCTTGATGAAGGACATGACAGACTGGTTGACTGAAAAACAAGCAACTTATGTTGGTCTTCGTAAGGAAATGATTTTCGTTCCAGGTCAATATTGGGGTAATGGACGTGAAGATGAGTTGAAATCACTCAACGAAAACCTTCCAAGTTCAACTTCTATGACCCTTACTGGTGGTAAGATTTGGGGTGAAGTATCAGAAAACTTCCTTTCTAACCTTAAGAACAACTTGACTGCAGGTGGTAAGACCTACCGTCCAGTTTCCCTATGGATTAACTGGCCATGTACAGATAACTCTAAACAACACTTGATTTTGGGTGGCGGTGAGAAATTCCTTCATCCAAATGTGGATACTAGTCTCCTTTCAGGTATCATGTTGAACCCAATGCAACAATCTGAGCCATCGAAGATTGCCCTCTTCTCTGCAGCCCAATATGCATGGAAACAATGGAAATCAGAAGAAGAAGCTAAGAAAGTAAATGACATCGCCTTCAACTTTGTTGAAAACGGTAAGTTTACAGATAGTGAAACATCTCTTGCCTTCCGTGAGCTTGGTAAACATATGATCAACCAAAACATGGATGGTCGTGTTGTGAAATTGGAAGAGTCTGTTGAACTTGCACCGAAATTAGATGCCTTTATGTCTAAGTTGAAAGCTGGTCAAGATGTCGGTGCAGAGCGTGAAGGCTTGCGTGCAGAATTTGCAAAACTTAAAGCAGCAGCTCAACTTTATAAAGCATCTGGTGATGAAAAGATGCGTGCTCAAATCCACTACTGGTTGGATAATACTATTGACCAAATGGACGCCTTGAGTGCTCTTCTTGATGGTACAGAAGCTATCGAAAAGAACGATTCTGCAAAACTTTGGGATAGTTACTATAAGGGCTTGAAACTCTATGAACAGTCTCAAACCTATACCTTCCACTATGTAGACCATGATGAAAGAGCTGAGTTGGGTGTTCAACACATCCGTCCATTCTTGCTTGGCCTTCGTGAAATCCTCGCAACAGAAGTTCAAAAAGCCTTGCATCCTGACCAAGTTATTAGTACCTTTATCACAAATCGTACAGGTGTAGAAGGTGGATTAGCTGAAGTAACGGACGGAGATTTGGGAACACATGCTTTGATCAAATCACCAAACAGCATTCAAACTGGTGACTACATTGGCTTGAAATTTAACAAGGCTGTTCCAGTTCAAAACTTGACCTTTGCAATGGGCACTCAAGCAAATCCTCGTGATACCTTCAACAACGCTAAGGTTGAATACCTCAATGAAAATGATGAGTGGGTAACACTTTCAGAACCAAGCTACACTGGTAATGAGCCTCTGCTTAAATTTGAAAACCTCAACATCAACGCCAAAGCTGTTCGTATGATTGCAACTTCAGATCGTGGAAACACTTGGTTTGCGGTAAGAGAAATTGCTGTGAACCGTCCTGTGGAAGTTACTCGTGCTAAACAGTCAGCTACTGTGACTATCAGTCCAAATCTTATGTACAAGTACAACACAACAGTTGGTCAGATTACAGACGGACGTGATAATACTGAAGCCATGCTTGCAAATGCTGATAGAACAGACACAACTCCAGTCAATGGTTGGGTACAACTTGACTTGGGTGAAGTTAAACCTGTGACCAAGGTTCGTTTGGTTCAAGGATCAGGAGATAAATTGGCAGAAGGTGTTCTTGAATATTCTGCAGATGGTAGCTCATGGCAAGAATTGGATCGCTTGGCTGGTGAACAAACGAAAGAAATCGAAACTCCAATTTCAGCTCGCTACGTTCGTGTACGCAATACTAAGAACATCAACCTATGGTGGCGTATCGCTGACTTCTCAGTTGAAACACGTGCAGGCAATAGCGAATTGACGGATACAAATGTTGAAAGCTTGAAGTCAACTCCAGTTTATGACAGCCTAGGCCGTTATGACCTGCAAATTCCAAGCGGAACTAAGCTTCCAGCTAATAGTTACTTGGGTATGAAACTTGATCGTCTACATCAAGCTGAAAGCATTCAAGCACTTGGTACAGAAAATCCATCTCTCAACTTGGAATACTCTCCAAATGCCCAAGAATGGTATCCAGCTAATCAAGTGACTGATAAGTCCTTGGTACGTTATGTTCGTTTGGTTAATAAGACTGGCCAAGAACAAGCAGTGACAGCAACATCTCTACTTGTTCAGACAAAAGAAGTTCAACCAACAACACTTGATTCTACATCAATGGGAATCCACCCAACATACGGTCGAAATGACGTTCGTAAGATCAAGAACTTGGATCAGTTGTTCGATGGTATTTACAATAACTTTGTAGAGTTTTCAGACTATGCTCGTAAAGACGGTCATATCACCTTGAAACTTGGTAGCGAACGTGACATCAAGAAGATTAGAGCTTACATCCAAGACGGCACTCAAAACTATCTCCGTGATGGTAAGATTCAAGTCAGTCAAGATGGTAAGACTTGGACGGATGTTGTGACAGTTGGTGACGGTCTTGCTAATGAAACACGTGATGATTCCTTGACAGATGGATGGACACATGATTCTAAGATGCCAGGAAATCGCTATATCGAGGGTGAACTTTCAAGTCCAGTTAAAGCCAACTATCTCCGTGTTCTATTTACAGCAGACTATGATGCTCGTTTTGTAGGCTTCACTGAGTTGGTTATCAATGATGGTGAATTCGTGAAACCAATCAATGACCCAACTGTTGAAGGAAACAGCGGTGAAAGCCAAGGCAACCTTTACACTAACCTTGTGGATGGCAAAGTCTTGACAAGCTACAAGGCTGAGAAAGAACAAGGTGAGCTTGTTTACCACTTGTCAGAACCAACAAACGCTAACCATATTCGCCTTGTTTCAAGTCTTCCACAAGGAGTGAAAGCTCGTGTGCTTGCTCGTACTCTGAAAGAGGATAAAGCAGATGCTTGGTCAGAACTAGGAGCAATTACCTCAAGCTTCCAAACATTTGCTGTCAGAGAAAAATCTCCATTATTGGATGTCAAACTCGTTTGGGAAGGTGGCAAACCAGAGTTCTACGAAATGACGACCTTCCACCAAGAACTGCCAGAAGAACCAGAGAAACCAGCTCCAACTACAAGTAAGGGTGATGAGCCAGCACCAGTAGTAGAAGTCCCAGAATTTACTGGTGGCGTAAATGGTGTTGAAGCAGCTGTTCAAGAAGTTCCAGAATACACTGAAGCTATTGGCACAGCAGGTGATGAAGCAGCACCAGTAGTAGAAGTCCCAGAATACACAGGCGGCGTTAACGCAGTCGAAGCAGCTGTTCAAGAAGTTCCAGAATACACTGAAGCTATTGGCACAGCAGGTGATGAGCCAGCACCAGTAGTAGAAGTCCCAGAATACACAGGCGGCGTTAACGCAGTCGAAGCAGCTGTTCAAGAAGTTCCAGAATACACTGAAGCTATTGGCACAGCAGGTGATGAGCCAGCACCAGTAGTAGA
>NZ_JASGZS010000036.1:0-17115 GCF_047465525.1 Streptococcus infantis | reverse complement strand
AAGCTTCTCTAAGCTATATCCTTGTTTTCTAAGTTCATAGATTTGAACTTTATCATCATAAGTTAATTTCATAACAAAACACCCCAAAAGTTAGATTTTTTCTGTCTAACTTTTGGGGTGCAGTTCAAAAAGATAAACCTCGTTTTTATTTTCTTTATTTTTAGTTTGTCGCTAGAATATGTCGCAATTGCACAGCACTAGGAGAAACAATTGGTAAAAATGCGCCTTCATTCCAACGACGTATGAAACCGGATGTCGATTTACTAAAGTATCCTCTACCGCCACCAGCTTGTAGTTCTAACAAGAGACTTTGGGCAACAACATCAACAATATCGATTCGTAACTGAAATAGTTCACGCGGATTTTTAACGAAATAGGACTCTTCAGATAGTCCTTGATAGAGAGAATGTCGAATATCATCTAACTGTTCGACCTGATGTTGCCATTCTTCCTTCAAGACACCTCGTTTCCCCAATTCTTTTTCGACTTCTGAGAGTGAACGTTCAGCCAAATCAAAAGCTAGGCCAAATTGGTAGCCTAAAAAGGCTGGACGATTTTGTGCTAAAAACTGATGAGCATCCTTGGATAGAATCCACTCTTCCTTTAAAGGAACCTTGTTGAAAGTCAGAGCTGCCGTATTTCCTCCTTGGAGAGAGACAAATTCCAAATCTTCGGAACGACTAAAGTTTTCTGCGTCCGATGGTACGGCTACTACATAACTTGTACTCGGATCATCTGCAAATCCTGCTACAAAAATAGTGAGGAAGCGATCCTTACGAGCATTGGTTACCCAAGGAAGTCGTCCTTTAAGATAATAATTTCCATTTTCTTCAAGGATACGAACATTTAGTTCCTCTAAGTCAGATAGATACTTGACCGCATTAGATAAGGCCGTAGCACCTGCATATTCTCCTGATAAGAGTTTTTCCAAGTAAACTTCTTTGAAATAAGCATTATCAGTATGAAGAATATTGTCTATTAAAGTTCGTTGCCCCCATGAGATAAAGGAGGCTGTTAAGGAATGTTGAGCGAGTTCTGCAAGGATATCGATAACATCTTGGTCACTTCCACCTAGCCCTCCAAGAACTTTTGGTACCCCTACACGAAAGGCACCTTCTGCAGCAATTTTCTCAATCAGCTCTTCTCCAGCTTGACATGATTTTTTGTCAATTTCATCGACGTGCTTGTCTAACCAGCTTAAAAATTCTTCTGAAAAAAATCCCATACTTTGTCCTCCTCTTATGCATAAGGTTGTAATTCTGGATTAATCGGTGTGTTAGCTAGGTTGTTGGCATAGTTACAAAGACTTGCTAGACTGACACCGAGAACAACATCCAAGGCATTTTCTTGCGTATAGCCTGCTTCAAGAAATTCTCCAAGAGCTTCATCTCCTACGCGCCCTTTGGTATTGATAACTGCCAAGGTAAACTTAGCTAGGGTATCCAACTTAGGATCGCTTTCGATTGGAGTACGATTGCGAAGGGCTTGAAGTAGGTCATCGTTCATCTGGATTTGCTTGATAGAAAAGGCTGTATGGCCAGCGACGCAGAAGGCACAACCGTTAGTTACGGCTGCAGTGATTTGTACCACTTCGCGCTCTACAGGTGTTAGACTATTGCGACGGTTAATAGCTCCAACAGTGCGATAAGCCTCTAGGGCTGTAGGGGCATTGGCCAAAAGACCGATAAGATTTGGGATATAACCATTGTTGTTCTTTTGTACCGTTTCAAGAACTTCTTTCACTTCTGCTGGTGCTGATTCTACTGTGTGGATAGTAAATGTTGTCATAAGGGGACCTCTTTTCATTTTGTAATTAAATGGTTTCTGCGAAAATCTTACGAAATCTCATCAGCCTATTGAACAAATCCTTGCCTTGATTGATGACTCATTAGCTTTTCGTTGACAATAAGTCTAACACAGAATCTATACCTTGCATAATATATATTTTAAATTGCACTGATAAAAAATTTTTATGAAAATAAAAAAATCACACCAGATGTGTGATCATAACTGTTAATTTATCTGGTGCTTGTTTCTTAAAACTAAGATGGACTCTACTAGCAAGCAGCATATAGCCAAGCCAAAGCCAGTAAATACTCCAAAATATTCTGTGATAAAACTCATTAGAAAAACAGAGGCAGAAAAGGCCAATGTAGAGACAACTTCGATAACGGAGTAAACATTCACAAGTTCCTTCTCATCAACCGATTCCTGTAAAAATACGCTCTCAGGAACTTCCTTAATCTGAGATAGAAAACCAATTACTAGAGATAGGAATAGAAAAGCAGGTGGATTTGGAAATAGCACTATCAACAGAGTTACTAGTGCTGTCGCTAACAAAGAAAAGGTCATAGTCTGATATTTATAGGTAACAACTTTCTCTGCTAAACGGAAGACAATAGCACCTCCCAAGATAATCCCCAAGGAATAGGATGTATTGACGTAGCCCCAATAGCTTTCTGACCGATGTAAAATCTCAGTCACAAAAACAAGTAAAACAGAAGATACCCAGATAGCATTAGCTAAAATTTCTAAAAGATTGGCTTGGACAATAAAGCGTAATCTTGATTCTTTAGCCACCAATCGCCAACCTTTTGTTAACGTCTCAACATTCGTTTCAGAGGACAACTCTTCTTTTTCGACTAGTGGCAAACCAAACATCAAAATCGTCGAAATTGTAAACAAAACTAACACAATGAGCAGGCTAGGATTCATTCCCAGACTCGCAAATAAGAAGCCTCCTAAGCCCCAACCAACGAGTTGCACACTTTCTCCACTCATAGAAATGGCCGCGTTCGCTTTAGCTAAATCACTTGCATAGCGTGGAACAATCGCATAGGAAACAGGCGCTGCAAAACCATCCAAAATGGAGATAAAAGTTACAATAGCGTATAAAAGAGGGATAGAGATATTTCCAGTGTACTTGAGTAGAAAAACCAAAATGGCTAGCAGAATCGTCTTACCCAATTGAGTCAAGAAAAGAACACGATTTAAAGCTAGTCTCTTCGTTACTAATGGAACTAAGAAACTGGCTAAAAAGGAGGATAGACCAATCAGAATTGGCACTAGGGAGGTTGAAATAACCGAACCAGATAAGACAAACACATTTGCAATCACAACAACTCTAAAAAAGACATCTGCTAGATTCGCTATTCCTTGTGAAATCACTAATTTTTGAATATCTTTTGACATAAACACCTCCAGTTTATTTCTCTTTCGCATATAGATGGAGCAAAACATATCAGAACAAAAATAGATTTATGCTGACTATTATACAATAAATAAAAGTGCAAATAAAGGATATCATAAAAGATGTACTCTTGAATTTCATTCATCTTATGACATAATACTCTTCGAAAATCTCTTCAAACCGCGTCAACGTCGCCTTGCCGTATATATGTGACTGACTTCATCAGTTTCATCTGCAACCTCAAAACAGTGTTTTGAGCTGACTTCGTCAGTTCTATCCACAACCTCAAAGCAGTGCTTTGAGCAACCTGCGGCTAGTTTCCTAGTTTGCTCTTTGATTTTCATTGAGTATAAAATAAAAGACTAGCCCTAGTAGTGAAAAAACTAGCATCTCACAAACAGATGCTAGTCTTATCTATAAATGGGAATATCAACCATACATTATTTATCAAAATACTTCTTAGTCTCAGCGATAACAACTGGTGATAAGGCTAAGAGTGCAATCAAGTTTGGTAGAGCCATGAGAGCATTGACGATATCCGCAATGACCCAGACCATATCTAACTCTATGAATCCTCCTAGCAAAACCATGAGTACAAAGACCACACGATAAAGCCAGATAAAGCGAACGCCAAAGAGAAACTCAAAACAACGCTCTCCGTAATAGTTCCATCCCAAAATCGTAGTAAAGGCAAAGAGTACCAAGAAGATTGTTAGAAGAGCAGGTCCAAAGAAAGAAAATACTGTAGAAAAAGCTGACTGAGTTAGAGCAACACCATCTAAATTGCCATTCCAAACTCCAGTCACCAAGATTGTCAAACCAGTCAGAGTACAGATGATCAAGGTATCAATAAAGGTCCCGGTCATGGAAATCAAACCTTGCTCCACCGGTTCATTTGTCTTGGCTGCTGCGGCCGCAATGGGAGCTGAACCCAATCCAGATTCATTCGAGAAAACACCACGTGCCACACCATTTTGAATAGCCATCCGAACACTAGCTCCTGCAAATCCTCCCACTGCAGCTATGGGACTAAAAGCTGATGTGAGAACCAGTGAAATTGTTGCCGGTACTTTATCAATATTAAAGAAAATGACTGTCAAGGTTCCCAATATATAGATAATGGCCATAAAGGGAACAACGGTGGTTGACACCTTTGAAATGGACTTGAGCCCACCAAAGACTGCGATCCCTACGAAAATAGATAAAACAAGTGCAGTAATTGTCGGATCAATACTAGCCGTATTTTGCACGGATTCTGTAATGGAATTCACCTGGGTAAAAGTACCGATCCCTAAAAGTGCAACTAGTACTCCAGCTACAGCAAAGAAGATTGCAAGAGGGCGCCATTTTTCGCCCATCCCTAGAAGGATATAATGCATCGGTCCTCCTGCTACCGCACCATGATCATCCTTGGTTCGATATTTGATAGCAAGTAGTCCTTCTGCATACTTGGTTGCCATTCCAAAGAAAGCGGCCACCCACATCCAAAAGAGGGCTCCTGGTCCACCAACCTTGATAGCCGTTGCCACCCCGATGATATTTCCCGTACCAACAGTTGCCGCTAAGGCCGTACAAAGAGCCGCAAAGCTAGATACATCGCCATGGCCCTTATCCTTGGTAAAAATAAGCTGGAAGGCCTTAGGGAGACGCAAAATTTGTAAAAGTCCTAAACGAAGAGTCAAGTAAATCCCTGTACCAACCAATAAGATCAAAAGGGGTGGCCCCCATACCAGAGCATCCAGCTCTTTTAGCAAATTTAACATACCATTCTCCTATCTATTCAACCCCAAAAGAAAGAGCACATATTAAAAACATGTACTCTGGAATGCATCGATAAATGCCAAAAAGCGCTCTATCATTGCTCTGTCCTTTTACCTGAGAGTTTGAGCAGTTGCCTGCCTTGCCCCTTCGGTGCCTTTACGGTCTCTCCAGAGTTCCGTCCATTTACAGTCATGAAAAATCGAAGGATTTTCCACTTCTATTAAACTTCATTCGGTGTTGTATTTAATTTTTATTTATTTTACAAGAAAATTTAGCTCTTGTCAATTATTTTCAGAAAAATTTATTCATATTTTCATTATTTTTGCTTTACTGAAAGTTCTATAATGAAGTTAGCCACCCAGCTTGCCTAAAAATTAGATGGTTCAACTAGCTTATAGCTAGTACTCGATTTCATTTGATAAGAGGCTTGATGCTGTTAAGCTGGTGTCCAAGGCTAAGACTAGCCTTGGACACCAGCTTCAAGGGGGGTCTCTTGTCACATAAAAGCTCTTATAGGCATAAGAAAACACCTCTGTGTTATACTTATTGTTCAACCACAAACACAAGAAAGGCACAGAAAGCCAAACATTGACAATCGATAGCCGTCGGTTAATCGAACGATGGAAAAAAAGGGAAATCAAATAGAGAAATTGCCCCTCTACTTGGAAAAGCTCCTCAAACTATCCACACCAAAATCAAGCGCGGGACAATTCTGCAATGTGTTGGAAAAGGGCGCTTCTAAAAGGGTTATTCTGCCGACTATGCTCAACAGTCTTATGAAAGTGCTGGCATTAAAATATCCTCACACATCACGCAAGGAAATCGATATATCAAGCAAGCTTTGACTATGTCGGGATTGATTGCAGCAAATTCTAAGGATCCAGCTTTTTCTTCTTTTTACAATCGAATTTCCCAAATAGAAAGCAAGATGAGAGCCATCATTGCTTGCGCCCATAAGATTCTCATACTCTTCGAAAATCTCTTCAAACTGCGTCAACGTCGCCTTGCCGTATATATGTTACTGACTTCGTCAGTTTCATCTGCAACCTCAAAACAGTGTTTTGAGCTGACTTCGTCAGTTCTATCTACAACCTCAAAGCAGTGCTTTGAGCAACCTGTGGCTAGTTTCCTAGTTTCCTACTTTGCTCTTTGATTTTCATTGAGTATCAGAATCATTTCTCCACCAAACAGACTTATCAAAAAGAAAAGGCGCTAGGACTGAGGAAACAGTTCTAACGCCCAAAATAAAAAATTTTCAATTACAGTGTAGCACAGGAAGTGATTTTTTGCGCTTTTTACTGTTTTTTTCAAATAAAATACTAAATTATTTTTAAAAATCAACTTGTGATAATTGCCTTCAAATAAACATTTTGAATTTTCTTTGTCTTTCTTTACATTACTAAAAATGCCGATTGCAGGGATAAGAAAACATCTCAGAAATACTGTATTATCAATACTTTTGATACACTTGGTCAAATTTTGGTCAATGAATTTGCTTTTATTTTTCTTCTTTAATCGACCAATAACTGCCTAACTGTATCATACTCTTTATCGATCACTTCTTTCAAAACATGACCATATGTTCTAATAATTTGCTGAATATCTTTATGTCCCATCAGCTTTGCTACTATCCATATATCCACCCCCTTTGCAAGTAGAAATGAACCGTAGGTATGTCTACCTGAAGTTGCTGACATTTCTTGACTACCAATTCCAAGTTCTGATAAACAAACTCTTAAATATTTATTAAGACCTGCATTTGTTGGGATTCTATATCTTCTATCATAAAAAACTAAATCTTCTTTATTCAAATCTTCACGATCATAAAGAACTTTAGACTGTTCTGCTTTTAAATCTTCTAGAACTTGTAATAATTTTTCATCAACAGGAATCTCTCTAACAGAAGTTTTCGTCTTTGGAGGAGTAAATTCTTGTCGATCTCCTGAAAATCTTCTATATGTTTTAATGGTCTTGTTTTCAAAATCAATGTCAGACCAGCATACTGCCATACCTTCTCCAACTCTAAATCCAGTCTTAAATAAAAAGTATAATAGATAAGCCATCACCGATTCTCGATAATTAAATTTTGACCGTAGATGAGATAACAAACTTTTATAGTCAGAAATACTATGGAGATATTTATCATCAATATCTTTACCAGACAGACCAAATATTTTTACACCCTCAGTAAAATCATTCAAAACTAGACCATTTCTCTTGCTAAAATTGACTACTGTTCGAATATCAGCATTTAATCGACTTACATGATCTTTAGTTACTTGTTCACCATATTCATTCAATTTAGACTGATATTCTTTATGACTAATTTGCACTGCAGGTATGTCTAAAAAGATTTTCTCCATCATCTTTCCTCTATAAGAATAGCCTTCTTTTGTCGATTTTGCCTTTTCTGATGGAAGAATCACTAGATCATACCAATCCTGCCACAACTCATACAGTGTAGCCTTACTATCAAACCTCGCTGTATAATTTGATTGAAATAACTTACGCTCCTTTTCTTGAGCTTCATTCATTGCTTCTCGTTTAGTTCTAAAACCCGAATTTGTCGCAATAACATTACCTTGCTTATCAAAGATACGGTAATCCCAAAGTTTGTTTTTTCCACGCTGTCTGTAACTTGCCACACTAACTCCTTTCTGAATGGCAGCCATCACCATTCTATTATAACATCAATAATATTTTTTTATAATTTTTATCAAAATATTCCCTTGTTTTTCTTGCTAAAAATCTATAAGGTGTCCCCTTACTTTTCGGATACAAGACAAATCCTTCCTTATTTTGCTCAATATCTAATTCATTTTTGATTGTTGGATTCAATAATATATCATTGACCAATTTTGTTTTACTAATAGACAATAATTCCTCAACCTTATCAATAGTCCACCATTGACCAATTTCTTCTTTCTGTATTAAATCTAGATACTCGGAACGACTGATCAAAACCATATTAGAAGGAATTGGAACTTCAATATTAAATACTTGTTTCGACTCTTTCATTTACTACTCCTTAAACAACAGCAAAAAAAAACAAGCCATTTCTGGCTTGAATTTATTTTCTTAATACGCACTTTTTTGATATTCATCCCATAAAGCTTGAAGATCATCTGCATTTTCTAAAACATACTGCCTTACAATCTTCATATCTTTTGATTTCAATCTACCATCTCGAAGCTCTCCAGTCAAAAACATTGAACCTACTTCCTCACCGTGGATATAGATATGAATATGTGCCTTCTGACCTTTATGATTATGCTCATTCGGACGAATCTCAATACCATACTTCAAAAAAGAATACTTAGGCATGTAACAACCCCACGTAGTCCTTCCACGTTTCAAGGTAGTTATCACGATTCAATTCAATTTGTTTTTGAGCAAACCGAATATCATAATCAGCCAAGTCCAAGTTCTCTAAGACTTCACCTGTAAGAATATTAAAAGTTCCAATCAATTCTTCATCATCATACATACGTAAGATAGGGTTATTAGGATTTTTAAAAATATCTTCTTTTGTGACTTCTAGATTTGTAACACCAAATTCTTTAATCATGATTCCTTCTCCTTTCACTTTATTTTATTATATCACATTTTCAATTATTTTATAATTGTTCTAACAACTTCTCTATATCAGGAAAATAAGTATAAGCTACTCCTCTACTAAAATCAAAAGAGTGGCCTTCCTCAATTGATACAGATACACTAGCATAATTTTTTCTTGGTAATTTTTTATCAGCATGACTCCCTTCATAATCATAAATAACTTTAACAAACTTCGCATTTTTTATAACTTCAACTATCATAGTTTCAATACCATGATCAGTTACAGAGTCAGCAATAAACTCTATAGATTCTTGATTTTCACCTAACCTACTAGCTAACTTCACAGCATAGATTTTTAATAATTCTACTTGATCCATTTTAACTCCTTAAACCAACAAAAAAACAAGGCAAGCTTTACCCTGCCTTGGCTAATTTTGTGCTACTTTACTTTTCTTTTTCCCAAAAATGTTGCAATCAAACCAACAAATCCCCAAATAGTTGCAAAAATTGTGCTAGCTGTTCCAGTATTTGGAAGAACTTTTAGTTCTCCTTCCTTATCTTTCAAAGCAATTGTACCATCTTTCTGTTTGACTGCTCCCACTTCATAAGGCTCTTTTTCTATATAATTGCCTTCACTTTCTTCTACAACTACTTTGCCTTTATTAGTGCCTACAATCTTATATCCTGTATTTGTTTCGATAGGTTTTTCCTTAATTTCTTCTTTAGTCACATTCAAGGGTTTAGGTTCTTCTTTTTCTTTTACTCCAACATTATCCTCTGCCTTTTGTTTTTGTTCCTTCACTTCTGGAGTATCTTCTTTATTTGGTTTCGTATTTTCTTCTCCCTCTTTTGATTTATCCAAAGTTGAATCAGAAGATTTTTGATCTCCTTGTTTATCATCACCCACATTTTCAACAGGCTTTTCTTCTTTAGATTTATTGGTAGAAGGACTTGTTGGCTCCACAACTACTCCTGTATGATCGTGTTCCTGATTCTTATTAGTATCTTTTCCAAGTTCTTCAGATGGTTTATCTTCTTTTGGTTGTTCTGTTGGCATTATCGGCTCTACAACTACTCCTGTACTATCCTTGTCCTCTTTTTTATCCACACTTCCACCCAAATCTAGATTTTCATTTACTGTTGGCGCTGTAGACTCCTTAGGAGCTTCTGCAGGTTTTTCTGAAACTACTAAACCTGAATTATCATTTGGAGTTGAACTATTTCCACCCAAATTAATTTCATCTGCTAAAATTCCATTTGCGACTGAACTCAATACAGCCACTGACAACAATGTTACAAATTTTTTATTCATATTTTTCCTCTTTTCTTATTTACCAATTACATATAAAAAGTTTTTTGCTTGGTCAGCAGTGAAGACACGATAATCAGTAATTCCTGTTCCTTGCATCGGTTGAATCACATTACATTCAGAAATCAATATCGAACCATTATCTTTAATATCCTCGACAAAGGCAACATGACCATAGGTTGCATGACTACCTGCTTGTCCTCCTTGAAACGAAACAGCAGAATGTTTAGTCGGTGTATTTGTCACCTCATATCCATCCTTGTGTGCCCAATCCTGACCATTTCCCATATACGGATCAAAGTTTATTCCAAATTCTTTTGCACGATTGAAAACATACCAAGTACATTGACCATAAGGATAAGATTGAGTGATATAGTCAGCTTGATTTATTTCCTTATCAATCGAAAATCCACTAGGTAATTCAGTCGAAACCTGACCAAATGGAACATCTACGCTACCTGCTATTGCACTGCTACTTGATGAGCCGTCTGATTCAATCGTACCTTTAAAGACTTCATACCACTTCTTACTGTCCTTTTCTAGCTTCTCTAGTTTTGTTTGTCCGTCTGATAACAATACACCTTCATAATGTTCAGACCAATACTTGGCACTTTCAAAAGGATCAGTTGCCTTTTGCATATAATCTTTGACTTTTTTATAGCCATGATTTAATTCATAGCTCATTAGTTCCAGCTCTACTGTACTATCCAAAGTACGAGAACTTGCATTTCTCCATCTATCACCATTGATAGTATTATCCCAACCTGACCATTGGAAATATCCAGCAACTCCACCTGAAGGATTCGTTAGTTTAGGATCAAATCCACTTTCTCTTTCAGCATTTGCAAGAGAACCACTAGCACCCTCTAAAGTAAATTTCTCTTTAGATAGTTGCCAGTTAAGAATCTTAATGACATCTTCTGCACGTTCCACCGAGATATTCGCTTTTTGAGCTACTTCTTGTGCTGTTAAACGTGTTCTCTTTCCAGTCGTACTATCAGATGAACTCCCTGAAGACACACCTACAAATCCAATCATCAGAATCAAGATTAGAAATAAGGGTAGAATTGTCGCAATAATAGAACCAAAAATTTTTGCGTATTTTTTAGCTATCACTTCCTACCCCTCTTTCTTTCAATATTTACATTTGGAAGTTCTACTTTTTTATCTCTTCCCTTTTTCTTTAAACTACTAATCTTACCTCCTTTCATTTTTTTACTTTTCGGAGAATTAATCTTTGATTTTTGAGGTGAAACTTTATTCAAAGGATTCACTTGATTCATTCTCTTGTCTACCTTGGCTTGAAATTCTGCTTTCTTTCTGGCCAAACGTTTTTCTCTCAAACGTTTCACCTCATTACGAGAACTGTTTTTTATTTTCTCATGATAATCTGCCTTTGTTCCAAAAGATTTTCTTTTTGAATTTAAGTCTATAAACTTATTCGATTCTTGATTTCTAAACGCATTTGTACGCACTTCATAAAGGAAAGACATCGCTCTATTTCCTTTTTCTTTCAGAGCATTAACCGTACCTGTTGTTCTATGTTTGACAGTCGCATAACCATCTCTAACTCTACTATAAGTTTCATTTTCGTTAGTATCAAATACCTGTTCTTTAGTCAATCCTTGTTTTTTATCCAGGTTATTAGTTGGCGAGTTTAAATTTTTAAGACGAGCTTGTAGACTTTCTTTCCCCATCTTCAAACCACCTTTTGCAAACTGACCACTAACTACTAATCCGTCTTTACCTGTCCTATACAATTTCTCTCGAATCTTTTTAGTTCCTTTATTCAGATTAAGTCCATTCATTCGACTAACAGGCAAACGCCCAATTCGTGAGAACATAGATAAAATCATTGCTCTATTCTTAATCATTAAAACTAACAATATCGCTTTAACAAAAATAACAACCAATACATTCTCACCAACTGCATAGCCAATAAAATCTGTCAAAGAATTATAGAAGAATACAAACAATGTTGTAGCTAATAATGTTACAGATGATAAAATCAACATAGATATAGCTTTTTTATTAAATCCATGAATCAAATGTTCCATCTTTGGAAATAGACTGATCAATAAAATAAATGGCAGTATCAAAATTAAAAAGATATAAACCATTAAAAAGAAAAATCGTGATAAACCTAAAACAAGATAAACACTACCAACTACAATTACATCAACCAGTGAAGCAAAAGCATAGCTAAACTTTGCACCCCACTCATTTTTCAACATCTTATTTTCAGGATCTTTGTCTTTTGCAATATCCTTGATTTTTTTCTCACCGATAAGATGATCTCCATCACCCTGCTTATATCCAGCTAAATCTTCAAATTCCTTATCAGATAATTGAAATGAGCCATCTTCCTTTATTGGAGAGTTCATATACTTATAAGCCTTGATGATAGTATCATTAAAATAAGCATCAATCTCATTGGAACTTTCTGAAGTCAGAGTTTTTGTTATCTCACCATTAAGCGTAATTGTTGTTGTTCTGAATCCATCATATAAGTGAGTCAATAAATATTTATTTTGACCGTCCACATTGAATCTTATAAAATATAAACCAATTAGAGTATAGATCAGTACCATTTTAATAAATGACTTCATCACACTACCCTTACCAGTCGCAAACAAATACAATAGATAAACTGCCATACTAGCACCAACAACATAAACAACTTCTTTACTGAATAGAGAAGAAAATACTTTACTAGAATTGTCTATTGTATTATTCAATAAAGAAGTTATATCACTCATTCCATCAACTGCACCATAAATACCAGCAATAATCCAAAAGATAAATTTTGATACCCAAAATACAGCTTGCACAATCGAATTGAAGAAATAATTCATATTTGAATCAAATCCAAAAAATTTCTTATCAAAATAAACCTTACTAGTCAAATCAGACATTTTGGACTTATAATTTTCAAAAGTCAATTTGCTTGATTCTTCTTCTTTTTTCTTTAAGGCTTCTTGTGTTTCTTTTGCCTTTTTGGCATTATCCAGTATTTTTTTTGCATTTTCAGCAGGATCGGTTAATTTGGGAGTATTTGTATTTTTATCAAACTCAATAATATTAAAATTGTTATTAGGTAAAATTGGCTCAGTAGCATTAGCTACAAAAGGAAAGAAAAATATAGACAAAATAAATCCTAATAAAATATTCCTTCTCATTTTTCCCCCTTACTGTACTGATACTAAACTAGATTCAACTGTTTCAAATAATGGTAAAAACTCAGGGAAAATTGTACCATCTACTGTAATACGTTCTTTTCGTCCGAAAGTATCGTAATAGATACATTGACCCATTGTTTGATTTTCTAACCACGCTCTTGATAATTCATCATTTTCAACTCGTAAATGTTCCAGTATTGCTTCTGTTTCTGTATGTTCAGGGAAAGCAAAGACTGTACCAAATCCAGTTGTATCATCACTTGTTTTCAAGTCTTTTACAGATTGAGTCACCAATACCAAGAAATTGTTAAAGGAACGTCCTGTACGTTTGATACGGTTAACTACTTGTCGTCCAGCAGGAGTTGACATAATCTGCCATGCTTCATCAAGGAATAACATTGTTTCCTTATCTTTCTCACGTTCACCAAAAATCGCACAGAAATAAGTTAAAGCATACATAACGGTCAAACTTCTCAACTGAGTTTCAGTCATTTCATCTTTATTTGTACCTTTAGGCATATCAAGACCTGTAATTTCAACAATAATCACTTTATCATCTGTTTTCAAAACTTCTTGACTACCATCAGAGAAGCACAAAGATAGCAGTGAATTCTTTGAAATTCTCTTCAGGAAATAGCCAGCAGTAGCAACTTCTTCTTTTGCATTATTTTCTAATTCTGCAAATACCTGTAACATACCAACCTTTTTACCAGCATTTCTACGCTCAAATACCTTATCAATCGCATCTAACAGATAGGGTTGAATCTTGATATAAGAATCTTTATCCAATACAGAAGCTACAAGTACTGTTGCTAATTCTGTCAACTCTCCTTCATCTTCTAAAAATGAGAATGGATCAAGAACCCCTCTATTTTCCTCTTTTCGCATATCCAAAGTGATAAAACGAATAGAGCGTATAAATTTTTGAAGTGGTTTATAGGTGCCAGCCTTTTCTAACTTAGCTAAAACTGATAAAAACTGTTTCTTCATTTCAGCTTTGGGATCGACATATAATACTCTGGCTTTAAATAGAGCATGAAAAACAAATAATAACTTTGTCAGGAAAGATTTTCCATTCCCAGTCGCACCAGTAATAGCTGTATGAGGATTGCTTGTTTCCTTTCCATGAATACCAATTTTATTCGCTTGTAGTAAGTTCGTAAACACAATATTGGTACTTGAATCCAAAGCACGTTTAAAATCTCCAAACCATGAAGCAATTTCTTTATCAATTCGAGCAATAGGAAAGCCAATATCTGTACCTACTTTTTTCTTTGTAAAGAAAAGATTCTCACATAATCCACGCAGACTTGAATATTGTAAATAACTTTCTCTTTTATTATCAATCAACTCTGTCAAACGACACTTATAGAATAAGTAGACTTGATCTGCAACAGCCTTGACAATTTCAACTTCCACATCTTTCAATCTTGAAGCTAATACATCATACTTCACATTCAATTCTTCAATACTATCACCAGTAATCTGTAACAAGTGAAGATACGTTACCATCAATTCCTTATTATCATGCTTCTCTTGAAAATCTTCTAACAACTCATGACTTTCCAAAACTTCAATCTTTTGAACATCATCATTCTCAGCAGTTTCATTTACTGTATTCCCAAGATTTTTACGTTTATTTCTTGCTTTTGTGCTCAAAGAATAGATTCCACTTCTTGTTGAAAAACGAACTTTCAACACACTATTGACAGGAAAACCAATATTCTTAATTTCCTCTAGTAAATGTAGATAAGAAACGTTTTTGGGATAAGCATATACAGGAATCGTTGCAACATAACTTTCTTCTTCACCATTGATCAGCTTCAAAGCATTTCCAGCACCAACTTCAATAATTGTTTCGTCCACATTCTCAATCGAATTTTCAAGCGCAACAATTTCACTTTCCTTATCATAGTATTGACCATTCAAAAAATGAATTCTATTCAGTAGCTCTAAATCAGTTTTTTCAACTTCCTTAATAGTTAAAGCGTGTAACTTTGTTTGAATCAATTCTTTCTGTTTTTCCCAATCCTTCCACCATTCAACTTTCGGCAACTCCTCAAAGCCAATCATTTTCATAATTGTTTTTCGGAAAGTCATAATCGTCTGCTTAATCGTCACCTTAAAATCAGACGACACATTGACCGACTTCAAAGGTACAACTAAATAATCTCTTGATTCTGTTAAATATGTAACTTCTTCCTCTAGCCTTTCTTCTAGTTTTGAAATCACATAATTTCCTAATGGACTTGTACCAACATCTTGCTCAATATCCTGAGATAGTAAAGCTATCTTCTTTGCTAAATCTAAATCAAAGTTAATAGTATGAATCGCAAGATCATTGTATTCAGCAATACTAGACAAATTATTGAATACCAGGTCTTTGCTGTCCTCTTTCTCACCATCTTCAATAGTATTGATGACTTGTGGCTCTACTTCAAATACAGCCAGCACACTTCCATCTTTTAAGAGAATCAAGCTATCATCTATCGCCCAAATGTTATTCGTTAATTCCACGATAAATTCTTCTCACTTTCTCATATTTTTTTCCTTTACAGAGATACATTGTTGTCCGTTCTCTATCATACTCAACCCAAAACTTGAAATAGTCCACTAGAAATCGAAACAATGTTTTCCCATCAATCTTATTCTCAGATAATATGTTTCCACACCACCAACCAGCAAACAATGAAGCTACAAAACGAAAACCCCAATCCAACAAAGGTACATACCCTAGTAAGAACCATACTAAAACAAAACTTATTAGAGTATAGACTATAGTCGACATTTTTATCGCAAATGGTAAACTGAAATCCTCATTTATCTTATGTACCCAAATAGGTTGTTTAAAAGCAGTAGTATAAACATAGAGTTTTTTATCTTCCCTCCTCATAACATTTTCCTACTTGAATAATTCAAGGGCTTTAGACCAAATAGGCTTCGTAGCATTTAATACTGTCTCAGGATTTTCAAAAAAGAAAAGAATGAATCCTGCAACCAAAACAATCACAACAAGTTTTCCTAACTGCTGCTCCTTCCATGCTTTAAGAGCCTTCATACCAGCAAAAAATGCGACTGCTGGAACACCAAGTTTTGATACTAAAAATTGAAACAATGCCATTTATTCTATTCTCCTTTTTCTTCCTTTTTATTAAAATCAGATGGTATTGTGTGTTCCATCTTTTCTACAAAATAACTATCTTTATCTTGTCGTAACTCAAAACTAAAATTTTCGCTATGAGTTGTCCCAGCAACATCAAGAGTAATTTGAGCATAAGCAAGTATTTTCCCATCTTTTTCCTTGAAATAGGTATAATCCAAACTCTTGAATGTTGCTCCACCAATAGACTTAATTCCACTAGAAATCAAATCTAAGTTTGCTTGACTAGTCGTATAATTTTTAAAGAACAATTCCATGAAAGATACCAACTTTTTACGTTTTCCTTCTTCCATTTCATCATTCGCAACTAGAGATACATGATTCTCTTTTTCTACCCCATCAGCTTTAAAATCACTTACAGGAGAAAACCAAGACAATCCAGATACATAGTACTTACCATTTTTTTCACCGTAAGGAATCGAAAATTCAATCCCTACTCGCTGGCTTTTATCTCCATTTTTTGTATCATAGATCACACGGTAAACAGCAATTCCATCTTTAGCACTTAACATTCGAGCACTAACAAGATTCATTTCCTGTTTTGTCTGACCTTGATTTTTTACATCAGGAACACTTCCATAATAGTCATTCAGTTTGGAGATATTTTCATCAGATGATCCAGCTTGTGAATCATAAGTAAAATATCTACTTACATAGCCATCTAAAAACTGTTCCAAAGTTCGATCTGTTTCTTTTCTTGATTCGACAACAGGAGGTTCAGAAAGTCTTGCTTTCATTTTTGCAGTAGTCGATAAAGAAACAAACATAGAAAAAGCTCCGAATAAGACAAAAAAAGATAAGCCAGCTAAAAAAATCAAATTCGATTTTTTCAAGCCCACTGAAAAAGGAGCTCTCTTACTTTTAATGAAATGAAAACCGAGGAATCACTCATCAATTTGAGCGAATTCCTCGGTTATTTTGTATTTATTAAGGCCATAATTCGTTTCATATTAACCAC
>NZ_JASGZS010000035.1:0-17727 GCF_047465525.1 Streptococcus infantis | reverse complement strand
TGGTTAATATGAAACGAATTATGGCCTTAATAAATACAAAATAACCGAGGAATTCGCTCAAATTGATGAGTGATTCCTCGGTTTTCATTTCATTAAAAGTAAGAGAGCTCCTTTTTCAGTGGGCTTAGCTAGCTGGATGTCTTGGTCAGAGTTATTTCAGTTTTTCAACCAAGGGCAAAAGCTCTTCGATTTTTTCTACAATCCGCTCTTGCTCTGCAAGAGGGGGGAGGGGGATGAGGATCGTTTGTATTCTGCTAATTGCCAATTTGGGCTGACCAACTTTTGTAGTTGAACTTATGATTTGTTGTTGAACTAAGTTTGATTGCAAAGTTTTAATTAACCAATCTTGATTTATAGCAGAAAAAACAAGCCTATCTGCATTTTCGGTTAAATTTGCTCCATCCAATTCATAAGGGATTTTACCAATTCTACCTATAGTTCCTGCAACTGTTATATAAACATCCTCTTTTTTTATTATATAGTTAGATATTTTTTCATATATATCATCAGAAATATATTGTAAGTTTTCAGTAGATACAAAACCATCTTTCATATCTGAAACACGTATATAAACATGTTCTGTTTTTGTTAAAGACAATTTTTTTCCTACTGGTATTCTCTTACCTCCATAAACAGTTACAATTTCCCCCAACCTCACCCACTTCCAAGTCTCAGGTATCTCAAAGGGAATTTCATCTTCTGTGATTTCAGGGAGGGCTTTTTGTTTCTTGAGTTTTCCTTCTTGGATCAACTTTTGCTTTTCGTCTTGGATGGCTTTATAAAGCTCTTGACCTGTGCCTTCTTCTGCTCTTTGCTCGACTAGTTTTCCTTGGATGGCTTGTCCAAGGATAGCCTTTTGCATATCAAGAGGGAACTTTTTGTTTAGTTCTTCTAGCCTAGCCCAGGCCTTTTCATATCTTTCAACCAGGGGCAAAAACTCTTCGATTTTTTCTACAATCCGCTCTTGCTCTGCGAGAGGGGGGAGGGGGATGAGTAAGTTAATCATAGTATCAGTTCCTACTCTTGGCATTTTCACCCCATATGTAACAGAATTTATTAAAAAATCAACATACGCTGATTTAAGTAGGTAAACTATAAATCTGCTGTCACAATTGCCAATCATATCAAAAGGAACTAATTCTGACGAACAAACTCCATTATCTGGGGCTATTAAAATTTTTTTTAAATACGGACGAAGTTTACTATAAAGTATCTGATCTTTTTTAAAAATAATTTTTTCACCGGAAATTTTCCTATCAATCGTCATAACTCGGCGAATGATTTTCCCACTCTCTTTTTCAATATCTTCTAAATCCAAAGACCACATCGGTGTCTCAATAGCAGCCACATTTATTTTCTTTTTAGTTTGACTGTATGTAGAAATCTCCCCCAACCTCACCCACTTCCAAGTCTCAGGTATCTCAAAGGGGATTTCGTCTTCTGTGATTTCAGGGAGGGCTTTTTGTTTCTTGAGCTTTCCTTCTTGGATCAGCTTTTGCTTTTCGTCTTGGATGACTTTATAAAGCTCTTGACCTGTGCCTTCTTCTGCTCTTTGCTCGACTAGTTTTCCTTGGATAGCCTGCTGCAAGATCGCATTTTTTAACTGTTGGGGCGTCATTGAATCTTACCTCCCAACAGTTTTTCTATCTCTTCTAGGACTCGGTCGATTTCTGCATTGAGGCTGGCTCTCTCTTCTTGGTAGTTATGGATCAGGTCATGTGGTGCTAGGATGACTTCTTCTTCATGTGGGGAGCCACATAGATCGAGATTGTAGCCGTACTTTTCCTCTAGCTCTTCTCTGGTAAACTTCCTAGCCTTATCAAAACCGTCTTCTAGGATTTCTTCTCGTTGATGCCACCAAGAGAGAACTGGCTCAAAGTGCTCCAACTTCATAGGTTTTGTTTTCGAGAAGTTCTTGTAGCCTTCTGGTTTATCTAGTCGATAAATCCAAGTCTCCTTTGTAGGACCTGTCTTATCAAAGAAAAGAATATTGGTCGTAATCGAAGTGTAGGGACTAAAGACACTGGACGGCAAACGGATAATGGTATGTAGATTAAACTCATTTAACAGTTTCTTTTTGATATTGAGCTTAGCATTATCAGTACCAAATAAAAATCCGTCTGGCAGGATGACAGCTGCTCGTCCTTTTTCTTTTAGACGATACATGATAACCGACATGAAAAGGTCTGCCGTTTCAGAGCTTGCTAAATCTGACGGAAAATGACTTTTGACATCCGCTTTTTCTGAACCACCATAAGGAGGGTTCATCAAGATAACATCAAATTTGTCATCATCTGTATAGTCGAGTACATCTCTAAGTAGCGTATTGTCATGATAGATTTGCGGGACATCCAAATCATGAAGGAGCATATTGGTAACAGCCAACATATAAGGAAATTGTTTCTTTTCGATTCCATAGATAGAAGAAGAATAGGCTTCTTCATCAGCAACTGTCTCTACCTTTTGATGAAGCTCTTTGAGCCAACTTGTGATAAATCCACCTGTACCACAAGCCAAGTCCGCCATGGTTTCACCGATCTTCGGCTCTATCATCTTGGCCATAAAGTCCGTTACTGCACGAGGTGTATAGAACTCACCACTAGATCCTGCGCTTTGTAGTTCTTTTAGGATAGTCTCATAGATTTCTCCAAAGGCATGGCTTTCATTATAATCTCCAAAGTCAATTTCATCAATGACATTGATAACTTGTCTCAGAAGGACTCCGTCTTTCATGTAGTTATTGGCGTCTTGAAAAACTGTCTGAACAATCGCTTTTTTGATTGGGGTCTCACGAGTGACTGCTAAGTTTTTTAGTGTTGGAAAGAGCGTGTTATTGACAAAATTCAATAAATTATCTCCCGTTAGAGCAAGTCCAGTCTTATCATCATGCGCCCAGTTAATCCATCGGCATTCATTGGGAATGATGGAGGTGTAATCGTCCTCGTTCATCTCCCAGTCACTTTCTTTTGCGTCGTATACTTTTAGAAAGAGCATCCACGTGATTTGCTCAATTCTTTGGGCATCTCCATTGATACCTGCATCGTTCCGCATAATATCTCGTAATCGTTTTATAAATCCTGATAGATTACTCATTATCAAATCCTTCCTTAGTTATAAATTGCATTTTGTAGTTCTTCTACAGCATGTTTATAGCCATCTTTTCCTCCAAAGTAACTAGCGATTTTAGATGGCTTACCTAATTTCATAAAAGGATCTAATCTCAAAACTTCCGTAGTCGTAATTTCTGTAATTCCTTTATTCATATACTTATCAAGCAGTGCTTCTAACACTTCTTTAGCAACTCCATTATAGCGACTAAAGAAATCCTGTTTCTTTACATTTTCTGCTCGTTCTTTTCTAGTCAGTGGTTTTTGATTAAAGGCAATATGGCAGATAAAATCAAAATCATCGACTTCTTCCATAGCCTGTTCTTTTTTGAGCTGTTCGATGTCAATCCCACGCTCCAGAAGTATACTTTGTATCTTGTCTTTTTTGGGGTCTTTTCTCCATTCACGAATAAAGGCATCTAATGTCGCGTATTCACCCCTAATATTTTCTTTGGTATAATCGACAATACTTTCCTGTCTCAGTAACTTACCATTTGTATCATAGACAGAGACTGTTTTATGAATGATTTCAACTTTGCAACCATTTCTATCAACAATTGGTTTTATTGCAGGAGGATTCGGTGGTGTACCATCTCCACCTTTCTTTGTTTTACCACCTTTAGGATTGTTTTCAGGGTCAAAGTCATCGTCAATTTCAATTGGACCATCCCAGTCTGGATCAGCAAAAAGTCTTGAAACATTTCTAAAGTCCATCACAACAAAGTGAGTCTTTCCTTCTTTTTCACGAAGTCTGGTACCACGACCAATAATTTGCTTAAACTCTGTCATCGATCCAATCATTTCATCTAAAACAATCAGTTTTGTCATCTTACAGTCTGCACCCGTGGATAGAAGTTTAGATGTTGTGGCAATTACGGGATATTTTGCAGACACAGATATAAAGTAATCTAGCTTACTTTTCCCATAATCATCACTGCCTGTAATACGAACACAGTAGTCTGAGTTTTCTTTTACCATATCAGCATTATGGTTAACAAGGGCAATTCTCATCCTTTCAGCAGCTTCTTCTGTTGGGCAAAAAACAATCGTTTTTGCCATACGGTCTGTCGCCTTTAGATATTTTGTAATTTCACTAGCTACTTGATTGGTTCTATCTTCTATGATGATGTTGTAATCATAGTCTGTATTGTTATATAGTCTATCTTCAATGAGGTTTCCAAATTTATCTTTTTGTCCTTTGACTGGTCTCCAACCATCACCAATATCAGTTGTAATATTGATTACCTTAAATGGTGCTAAAAAGCCATCTTCAATCCCTTTTTTAAGAGAGTAGGTATAAATCGGATCGCCAAAATAATTGATATTCGAAACATATTTGGTTTCCTTTGGTGTTGCTGTCATTCCTATCTGTGTAGCAGAAGAAAAGTATTCTAAAATTTTTCTCCATCTAGATTCTTCCTTAGCAGAACCGCGATGACACTCATCTACGATAATGAGGTCAAAGAAATCTGGTCTAAAAAGCTCAGAAAAATGCTCCTTATCGTCCTCTCCAACTAATTGTTGGTATAGTGAAAAATAGACCTGATGAGAAGTAATCGTGCTAGGGTCATCCTTGGCTACGTTAATTTTATGAATGACTTTTTCAAGAGGAGAAAAATCTTGTTGAATGGACTGATCGACTAAGATATTTCTATCCGCCAAATATAAGATTTTTCTTTTCATCCCACTTTGAAGCAGTCTGTAGACGATTTGAAATGCAGTATAGGTTTTTCCTGTCCCAGTCGCCATCACAAGCAGTAATCTATCTTTTCCTGACGCAATTTGTTCAACAGTTCTGTTTACTGCAACCCTTTGATAATATCTAGGAGGGTAAGAGTTCATACTTGAGAAGTAAGGTTGCTCAATGATTTTTTCTTCTTGCGAACTTAGCCCTTCTCCATTATTCGATTCCGCCTTATATCTATTTATGAGCTCTTCTTCAGTAGGAAACTCATCCAAAGAAAGTTCTCGTTCTCTTCCAGTTAAAAAATCATGCTCAAAAAAACCATCTCCATTAGAACTATAAGCAAAAGGTACATCAAGCATTTCAGCATAGGTCATGGCTTGTTGTAAGCCGAACGACATACTATGCTTATTGTCTTTTGCTTCTACAATAGCAATTGGTTTATTAGGATTTAGATACAGTACATAATCTGCTTTCTTTGGTTTTTCTCTAGAAATTAAATTCCCACGAAGATTAATTTTACCATCTGTTATTTTTGTCTCCATGGTAATTTTATCTCTATCCCATTTAGAGACGATAGCAGGGCTAATATAATGAAATTTTATGTCTTCTTCTGTCATTTCTTTCTTTGTTAGAATTGTACTCATTTTATATTTGCTCCTTGCTATTATTTATAGCATCTATTTCGGTGATATCGATAACAGATTATTTGTTTAAGTCATGAATCTTCTACCAAATACTTGCCATTATTCACCGTACGTAATTATTATGCTACCTCAAAATTTAAAAGTATCTAATAAACTATCCATCTTATTTTATCATAATTACAAGTTTTTCAATATACCATATTGAAGTTCCCAATTTATAGAATTAAAAGAAAAGGTTAATCAGTAGACGATTCTACCAATTAACCCTTTCCCTCTTAAAGCATTTTAATTACGTTTGATTTCTTTAAGCCTTAACTGAACAGTCCTCTGGAACTGTCTTTTTTATTTATTTTTACGCTTGGATGGTGTTTGAATGGCGATTTTTACTTCAAAAATCGTACCATGAGGTTTGTTATCCTTAACACTAATGGTTCCTTTTAAGGCATCAACAATCTGTTTTGCTAAAGACAAACCTAACCCAAAGCCACCTTTTTGACGAGTACGAGCCTTATCAACTCGATAAAAGCGATCAAAAATTTTCTTTTTATCTGCCGCAGAAATACCAATTCCATCATCAGCCACTGACAAATAGAGATTACGCTCTGTAGCAGCGATTACAAAATGAATAACTCCTTCTTCTTCAGTATACTTGACAGCATTGTCAAACAAGATAGTCATCAGTTGCTTAAGAAGAAGCTT
Organism: Streptococcus infantis; assembly: GCF_047465525.1. GTDB lineage: Bacteria > Bacillota > Bacilli > Lactobacillales > Streptococcaceae > Streptococcus > Streptococcus infantis_R. The sequence continues at coordinate 11,590 of NZ_JASGZS010000035.1, read as the reverse complement.
GTCTGTTATGATGGTCCGATGAATACGATTTTCAAAATGAAAAACGCGGTTATTTTCAGATGCAATCATCTCATAGTTGGTAAAGGTTGTGTTAAAGAAGTCTGGCTGTACTTCTCCTAGTTCAGGATTGATACCATCATCACGACGGGCTAAATTTAGGAGATTGGTTGTTAAAAAGCGCATGTTTCGAACTTCTTCTAAACTAGAAGCAATACTCTCGCTAGATTCCATAATAGTAGCTTCCGGCTTTCGAAAAAGAGTTTCTAGACGATTTTGGAGAACAGCAAGTGGAGTACGTAGCTCATGACTGGCATTTTCGACAAAACTCTGCTGCTTCTGCATACTTTCAAGCAAGGGTTTGACACTAACGCGAGCAAGATAAAGACTAGCTATGAGTGATAAAATCCAGAAGCTGGCCATGACTACTACGATTAACTGCTCATGATTTTGACTGATTTGCTCTAGCTGACTGGTATTAATTAAAACAGCTGCATACTTAATATTGGTCGAGACAGATTCAATATTCATCTCAGTCAGAATCACTCGATAAATCTCATCCTGCCCATAGCTATTCTGAACATGAAGCTGTCTAATGTGATTCAAATCCTTTTTATTAAATGTAACCCTATCAAGACCTAAAAAGCGATTTCCAGCTACTAGTTGATTTAAATTAGAGTCCAATAAAATCACTTCTGTATTGGAACTGACCGTTGGTTTTTTATCCGTTGATGGAGGAACGGATTGACTATTGAGATCTTTGACTTCATCTGTTGCTCGATTGACAGCCAACTGGATGACATCTTGAGGATTGCCACTGAGAGACAGAAGCTTCTCATCTACTGAGGTGTAGAGGCTGGAGTGCATAACCTGCAAGATAATCAAGGTCATAGCAGAGAAAATCAGAGTAAATACTCCAAAGTTACGGATAAAGTAGCTGAAATCTTCTGCGTACCAATTCTTTTTAAATTTATTAAACATGTTTTAAAATATACCCAACACTGCGTAAGGTTTGGAGATTCTCAGCAAAGGCTGTCCCCTTTAATTTCTTACGAACTTTTGATACATAGACTTCTACAACGGAAATAGTTGTATCACTATCAAATCCCCATAAACGGTCAAAAATCTGTGTCTTAGGTAAGATTACATTTTGATTTTGGAGGAAATAAACCAAGAGATCAAATTCTTTACCCAATAATTCAACAACAGTCTCATTGACTTTAACCTCATTAGTAGAGAGATTGATAGTCAAATCACCATAGGAAAGGGTGTTTTCATTGAACTTACCAGAACGTTTGAGAAGGGCCTGAATACGCATCTTGAGTTCTTCTAGATAGAATGGTTTTGTTAGATAATCATCTGCCCCAAGCTCAAATCCATGACCTTTGTCATCGAGACTTTCCTTTGCTGTCATGATAAGAACTGGTGTCGAAACGCCTTTTTCACGTAATTCTTTTAAGACTTGGAAACCATTTTTTTCAGGCAACATCAAATCAAGCAGAATCAAATCATAAACGCCACTTTCAGCCTCATAGAGACCTTCTTCACCATCAAAAACCTGCATGACATCCGCAAAATCATCCAGAAAGTCAAAAACTGAATTTGAAAGGCCTAGGTCATCTTCCACTAATAGAATCTTGATCATCAAAAATTCCTCCTTATTACACCTATTATAGCAAAAATATCTTAAAAAAAACTCAACTTCCCTTGTTTTTTCAAGAGAAAGTTGAGTTTTTGGAATCTATTTAGACTAGAATCTTTTAAGCTTTGCTATATTGAGCTACAACTGCTTCAACTGCTGCTTTTTCACGCTTGATCAATTCAACGCGAGCTGCGATATCCTTAATCCCCATGCGGATATTACGGCTAAGGGCAAGGTCAGAAAGTTGTGGTTCATAGAAGGCCTTGTATTCTGCTAAGCGTTGCTCTGTTTTAAAGATGTGTGATGGGAAGATGACAAAACTGTCAAAACTCATATCACCACCAAGAGCTGCCTTAATCCAATCCCAGTTTTCACGTGCCCACACCCATACAGTTTCTTGAGTTGCTTGGTGTCCTAAGAATTGGAGATACCATGCTGAAAGGTCCTGTGGTTTCACGACAAATTTGTCCTTCCAAGTTGCAAGCAGTGTTTGGATGTTCTCTGCATCTGTCGCATAAGCAAGGGCTGCTGCCAATTGGCGTTTAAAGGCGGCATCTGTCGCATGAGTATAAAGATCGAGATAAGTTGCAACCAATTCCTTAGTCTCATGGTGTTTCATTTCATTGATGAGAACTTGTGAACGAATAGCTGCTGGAAGTCCTGAAAGATTATCCTTGTGGGCTGCAAAAATTTGGCTAGCAACTTGACTGGCTTCCTCGTCATTTGAACGAATCATCATGGAAATTGTCAATTGACGAACCAATTCATCCTCATCAGATTCACCCTCTTTAGCTTCAAAACCAAGACGGTCATAGTTGTAACAAGCCAGTTTAGCAATAAGGGCTTTAAAGGCTTTTTCTGCCTCTGTTCCTTCATCAATGAAGCGTTCAAGGGCTGTAATAACTTGAGAAACTGCAGCAACAACTAGGTAAGATTCTTCTTTAGACAATTGATCCACTACTGGAAGCAAGTCTGCGTACGAAATGTGCCCAGCTTCAGCTAGCAAACGACGTTCTTGAACGATTTGAAGTTTACTTGTGTTATCAAGTTCTACTAATTCTGAAAGAACAGCATCCAATAAGTCGCCTTGATAGTCTGTAATGTAATGTGCTGTATTTTCTGTGTTAAGACGAAGGGCTCCTTTGTTTTCAGCAAGAAGAGCTGCATAACCTGGAATTTCGATGCTCTCAGTTTCGAGAGTATCTGGCAAGCCTTTCCAGTTACTGTTAAGTGGCACTACCCAAAGACGGTTCTTGTCTTCATGTTCACCGATAAAGAATTGTTTTTGCGAAATCTTCAAAACATCATTTTCAACTGTAGCAGTAAGGACTGGATAACCAGGCTGCTCCAACCAAGAATCCATGAAGGCTGCTACATCACGACCAGATGCTTGTCCGAGGGCGTTCCAAAGGTCACGACCAATGGTATTTCCGTATTGGTGTTTTTCAAAGTAAGCATGCAAACCCTTAGCAAAATCAGCATCTCCTAACCAACGGCGAAGCATATGCATGAGACGGCTTCCTTTGGCATAAACGATAGCACCATCGAAGAGCGTATTGATTTCATCTGGGTGGCTAACTTCAACGTGGACAGATTGAACGCCATCTGTCGCATCACGTTTAAGAGCGGCTGGCACTCCACTTGTTTGGAAGTCTTCAAAGATATTCCAACTTGGCTCGATGGCATCCACACAGACGTATTCCATCATGTTCGCGAAGCTTTCGTTGAGCCAGAGGTCATCCCACCACTTCATAGTCACAAGGTTACCAAACCATTGGTGAGCAAGCTCATGGGCAATGACTAGAGCAACTTGTTGACGGCTGGCAAAGGTAGAGTTTTCGTCCACAACCAAGTAAACTTCACGATAAGTTACAAGACCCCAGTTTTCCATAGCACCTGCTGAGAAGTCAGGAAGGGCGATGTGAAGAGATTGAGGAATTGGGTACTTGACTCCGTAGTAATCTTCGTAAAACTCGATTGAACGAACAGCGATATCCAGTGAGAAATCAAGGTTTGAAAGTGGATGCGCCTTGGTTGAGTATACACCTACCAAAGTACCATTTTTTGTCTTAGCAGTTACCCCTTGCAAATCACCAGCAACGAAAGCTAGCAAGTAAGAAGACATACGTGGAGTTGTCTCAAATTTCCAGATACCAGTTTCATTGCGGTTTTCAACGTCAATCTCAGGCATGTTTGACAAGGCTAATTCACCTTCTGCTTGGTCAAAACGAAGAGAGAGGTCAAAGGTTGCTTTTGCTTCTGGCTCATCCACACATGGAAAGGCTTCGCGGGCAAAGTGGCTCTCAAACTGAGTTGACAAAACTTCCTTCTTAACTCCATCAACTGTGTAGTAAGATGGGTAGATACCTGTCATGTTGTCAGTAATTTTACCTGAAAATGAAAGAACCAATTCGACTTGACCTACTTCGTCAAGTTCGATATGAAGAGCTTCATTTTCATTATCAACTGTAAATGGACGCGCTTGACCTGCTACTTCTACAGAAGCAATTTCTAGGTCTTTTTGGTGAAGGGAAATACGGTCACTTTTAGCTTGACCAGTAATAGTTACTTTTCCTGAAAAAGTCTTGGTCTCACGACTCAAGTCTAAAAACAAATCATAATGTTCAGGAACAAATTTTTCAATATAATGTTCTACTGCTTGCATCATTTTCTCCTATTCTATATTTCTGAGCAAATGCTCTAGTTCAAACATACCTATTTTATCATATTTTAAGTCAGAAAAAAGCTTTGGACGGTGATTTCCAAAACTTTCTTCCTTCTAGTAGTCTACAGAGGGTAGACCTTGCGAAATTCTTCCAAAACAACCTTGCTTTCAGGTGTAAAAATCAGTCCAGCCTCCCTCATCCACTCGGCGAAACAGTCCTCATGAACCTGACGCCAATAGGCTAAAGATTTGTCACCTTCCCCTTCTTTGAAGGCATGAACAGCTGACACTTGATGAAAAGGCTGAACGGAAACCTTTGTAATTTCGATAATGCAGACAGCCCGATCTTGGCTATCTAAAATGATGTCAAAGGTCCCTTCTTGTGGCAGGGGATCGTTATCAACTGCATAAAGATCATAGGCTGATGTAGTTGCAGTCTTTTCACCTTTTAAAACCAAATCTGCCAAGAGATCGGCTTCTACTCCAAAAGCCCAAGCGTCGATTTCATCTCCGATAGAGGGGTTGATTTGCTTGTAGGCATTCCACATTTCTTGAGGTGTCATAGGTTGCTCCTTTGTATTTTTTTACTTTTTTCTTTTACACGTTTGAGATGATCTGGATGGTCAATCTCTAAATTAAAAATCTCCGGAATAGAACTGTAGTGGATAATGCACTCAATCCCCATCTGATTCATTTTTTGTATGAAAGAAGGATTCAGATAGCCTGCTACAGCGAAATCTATTTTTTTCATCCTTGCTTTATCCTGCATCTGTCTCAGCATTTCTAACATAATGGGACTTTCCATATTATGCCATTGACTGTTCCTCACAGTCGCAAAAACAAAAGAAGTCAAATCATTCATTCCCACTACAATCTTTGAAATACCAGTTTCCAGTATCCTGTCCAAGTCGAGATAAGCTGACGGTAATTCAATCATTGTTCCAACTTTTCCAGTAAAACCATGCTGGCGCAACACTCTAATAGCTTGTCTTAATTGGTCGGCATCGTTGACAAAAGGAAAAATAACAGACAAATTGGGATTGGTTTGATAAACTTCTGTAACGACATGTGCCTCAGCCTGAAATTCATCTGGACACACCAATAAACGCCTAGTCCCTCTATATCCAAATAAGGGGTGGCGTTCATCGAAATACTCTTTTGTCCCGTCTAGATTATTTGCTTCTGCATTTGTTAACTCTGAAAAGCGATACCAGACTTCTTCATCTGGGTACAAATGGCAAATAGTGTCTAGATAATCTTTTACAAATTGCTGACAACTTTTTAGCAGTATATTTTGACTGATCTCCCTCACCAAATATTCGCCACGAATCATACCAACATGATGAAATAGTTGTGGGTAAATTTTTTCAACAATTCTTTCGCCACTAAGAGCTAGTTGGTTTTGCATGTCCATTCACCTCGTCTTAAAAGATACAATATCAGATATCATTATATGACGCTTTCATCTAGTTCAAAAGCTTCATAAGGTTCAACTAACTCATATCCTAAAAATTCTGCTACTTTTTTGGAAGCCTCGTTATGAGCATCCCAAAGAGGAAATATATCCCTATTTAAACTCTCTAGAATCATTGCAGCACCAAGCTTTTTAGCAAAGCCATTTCCTTGTTCGTTTGGTCTAGTTGCAACTTCCACTTCAACTGCTCCACGGTAAACTAACCCTGAGGAAATCCCAGCAATCAGTTCTTTATTTTTAAGAACCACAAAGCCAAATCCACCTTTTAAAGCAAAATCCTGGTAGGATTCAAAATCCCCCTGTAAATCTTGTGACCATTCTTCCTCAGAAAGGCAGTTATAAATACGATTATCAATAGGTACCATATTGTAACCTTCCTCTATATGAGTAACTAGATCATTTAAAAATTCAACTTGAAAATTTGCCTTATCCTTAAAAGAATAGCGAGTAAAAGAAATTAGCTCCACTTTCTGATGCAGAAAATCTTGCCAATTGGTATTTTCTGAAATAATAATCTTATAATCTAAACCATATTGCCTAACAAAATCTTCCCAAAATCTGGAATTCAACTCCCCTGCTAGGTATAGAAAATTCCCAACATCATAAAAACTTGTTGTCCTATCACTGTTTCGGTAGACAGTTCCGATTTGAGATTTAAGACCATAGAGAACCATATTTTTCTTCCATGTTTTAAATAGTTCCATTATCCCCCATCTTTACCTTCCAATTATTATAGCTTGTCATGTCAAATTCTGGAAATCCTCGTAACTCTGCCTTCACCTTCAATACTAAGGGGGAGGCATTTTCTTGGGTCATCTGCTCAATAGGGACCCAAACTGCATTTGCTGAATCATTGCTTCCGTCAAGAACTTCATGAGGAAGGGATTTTTGAGAGCGTTCTAAATCAAGTACTATATCATAAAAGGCCATGATATGATGTACTGCAAAGTCTTGCCCCTCTTCTTGAACCATTACATCATAAATCCTAGGATTTGAATATCTGCTAAGAGTATAGCCTGTCTCTTCCAAAACTTCTCTCTTGAGGGTTTCTGTCAACCCTTCACCTACCTCCTGACTACCACCAGGTAAGTCAAAACGATGCTGATAAGGTCCTCTCGTTTTCTCAATGCAGAGTAATTTTCCTTTCTCATAGCAAATGCCATAGACACCAAAGTGATTTTTGATTTCCATATTCCACTCTTTCTAACAATCCAAGATTGATAACTTACCTCATCCTTTAAAAGGAAATAAGCTATAAAGTCCATGCTCCTTGATATACTTCTTCAGTATCTCTATATTCTCTTCGATTTTTTCCTGTATATCTATCTCTTCACAAGATGACTCAGCAATAAAGAGGTTAATTTTCAACAAATCTGTCAAGTATAACAGACGACGTTCCATTTCTGATTCAGGACTTGAAGCTTGCTCGATTTTTGCAAGCTTTTGCTCCAAGCTATCACCATTCAAAAATCTCTGATGAACTCTCCTTCTTATGTTTTGAGTGGATTCCTCCCCTTGTTCTAATGGAGACAAAAGGAGTTTTTTATAGGCAGATAGCTTATTTTCTGTTTCTCTTTCCATATAGGCCAATAAAACCAGAGAACTATCAACAAAGGTCCAAGTGTTATAATTTCCTTCAAATGTGACTTGTATGACACTCTCCAATAATTTCTTAGCCATTTCTTCTTGACCATCTAGATAAAGTAGATAGGCCAGATGATTCAGCGACTCGAGATAGCTAGCTTGGGTTTTCTTATTCTTTTTTAAAATTTTATCTAAATAGAGATGTAGATCTGGATGTTTTTCCATTTGTTCAACTACTTCTGGTAGCTTCATTTGAAATCCTTTCTATTCTTTTTTTAAAAATTTAAAGAGATTTTAGTCAACTAATCCAACTCTGCTCGACTGAACAAGTCTTTCATAGTGTTGATATCATCACAAAACTCTTTAAAGCCAAGAGCAAATCTAGCCAAAGCGTCCACCTTGGAAGAATAGGCGCAAAATATACTTCCTTCAGGATCAAAGTCAATAGCATCGCTTAATTCAGGCATTTTCTCCTCCAAAAATACCAAAGCTAAAGATGTCCAATCGTAGCCATTTCCTTCAAATCCCTCCTCTTCTCGAGTGTCAAATACTTCCTGTCTGTATTCTCCATCAGGGTAATAAATGAGCGACCCTCGAACATTTTTAGGATCCTCATCATATACAAGCAAGTTAAAAGGGGTAATTCTTTCATTTATGTTTTCGTAATCTATCATTTCTTAACTCCTTATGAAAACGTTTATTGGTAACGGAACTTCATAAATCTAGGAGAGCTAGTCAGAATCAAAAGGCATAAAACTATCATGCTGATTATAATAATTCAAAGCTTCGACCAAGTCTTGGAGACTTGCATCTGGTTTTTCCTCAAGTGCGACTGCAAGGACATCAATCAACTGCTCTCCATAGTAGACTAGCTGGAGATCTTGCTCCGATGCATCAGCTGGGTAGACATCAGAACCTTCCTCGACATTCGGATAATCGGATACCCAATAAAGGATATCCAGTTTCAGTTCTCCATCCTCCTTGCCATAGAGACAAAAATTATCTGAAGATAACTGGTCCACGCGTAGCTGCTGGATTATCTGCTCTAGTAAAAGTTCTTGGTGTTTTCGCATCCCGTCTCCTTTTTAATCTCACTCTTCAACAAAAGAGTTCAAAAATTCCTCAAAAGAAGCCCATTGACCATAGATCTCAGCTTTTTCTTCTAAAACATAGAAATACACCTTGCCATAATCCTCTGACCTTAGAGAAAGTGCATAGTTGCCAGATCCAGAATCATAGGCGAAATGGAGAAGGTCTGTAGCCCTAAATCCTGCAGGCACAGCCTCATCGTCATACCATGTAAGAGATTGGCACATTTCCTCAAGTGAATTAAAGGAATTGAAGGGAAAGAGGTGATGTTCATCATGGGCACCCCTTACTTGAGGCTGACCACCGTTGTGCTTGAGATAAAAATTTTTCATGACTTCTGGCAATTTCTTCCCAAGAATCTCCTCAAATTGTAAAAGGTCTTCTTTTGAAATCGGTGAATCTGCTTCTAGTACTCTAAACATGATTACTCCCTTCAGTTTTCTACAATTCTTCTTTTAGTACCTTATCAATAAAGTCATAGACTGTAGTAGCAACTATTTTCATTTCTAAGGAGCCTAAAGCACCCAGGTCATTTTCATAAATACAATCATCAGAATTTTTCATGATAAAGTAAGCCAAATCTCCTTCCTGTCCAATCATAAAGTAATCCGGCTCTACTTCCTCAATCTGATAAGTCTCATTGCGCTCCTCTAGATCCTTCTTGGCATACAAACAGATACCTGTATCTCCAATTTCATAGGGGTCAATCTCTTCCCACTCTGATAAAAACTGATAGTAGAGATTGGGCAAGACAAATCCAAACTCATCTCTTTTCATAGCTTACCTCCACATATTCACTGAGTATCAACTATATTACTTCAAAGACCAACCACCATCAATAGTCAGGATTTGTCCCTGCATGGCACTCGCTTTTCCACTTGCTAAAAAGAGGCTAACTTCAGCAACTTCACCTGGCTCAATCCAGCGTTTGATGGGTGTTTCACTAGCTACCCAGTCCGCCAAACCACCTGGTTCAAAGTCAGCTGCGGTCATACCAGTTTTGACTGCACCAGGAGCAATCCCAAAGACCTGGATACCTGCTTCTGCATAGTCCAAAGCTAATTGCTTGGTAAATCCAGCCAAGGCGTGTTTAGAAGAGGTATAGGCGTGACCACCACCGCCTGCTAGATTTGAAGCGATGGAGCACATATTGATGATAATCCCATGTTTATGTTCCAGCATGTGTGTCAAATAATAGCGGGTCAACTCTACTGGAGTTACGTAATTGATTTCAAAAATCTCTTGAATTTCTTGGGCGGATTGTTCTAGTAAGGACTTGTAGTCATCCAAAACACCTGCCGTATTACAAAGAATATCGACTCGAGGGCACCAATCAAAAATAGGTTCTAAGTCAAGTGTTAAATCACGTTGTAGAAAGTGAAAGTCACCCTGTAAGGCAGGCTTTTCACCCTGATCTACTCCAAAAACCTGATAACCTTTTTCTAAAAAGAGTCGAGCTTGAGCCAGACCAATCCCTGAACTAACGCCCGTAACTAAGACACATTTAGTCATGGACTTCAACCCAATCCGTCGCTAGGACATCACATGGTGTCGGACTCCACATGGAAAAACCTTCCCCTTCTCCAGATACGTTAATGAGGAAATAGGGTGTCACTTCAAGAGCGACCCCGTTTTGCTCGATAGTGTCAAAAAGTTGAACATAGTTTTCAGCTCCACTCCATCCAGTACGTACATATTTCTTCTTAGCCTTTAGTCCAGGCAAAATTTCTTCAAATGTCATGTTTTTCTCCTTTGTTATCTATGAATCTTAATTTAATTATAACAAAAAACCGTTTTCCAACGGCTTTTTGACTGTGATTATTCTGATTTATATAAACTTGAGAAAACTATCACCATTGCAATCCAGCTTCTCTAATTTCCTTTTTAGAGGCAAACTTTCCATTTGGTCGATGCCATCTTCCTTTTCTATCTCTAAAGTAGCCACCTGTATTACTACTTTGTGATTCTTCTTCTGCTGGTGCTGGTGCTTCAGTTTCCTGCTGTTTCTGTTCTTCTTTAGCCTTCTCTTCTGCTTCTTTTTTAGCTTTTTCTTGTGCTTCTTTTTCTTCAGCTTCTTTCTTGGCTTTTTCCTCGGCTGCCTTAAGCTCTGCAGCGCGTTCTTCAGCTGACTTGACCGTATTCTTTGCAGTACCATCTGCATAATTTATTTCAGCATTGGCTGAAACGTTATCCAAGGCGACATGGGTTACGGAATACTTATCAATTTTTTCCTTGCTACTACCTAATTTAATTTCAAGCAAATTTCCATCCTTATCAATTCCTACGTATTGTAAGATAATCTGTCTTGGAATCAATTCATTATCCTTATAGACAGCTGTCACCTTATAGTCAAGGTAATAGTTTGGATGATTTGCAAGCCATGAATCAAGTCCATTTTCATAATAGAGCATGCTACTTTGATTTTTGTCATCCGTTCCAGTAAAGGCACCTGTATTTAACCAAGCTGTCATAGGAACTAGATTTCGGCCTTCATCGTTGAGTCCACTAAATTGATACCCAACTAAATGACCACGATTCATCAGCCAAGCCTCTTTAGAACCATCTCCATAGTAAAATTTATAGTTATGCCATCCAACTGGATCAAAGGTTAATTTAGCTTCTCTCTTTTCTTTAGGCTCATCACTATCTTTTAGCTGAATGTGAGCATAAGTTGCACGGGATTTTGAATCAAGTTCCCCGAGTTCTAGCTGCTTTTCATTTTTAAAAGTAAGTAAGCCAGCTTCCTTGTATAACTTTGTATTATCCTGCGTAGTCTGTTCAGTCGTTACAGGTTCAGCTACTTTCGCCTCTTCTTTATGTTTCGAGCAGCCAACAGATGTCAGTAATGAAAGTAAAACAACAGAAGTCAAAACTATTCTTTTCATTTCAAATGCCCCTATTTTATTAAAATGTTTATTATATTGTTATTTTATACAATTTTACCATATATAGTTTGCTTTTTCAAACAATTATATAAATTTTTAAACAAAGATAAAAAGAGCGAGGTCATACCCAATGTCATTAAGTTAGTAATCTAACTATTTGAATAGGAGATAGGATTGAGATCATCAAAGTGATTCTCTATCCTATCTTCTATTTTTTTGCATAACAAATAAAGGTTTTTTCACCCTATTTTTTG
>NZ_JASGZS010000034.1:0-17790 GCF_047465525.1 Streptococcus infantis | reverse complement strand
AAGAAGTTCCAGAATACACTGAAGCTATTGGCACAGCAGGTGATGAGCCAGCACCAGTAGTAGAAGTCCCAGAATACACAGGCGGCGTTAACGCAGTCGAAGCAGCTGTTCAAGAAGTTCCAGAATATACAGGAGCTATTGGTACAGCAGGTGACGAAGCGGCGCCAGTAGTAGAAGTCCCAGAATTCAAGGGTGGAGTTAATGCTGTTGAAGCAGCTGTTCATGAAGTTCCAGAGTACACTGAAGCTATCGGTACAGCAGGTGACGAAGCGGCGCCAGTAGTAGAAGTCCCAGAATTCAAGGGTGGAGTAAATGGTGTCGAAGCAGCTGTTCAGGGAGTAAGCCCAGAATTCACAGGTGGTGTCAATGGAGCAGAAGGTGCAATCCATGAGGTTCCAGAATACAAAGATGAGCAGTCTCTTGTAGCTCTTGCTATGTCACAAGATAAGACTTATCAAGCACCTGCAAGTCATCAATACAAACTCCCAGAGACAGGCACTAAAGAAAATGCTGGCCTTGCAGCCGTTGGTGTTGTAGGAGCACTTCTTGGTATGTTTGCTTTGGGAAAGAAAAAAGACGACGAATAAGATGATGTAAAAGCATCTAAGTCATAGAGATTGGATCAAGAGACTAATCTCGAATATAAAAAGCGGACAAAACTAGTTTTCTGATAAACAGAATCTGGTCTTGTTCGCTTTTTCTTCAAGTGAGGAAGCTGATGGTCATTGAAGTCCTTAAGTCGCAAGCCAATTACTACCATTTAGGATGTTTTGATGACAATTTAAGAAAGAGCAATCTTTTCCTGGAAATAAATGCTAAACTATAATTGTTCCTAAACATGATTTAGTAATTCAGTGGTCTGGTCCAACCCTAAAAGAATAGAGCTGATCTTACAAGTTAATCTGAAGAGTATTATTAGATTGGATTTAGAGATAGCTAGTAGAAAAAAGAAAATCTGAAATTTGATGCTCTTATGTGAGCAAGACTAAGAAGTTATTTTATTCATTTATTGGTAGAAAGCTTTGTGGAGTATCTATGAAATTTAATAAATATGCCTATCCCTTAGCGCAAGCCTGCTTGGGTTTGTATTTATTCGCTGATGGAGGTAGTTTGATCAATTTAGATATTGGGGTTATCCTTGTCTTACTATCCCTGATTAAGGGAGTAGAAATCTATAAAGAAGAAAGAAAACATAGGTGAGCATCGTTAGTAACTAGAGATGCTGGAGTTCAGGAAAGAAGAGGTAGTGGTTTGCAAAAGTTGAAAAATAGTTTAAAATTTGTAGGAATGATCTTACTGATTATAAATGTAAATACATTTCCCATGAGAATGCAGGTTCTCGAAGACTCTAGTTCTCTGTCCTTAAAGTGGACGACTAGTATTGGGTATTTGGTACTGGCTACTTTCTTGCTAGTTGCTGTTTGGCGACAATATAAAAAGAAAATTCCAGACCAGCAGAAGATTCTCAAATTTACCTGGAAGGATTTTGGAATAGCCCTTTTATTTTATGTGGCTACTCGAGTCGTAGCGATTGTAGGTACCCTCCTGATCCAAGTGGTTACTGGAAATCTAACATCTGCTAACGATGCTGCCTTGCTGGCTACAAGCGAGCAGGTTACTCGTGTTTTTCCTCTATTTTTCATCGCTTTTCATTTTGCAATTGGTATATTTGCTCCAATCATGGAAGAATTAGTATTTAGAGGATTCTTCAGCCACTATTTTTTTAAAGAAGATCAAAAGTGGTTGAAATTGCTAATAAGTTCTGCGATTTTTGGCTACCTGCATATGTTTTATCCGATAGAGTTTGTAACTTATTTTTTACTGGGAGTGATATTTTACTTAGCCTATGCTCGTAGAGGGAATATCCTTGATTCCATAGCTGTTCATTTGCTAAATAATGGAGTTCTAGTACTGGTATCTATTCTAAACTATCTATTTTTAGTTTTTAGCTAATACTCTTCGAAAATCAAATTCAAACCACGTCAGCGTCGCCTTGCCGTATATTTGTTACTGACTTCGTCAGTTCTATCCACAACCTCAAAACAGTGTTTTGAGCAACCTGCGGCTAGCTTCCTAGTTTGCTCTTTGATTTTCATTGAGTATAAAATATATTCAAAAAATGATTGGTTTAAAGGCTGATCATTTTTCTGTTGCAAAGATTAACTTTTGCTGATATAGTCAATTGAAACAAGAGCAGGACAAAAGAGCCTCGAAAAAAGTATTACAACCTGGTAATACCTTTTTGAGGTGCTTTTTGATATGAGCCCATGTTTTCTCAATAGGATTGTACTCAGGTGAGTAGGGAGGAAGTGGTAAAAGTTTATGCCCAAATTCTTCACATAAGAGCTCTAGCTTACCCATTCTATGGAATCTTGCATTATCCATAATAATAACTGATGGTGTGTTTAATGTTGGTAAGAGAAACTTCTGAAACCAAGCTTCAAAAAAGTCGCTCGTCATCGTATCTTCGTAAGTCATTGGAGCGATTAACTCACCATTTGTTAGCCCTGCAACCAAAGAAATCCTCTGATATCTTTTTCCAGATATTTTACCTCTTATTAACTGACCTTTTAATGAGCGACCATATTCTCGATAAAAATAAGTATCGAATCCTGTTTCATCAATATAAACAGGTGCTAGATGCTTTAAACTATTAAATTTTTTAAGAAATAAAGCTACTTTTTCTGGGTCTTGTTCATAGTAGGTGTGATTCTTTTTTTTCGAGTGTACCCCATAGCTTTAAGAGCATAGTGGATAGTAGTTGGATGACAGTCAAATTCAGCAGCTATCTCAGTCAAATAAGCGTCTGGATTGTCAGTAAGATAGTTTTTAAGTCTATCTCTATCAACCTTTCTTGGTTTTGTTCCTTTTACTTGATGGTTTAGCTCTCCTGTTTTTTCTTTTAGCTTTAACCAGTAATAAATGGTATTATGTGAGATTTGGAAAACGTGTGATGCTTCTGTTATACTGCCTGTTCGCTCACAATAAGTGAGAACTTTTTTACGAAAATCTAATGAATATGCCATAAGAAGATTATACCACATTATGTACTGTTTTAGGATCAATTGATTATAAATACTGAAGACAGCAATAAAAAACCAGCGATTCAATCACTGGCTGTTAGATAGTTCTTTTAGGAAGCTCCATTAGTAGTAGACGTTTTTGTATCTGTTGTTTGAGTGCTAGATGAAGGAACAGTCGGTTGTTCTTGTTTACTGCTAGTATCTTCTTTCTTGCTTTCTTCACTGCTACTAGATTGAGTTGTTGTTTCTTCTTGTGTGTGTTCTTTTGTAGAAGTATTGTCCTTGTTTGGAGTAGTATTCTCTTGAGGGGATTCCTTTTGAATCTCTTTTATGACAGTTGTCTGGCTTGTCGTAGTTTCTTTTTTAGAGTTATTATTGTTGTTGTTATTCATAGCATTCATAATGGTGATACTTGCAGTAATCAGCCCTAGAATACTACCGATAGTAGCAATCGTTTTCTGAAAAACAGTAAATCCTTTTTTGATGTGTTCCGTTTTGGGTTTTGATGTTCTACGATAATTAGACATAATATCTCTCCTTTACTAAAATTCATTATACCGAAAATCTTTAAAAAAAACTTAAATGAACCTGAATTGCCTTTCTTGTCGCCTGAACTGTTTCGTGATACAATAGAAGGAGTGATTTTAGAAAGCGTGAGAAACCATGATTTACTTTGATAATTCGGCAACGACTAAGCCTTATCCAGAAGCACTTGAAACCTATATGCAAGTGTCTGCAAAAATTATTGGAAATCCTTCGAGTCTACATCGATTGGGGGACCAGTCTACCAGAATTTTAGAAGCTTCTCGTCAACAGATTGCAGATTTGATTGGCAAGAAAAGCGAGGAAATTTTCTTTACATCTGGTGGGACTGAAGGGGATAACTGGGTTATCAAAGGGGTTGCATTTGAAAAAGCGCAATTTGGTAAACACATTATTGTATCAGCTATTGAGCATCCAGCAGTCAAGGAGTCAGCTCTTTGGCTCAAGACTCAAGGTTTTGAAGTGGATTTTGCACCAGTTGATGAAAAAGGATTTGTAGATGTAACTGCTTTAGAAAATCTACTTCGTCCTGATACGACTCTTGTTTCTGTTATGGCTGTCAACAATGAAATTGGCTCCATCCAGCCCATCCAAGCTATTTCAGAACTTTTAGCAGATAAACCAACCATTTCTTTCCATGTCGATGCTGTTCAAGCTTTAGCTAAGATTCCAACAGAAAAGTATTTGACAGACCGAGTTGATTTTGCAACCTTCTCTAGTCATAAGTTCCACGGAGTTCGGGGTGTTGGCTTTGTCTACATTAAGTCTGGCAAGAAAATCACCCCCCTATTAACCGGTGGTGGCCAGGAGCGCGACTATCGTTCCACAACTGAGAATGTAGCAGGAATTGCTGCGACTGCCAAGGCCCTACGTTTGTCTATGGAGAGACTAGACTTGTTTGCTAGTAAAACAAGTCAAATGAAGGAAGTCATCCGTCAGTCTCTTCTTGACTATCCAGATATTTTTGTCTTCTCAGGTGAGGAAGACTTTGCTCCTCATATTCTGACCTTCGGAATTAAGGGTGTTCGTGGGGAAGTTATTGTGCACGCCTTTGAAGACTATGACATTTTCATCTCTACAACCTCTGCTTGCTCGTCCAAGGCAGGGAAACCTGCAGGGACCCTGATTGCCATGGGCATTGAAAAAGATAAAGCCCAGTCAGCAGTTCGTCTCAGTCTAGATCTAGAAAATGACATGAGTCAAGTTGAGCAATTTTTGACTAAACTAAAATTAATCTACAATCAAACTAAAAAAGTAAGATAGGAGCATTCATGCAGTATTCAGAAATTATGATTCGCTACGGAGAGCTTTCAACCAAGGGTAAAAACCGTATGCGTTTCATCAATAAACTACGTAATAATATCTCAGACGTTTTGTCCATCTATCCTCAAGTCAAAGTCACAGCAGACCGCGACCGTGCTCACGCTTATCTGAATGGGGCAGATTATGAACCGGTGGCAGAGTCACTCAAGCAAGTTTTCGGGATTCAAAACTTTTCTCCAGTATATAAGGTTGAAAAATCTGTAGAAGTTCTGAAATCTGCTGTCCAAGAGATTATGAAGGATATTTACAAGGAAGGTATGACCTTTAAAATCTCAAGTAAGCGTAGCGACCACAACTTTGAGCTAGACAGTCGGGAACTCAACCAGACACTTGGTGGAGCAGTATTTGAAGCCATTCCAAATGTGCAAGTCCAAATGAAAAATCCTGATATCAATCTGCAAGTGGAGATTCGTGAAGAAGCAGCCTACCTTTCATATGAAACCATTCGTGGTGCAGGTGGTTTGCCTGTAGGAACTTCTGGCAAAGGCATGCTCATGTTATCAGGTGGGATTGACTCACCTGTTGCTGGTTATCTAGCTCTAAAACGTGGTGTAGATATTGAGGCTGTTCACTTTGCTAGCCCTCCATACACAAGTCCAGGTGCCCTCAAGAAAGCGCAAGATTTGACCCGTAAATTGACCAAATTTGGTGGGAATATCCAGTTTATCGAAGTGCCATTCACTGAGATTCAAGAAGAAATCAAGGCTAAAGCTCCAGAAGCCTATCTGATGACACTGACTCGCCGCTTTATGATGCGCATTACAGACCGTATCCGAGAAGTGAGAAAGGGATTGGTCATTATCAATGGGGAAAGCCTTGGTCAAGTAGCCAGCCAAACTCTTGAAAGTATGCAGGCTATCAATGCGGTGACCAATACACCAATCATCCGTCCAGTTGTAACTATGGATAAGTTGGAAATCATTGATATTGCTCAGGAAATTGATACCTTTGAAATTTCTATTCAGCCATTTGAAGACTGTTGTACGATTTTTGCACCCGATCGTCCGAAGACAAATCCTAAGATTAAGAATGCTGAGCAGTATGAAGCGCGTATGGATGTCGAAGGTTTGGTTGAACGTGCAGTAGCAGGAATTATGATTACTGAAATTACGCCTCAAGCTGAGAAGGATGCTGTCGATGAGCTAATTGACGACCTCCTTTAATCAGAAAAACCAGAGGAAAAAATAAAATAAGTAAAAAAAGTTAGTTTTTTGTTCTAAATTTAGACGGAAACTGACTTTTTTTCTATTTTTATGATATAATTAGATAAAATTTTGAATATAGAGAGTTTTCTGACAATGAATCAATCATATTTTTACCTGAAAATGCGAGAGCATAAATTAGTGGTTCCCTACACAGGTAAGGAGCGCAGGGTTCGTGTTCTCCTCCCAAAAAACTATGAAAAAGACACGGATAGAAGCTATCCAGTGGTGTATTTCCATGATGGACAAAATGTCTTTTATAGTAAGGAATCTTACGTTGGACATTCCTGGAAGATTATTCCTGCTATCAAGCGAAATCCAGATATCAGCCGTATGATTGTTGTGGCTATTGACAATGATGGTCTTGGACGGATGAATGAGTATGCAGCTTGGAAATTCCAAGAGTCTAATATTCCTGGCCAACAATTTGGTGGTAAGGGAGTCGAGTACGCAGAATTTGTCATGGAAGTGGTTAAGCCTTTTATCGATGAAAACTATCGGACAAAAGCAGACCGTAAACACACTGCTATGATAGGATCTTCACTTGGTGGCAATATTACCCAGTTTATTGGTTTAGAATATCAAGATCAGATTGGGTGCTTGGGAGTTTTTTCATCAGCTAACTGGCTCCACCAAGAGGCCTTTGATCGCTATATCGAGCGTAAAAAACTCTTGCCTGACCAACGAATTTTTATCTATGTTGGAACGGAAGAAGCTGATGATACAGACAAGACCCTGATGGCTGGCAATATTAAGCAGGCCTATATCGACTCTTCCCTTCGCTATTATCATGATTTGATAGCGGGAGGAGTGCAGTTGGAAAATCTCTCACTCAAGGTTCAGGCTGGAGCCATTCACCATGAAGTGCCATGGTCAGAAAATCTTCCAGCTTGTCTACGTTTTTTTGCAGAAAATTGGTAAATAGTATAAAGGAGACAGGATATGAATATTGAACATCTTAGCCACTGGAGTGGACATCTAAATCGTGAAATGTATGTTAATCGTTACGGACACGCAGGTATCCCAGTGGTTGTCTTTGCTTCCTCAGGTGGTAGCCACAATGAATACTATGATTTTGGCATGATTGATGCATGTGCATCCTTTATCGAGGAAGGTCGAGTGCAATTCTTTACCCTTTCAAGTGTCGATAGTGAAAGTTGGCTAGCAACATGGAAAAATGGTCATGACCAAGCTGAAATGCACCGTGCTTATGAGCGATACGTTATTGAAGAAGCCATTCCTTTTATCAAGCACAAGACAGGCTGGTTCGACGGCATGATGACGACAGGCTGTTCTATGGGAGCCTATCATGCACTTAACTTTTTCCTTCAGCATCCAGATGTCTTTACCAAGGTTATCGCCCTCAGCGGTGTTTATGATGCGCGTTTCTTTGTAGGTGACTACTACAATGATGATGCTATCTATCAAAATTCACCAGTAGACTATATCTGGAATCAAAATGATGGTTGGTTTATCGATCGTTACCGTCAGGCTGAGATTGTGATTTGTACTGGCTTAGGTGCTTGGGAGCATGATGGCCTGCCTTCTTACTACAAGTTAAAAGAAGCCTTTGACCAAAAACAAATTCCTGCCTGGTTTGCAGAATGGGGACATGATGTTGCCCATGATTGGGATTGGTGGCGCAAACAAATGCCATATTTCCTCGGTCACATGAGTCTATAAAAGGAGTCGCTTATGAATTATCTTGTAATTTCACCCTATTACCCACAAAATTTCCAACAGTTTAGTATTGAACTAGCCAATAAAGGAATCACCGTTCTAGGGATTGGGCAAGAACCCTATGAACAACTAGATGAACCATTACGCAATAGCTTGACTGAGTATTTCCGAGTTGATAATCTTGAAAATATCGATGAGGTTAAACGTGCAGTTGCCTTTCTTTTCTATAAACATGGACCAATTGACCGTATCGAATCTCACAATGAATACTGGTTAGAATTGGACGCTGCCCTTCGTGAACAGTTCAATGTTTTTGGTGCCAAGCCAGAAGACCTCAAGAAGACTAAGTTCAAGTCCGAAATGAAGAAACTCTTCAAGAAAGCTGGAGTTCCCGTTGTGCCAGGTGCTGTTATTGAAACAGAAGCAGATGTGGATAAAGCTGTGAAAGAAATTGGCCTTCCTATGATTGCCAAACCTGACAATGGAGTGGGAGCGGCAGCAACCTTCAAGCTTGAAACAGAAGAGGATATCCATCATTTCAAGGCAGAATGGGACCATTCAACCGTTTATTTCTTTGAAAAATTTGTCACCTCTAGTGAAATCTGTACCTTCGATGGTTTGGTAGATAGAGATGGAAATATTGTCTTTTCAACTACCTTTGACTATGCCTACACTCCTTTAGATTTGATGCTTTACAAGATGGATAATTCTTATTACGTTCTTAAAGATATGGATCCAAAATTGCGCAAGTATGGTGAGGCAATTGTCAAAGAATTTGGCATGAAAGAACGTTTCTTCCATATCGAGTTCTTCCGTGAAGGTGATGATTATATTGCCATTGAGTACAATAACCGTCCAGCGGGTGGCTTCACAATTGATGTCTATAACTATGCCCATTCTTTTGACTTGTATAAGGGATATGCAGCGATCGTTGCGGGTGAGCCATTCCCTGCTTCTCAATTCGAGCCTCTATACTGCTTGGCAACATCTCGTCGTGCCAATGCCAACTATGTTTATTCAGAAGAAGACTTGCTCGCTAAATATGGTCACCAGTTCAAAGTCAAGAAAATCATGCCAGCAGCCTTTGCTGAATTGCAAGGAGACTTTCTCTATATGCTAACGACACCAAGTCGTGAAGAAATGGATCAGATGATTAAGGACTTTGGTCAGCGTCAAGAATAATCAAAATTTTGACTTAACAAACTAGGTTTGTTAGGTCTTTTTTGAAGAGCTGAAATAAAAGCGTTTTCCCGTAGTATTCTTTTAGAAAATCTGTTGCTAAAAGGCTTAAAAATTGATAGAATAGGGATTGTCTAAAAAATATTAAGGAGAATCTATCAATGGATTTCGCATGGGCAGTCAAATATGCCACTGAATTTTTGGGAACAGCCATCTTGATCATCTTGGGAAATGGTGCAGTTGCCAACGTTGAACTTAAAGGTACGAAAGGTCACCAAAGTGGCTGGCTCGTTATCGCTGTTGGTTACGGTATGGGGGTTATGATCCCTGCCTTGATGTTTGGTAATGTTTCTGGTAACCACATCAACCCAGCCTTCACTCTTGGTCTAGCAGTTAGCGGACTTTTCCCTTGGGCACAAGTAGTACCATACATCGTTGCACAAGTCTTGGGAGCAATCTTCGGACAAGCCTTGGTTGTTGCAACTCACCGTCCATACTACTTGCAAACTGAAAAAGCAAACAATATCTTGGGAACATTCTCAACAATTTCAAGTATTGACCAAGGTACAAAAGAATCACGCTTTGCAGCAACAGTTAACGGTTTTATCAACGAGTTTGTTGGTTCATTCGTTCTCTTCTTTGCAGCACTTGGTATGACAAAGAACTTCTTTGGAGCTGAAGTCCTCCAATACATGAAACAAATGGCAACTCAAGCTGGTCAAAATGTTGACTTCTCTGATTTGGCAATTAAAGCTCAAGTAGCGCCTCATACAGCATCAGGACTTGCTGTTGGTCACTTGGCACTTGGTTTCCTAGTAATGGCTTTGGTTACTTCACTTGGAGGACCTACAGGACCTGGTTTGAACCCAGCTCGTGACTTTGGACCACGTCTCCTTCATGCCTTCCTTCCAAAATCAATCCTTGGTCAATACAAGGGTGATTCAAAATGGTGGTATGCTTGGGTACCAGTAGTTGCACCGATTGCAGCTGGTATTGCAGCAGTAGCACTTTTCAAATTACTTTACCTATAATCACTCAAAACTGGGAAGCCCCAGTTTTTTCTTGTCTACGAAAGTCGAGTTTTTAGATAGAGAATCTTAAATCGTCAGACTTTTTTCATTTTAATACTAAAGGTGAAAATGTGGCGAAAATATGGTAGAATAGAGTATTAAGTAATCGTTGAAAAAGGAAGATTATGCGTAAAGAAATTGCACCCGAATTATATAATTACAATAAATTCCCTGGTCCCGAATTTCAACTGACTGGAAACAGAGTGGAAGCTGAAGATTTTGTTTTTACTCTAGTTGAAAATAGCAAGGATGCTTTTGATGCAACAGCTTTTACTCAACGCTTTTCAGAAGTATTAACAAAGTTTGATTATATCGTAGGAGACTGGAGTAATGAGCAGTTACGCTTACGGGGATTTTATAAGAATGAACGAGCTGAAGAGTCTTTAGAAAAAATTAGTCGCTTGCAAGACTACCTACTAGAGTATTGTAGCTATGGTTGTGCCTATTTTGTTCTAGAAAATGAAGCTCCTAAACGAGCACCATTTGACCAAAAGATGCGCAAAAAAGAGGAAGAAAAGGACTCTCGCAAAGGGAAAAAGACTTCTCAAAGTAAGAAAAAAAATCATACGGATAAGAAAAATAGACGCCGTTCAAAAGAACAGAAATCTCAGAAAGAAGACAAGGGGCAACGTCATTTCGTCATCCGTAAGAAAGATTAGAGAATAAGGAGAAAACATGAAACCGTCGATTTATAGTTTAACACGTCAAGGCATGCAAGAGTGGGTCTTGGAGCAAGGAGAAAAGAAATTCCGTGCTGATCAAATCTGGGAATGGCTTTACCGTAAACGTGTTCAATCATTTGAAGAAATGACCAACTTGTCTAAGGATTTGATTGCCAAACTCAACGACCAATTTGTGGTAAATCCTTTGAAACAACGCATTGTGCAAGAGTCAGCCGATGGTACTGTCAAGTACCTCTTTGAGTTGCCTGATGGTATGCTAATTGAGACAGTGCTTATGCGTCAGCACTATGGTTTGTCAGTCTGTGTAACCACTCAGGTAGGCTGCAATATTGGTTGTACCTTCTGTGCATCAGGCTTGATCAAGAAGCAACGTGACCTCAATAATGGAGAAATTGTTGCCCAAATTATGTTGGTTCAAAAGTATTTTGACGAACGTGGACAAGATGAACGTGTTAGTCATATCGTTGTTATGGGGATTGGAGAACCATTTGATAACTACAATAATGTCTTGAACTTCATCCGTACTATCAATGATGATAAGGGAATGGCAATCGGTGCTCGTCATATCACAGTATCAACTTCTGGCTTGGCTCACAAGATTCGTGAGTTTGCTAATGAAGGTGTGCAGGTCAACCTTGCTGTTTCTCTTCATGCTCCAAACAATGAACTGCGTTCAAGCATTATGAAGATTAACCGTGCCTTCCCAATTGAAAAACTCTTTGCAGCTATCGAGTATTACATCGAAACTACCAATCGCCGTGTGACTTTTGAGTATATCATGCTCAATGAAGTTAACGATGGAGTAGAGCAGGCACTTGAGTTGGCAGAATTGCTTAAGAATATCAAGAAATTGTCTTATGTCAACTTGATTCCTTACAACCCAGTTAGTGAGCATGACCAGTATAGCCGAAGCCCTAAAGAACGTGTCATGGCCTTCTATGATACACTCAAGAAAAAAGGTGTCAACTGTGTCGTTCGCCAGGAACATGGTACAGATATTGATGCGGCTTGTGGACAATTGCGTTCAAATACCATGAAGCGTGATCGTCAAAAAGCAGTAGCGGAAGTAAATCCATAAGATGAGTCGAAAAACATTACTAAGCTTGGGAGTGCTTTTATACAGTCTTTGTATCGTCTGTTTTTGTTTTACTCCCCAGCCTCAACTTCCTACAGGAGTGGAAACTCCAGGTATTCAAACTTTTGGACGCCTGGTTTTTCTTTTGACGCCTTTTAACTCCCTTTGGAAACTGGGTGAAGTAACCAGCCTTCTGCAGTTATTCTGGATATTTTTACAAAATGCCTTAAATATCCTCTTGCTCTTCCCGCTGATTTTCCAACTTCTCTTTCTCATGCCTAGTCTAAGAAATACTAAGAAAGTGATGTTGTTCAGTTTTTTACTGAGTATAGGAATCGAATGCACGCAACTAGTTTTAGATTTTTTCTTGGACTTTAATCGGGTCTTTGAGATTGATGATTTGTGGACCAATACCTTGGGTGGCTACCTAGCTTGGCTCCTCTATAAACTACTACATAAAAACAAGATAAGGAATTAAAATGAGTATCTTAGAAGTTAAAAATTTGAGTCACGGTTTTGGTGACCGTGCGATTTTTGAAGATGTATCTTTTCGCCTCCTTAAAGGTGAACATATCGGCTTAGTTGGTGCCAATGGTGAAGGAAAATCAACCTTCATGAGCATCGTAACTGGTAAAATGTTACCTGATGAAGGTAAGGTGGAATGGTCTAAATATGTGACAGCTGGCTACCTAGATCAGCATGCGGTGCTTAAAGAAGGCCAAACTGTGCGTGATGTTCTTCGTACAGCTTTTGACGAATTATTCAAAGCCGAAGCACGTATCAATGAACTCTACATGGAAATGGCAGAAGAGGGCGCTGATATTGATGCATTGATGGAAGAAGTTGGAGAACTTCAGGACCGTTTGGAAAGTCGTGATTTCTATACCTTGGATGCCAAGATTGATGAAGTAGCGCGTGCCCTTGGTGTCATGGATTTTGGGATGGATACGGATGTAACAGCCTTGTCAGGTGGACAAAGAACCAAGGTACTTTTGGCGAAACTCCTCCTTGAAAAGCCAGATATCTTGCTTCTTGACGAGCCAACTAACTACTTGGATGCTGAGCATATTGACTGGCTCAAGCGCTATCTCCAGAACTATGAAAATGCCTTTGTCCTCATTTCTCACGATATTCCTTTCCTCAACGACGTTATCAATATCGTCTATCATGTAGAAAATCAGCAGTTGACTCGTTATTCAGGCGATTACTACCAGTTCCAAGAAGTCTATGCTATGAAGAAATCGCAACTGGAAGCTGCCTATGAACGTCAACAGAAAGAAATTGCTGATCTCAAGGATTTTGTGGCTCGAAACAAGGCGCGTGTTGCAACACGAAACATGGCCATGTCTCGCCAGAAAAAATTGGACAAGATGGACATTATTGAGCTCCAAAGTGAGAAACTAAAGCCATCCTTTGAATTCAAAACAGCTCGTACACCTGGACGCTTTATCTTCCAAGCCAAGGACTTGCAGATTGGTTACGACCGTCCCCTTACTAAACCATTGAATCTTACCTTTGAGCGCAATCAAAAGGTCGCTATCATCGGTGCCAATGGTATCGGGAAAACAACCCTCTTGAAGAGTCTTTTGGGAATCATTCCACCAATTGCTGGGGAGGTTGAGCGAGGTGACTACCTAGAACTCGGCTACTTTGAACAAGAAGTGGAAGGTGGCAATCGCCAGACACCACTAGAAGCAGTCTGGAATGCCTTTCCGGCACTCAATCAAGCCGAAGTTCGTGCAGCCCTTGCTCGTTGTGGTTTGACGACTAAACATATCGAGAGTCAAATCCAAGTATTGTCAGGTGGGGAACAATCCAAGGTTCGTTTCTGTCTCTTGATGAACCGCGAGAATAATGTCCTTGTTCTTGACGAACCTACCAACCACTTGGATGTAGATGCCAAGGATGAACTCAAACGAGCTCTGAAAGAATACAAGGGGTCTATTCTTATGGTCTGCCACGAACCTGACTTCTATGAAGGCTGGATGGATCAAATCTGGGATTTTAACAACTTAACTTAAAATGAAAGAAAAAATACAGTACCTAACGAGGATACTGTATTTTTTAGGTTTTTAAGATTTAAAATCATAGTCTTTAACCACTTCGATACTATCGATAGTGATAGCAGTAGTTGGTTTGTCTTTTTCGTCTTTTTCAGCCTTGGCAATCTTGTCAACAACATCCATACCATCAATAACTTGACCAAAGACAGGGTGTTTACCGTCTAAACTAGGGTTACCACCCTCTTTGTAGGCTTCGATAATTTTCTTTGGATAGCTACTTGTAGGGAGTTTGGCAGAAAAGTCCGTTGTATTTTGGTTGATGAAGAACTGGCTACCATTTGAATTTGGTTGTCCAGTATTTGCCATGGAGAGAGAACCACGAATGTTATAGAGATACGGAGAGATTTCGCTCTTGAAACCAGTTCCATGGTCTTTAGTCTTGTCCTTATCATGCCAGATGGATTCACCACCAGTACCATCCCCTTTTGGATCACCAGTCTGGACCATGAAGCCATCGATCACTCGGTGGAAGGTAACGCCATTATAGTAGCCTTCTTTTGCGTGAGTTAGGAAATTTTCAACCGCAAGTGGAGCTAGCTTTGGAAAGAGTTTGATGTGGATATTTCCTTGACTGGTGTGGAGAATGACTTCAGCTTCGTCTTCAGCAACTTCCTTAGAGAGTTGTGGGAAGTTAGCATTCTCATTTGTCAAGGCGTCTTTGAGATCCTTGGCAGATTGGGCAGCTGCTTTGGAACTTTCTTCGGCAGCCAAGCTAGAATCTACATAGTCATCCCCTCGCAGACTACGTTGGATACTGCTACATCCAGCAAGGGCAAAAGTTGAGATTAATAGAAGTGTTGCTATTTTTTTCATGGTAATCCTTTCAAAAATCATTTCTACCATTGTACCCTAATTGAAAGTGGATTTCAAATATTCAATTGTGATCATTCCGATAGTACATACAACTTTATAGCCTTGCTTACACCATTTTGATCATTAGAATCTGTTACTGTATTTGCGCAAGTTTTAACTTCTGTAGGAGCGTTTCCCATTGCAACACCAAGTCCAGCAGTCTCAATCATTGGAATGTCATTATAATTATCTCCAATCGTCATAATTTCAGTAAGTGATAGTTGATAATAGTTGGCTAATTCTAATAAAGCTTGTTTTTTGGATACTTGATTATGTGTGACTTCAAGATAGTTATCCTTCGAGAGGTAAAAGTCAGTTTGAGGGAAATCCATGGTTGCTAATGTCTCTTTAAGTTTCTGGATAGTAGCTGCGTTATCTATCAGTAAAAGTTTATGAATAAGATTCTTTTCTTCCTGAAGAAAATCTGCTAGTGAAGTAACTTTTGGGCTCTCTCCAGTAATCTGTGCTTCAATTTCTACCCACCCATCAATATTATTCACAAGCCAATCTTTTCCGGAGTAAACATTGATAGAAACTGTCGGAAATTCTTTTTTTAAAAAATCATGTAGTAAGAGTAATTCCTTTTTATTAATAGTATGCTGACTTAGGATTTTATCTCCTAAACTGATGAGTGCTCCATTATAGCAGGCAATGGGACAGTCGGTGATGCCAAGCTCTTTAGAAATTGGCGCTATACCGAGAGGAGATCTAGCAGAAGCTAAAACAAAAGGGATGTCACTTTGTTTCAAAAGTGGCATAAGCTCTAGTAAATGAGAGTCTAATTGGTGCTTTTGGTCTAAAATGGTGCCATCGATATCACTTATGATTAACTTTATTACTGACATATGTTTCTCCTTTTTAAAATAGAATAGTTGTTTTACCATCTAAAGATTGTTGAATTTCTATGTCGGGTTCTTTGTCTGTAATCCAATAATCAAAATCAGTAAGTTCGGAAAGAATATAATGAGAGTGTTTGTTTATCTTGCTGGTTTCAGCTAACAAGACGCGAATTTTACTGGTTTTAAATGCTCTTTTTTTCATTAGAACATCTTCTTGATCTTCAAAACTAACTTGTCCGTCTGAAAGACTAGCTGCACCAAAAAATGCTATGTCAAATTTAATTCTATTCAAAGATTCGGATTCTTCTAATGAGTAATAGAAACGATTCTTTTTATGAAATCGACCACCGATAATGTGAAAATCGACATTTTCGTTTTCTCCTAAGACCAGTGCATTATCCAATGAATGGCTGAAAATGGTAACTTTTTTATCTGTTATTTTTGCTAACTCAAGTACAGTTGTTGAAACATCATAGAAAATTAATTGTGAATCAGAAATGAGTTGGGTAGCTAAATGAGCAATTTTCGCTTTTTCTTTAGAAGATTGTTCTGCTCGACTTTGGAAACCAAGAATCCTTTGCTTTTGAATTGGCAATAAACCTCCATGAGTTCTTTTTGCTCGTTTCTCCTTTGCGAGAATAGCAAAATCTCTACGGATGGTATCTTTGGAAACATGGAAATGGTCAACCATTTCTTTTGCTGATAGACTTCCTCTATCCTCTAAAAGTTTAATGATTTCTTCTAATCGTTGTTCTTGGTACATAGGAAATCCCCTTTTTAATACTAATATACCTCTTTCGTAAGTGATTGTCAATAAATGTAATGATTTATAAGTATTTTAAATAATTTACAAAAAAATCAACCTGACTTGGTTGATTAAAGATT
Organism: Streptococcus infantis; assembly: GCF_047465525.1. Classification (GTDB taxonomy): domain Bacteria; phylum Bacillota; class Bacilli; order Lactobacillales; family Streptococcaceae; genus Streptococcus; species Streptococcus infantis_R. Next base: position 1,373 of record NZ_JASGZS010000034.1, on the reverse strand, counting down.
CTTCTTTGGATGGCGGTCAATGATTGCCTGATGGTCCTTGAGAGCCTGTTCTCCTTTTGGAGTTAGTTTATAACCGCGAATCGAAAAGAGACTAGCTAATTCCTCTTCTGAAAAATGGTTATGAAGGGCTTGATTCAAGTCAGAAGCCTTCATCTTGGAAAGTCCAGTAACTCCCTTCTTCTTCAGGAGATTCTTTTTCATGGTGCTATTTAGATGGTCAAGCGAGTCAAAAGCAGTTTCGACAAGAGCATAGCCTTTTTCAACAAGCGTTTCTAAATGTTTTGTAGCATCAATGCCATATGTGTATTCGAAGTATTTAGGGAACCAGGTTTCAGTAGTGAATGTTCCAAAGTTGATTCTCCAGAGGAGGATAATATCTCCTGCCAGGAGATTGTCTTCTAGTAGTTCCATATTTCGTTTTGGGACAGGCTTGGGATTTTGTAGCCAAGCCTCTATATCACGATCAGGAGAGATATAAGGCTTAACCTGATGGTCTTTGTAAATGTTCTCTAGACTAGTATTCATAAAGTTTCTCTTTCTAATTTATCTCTATTAGTCTAACAAATTTCTAAAAATTTTAAAGTCTGTCAAGTTTTTTTCTTGACACCTCTCAGAAATCTGCTATAATAGAACATGTGCTAAATAGCTCAGCTATTTCACCAAACTAAAAAAATAAAAGAAAAGAGATATTAAAAATGGCAGTAAAAATCCGTTTGACTCGTATGGGTTCTAAGAAAAAACCTTTCTACCGTATTAACGTAGCAGATTCACGTTCACCACGTGATGGACGTTTCATCGAAACAGTTGGAACTTACAACCCACTTGTTGCTGAAAACCAAGTAACTTTGAAAGAAGACCGCGTTCTTGCATGGTTGGCTGATGGAGCTCAACCTTCAGATACAGTACGCAACATCCTTTCAAAAGAAGGCGTATTGAAAAAATTCCACGATTCTAAATTCTCTAAATAATTCTAAAGTAGGTTGACAGATGGATACGATTGAAAATCTCATTATTGCAATTGTGAAACCTTTGATTTCACAACCAGATGCCTTAACTATCAAGATTGAAGATACACCAGAATTTTTGGAGTATCATTTGGATCTTGACCAAAGCGATGTGGGTCGTGTGATTGGTCGTAAGGGTCGCACTATCTCTGCGATAAGAACGATTGTCTACTCTGTCCCAACTGAAGACAAAAAAGTAAGAATCGTTATTGATGAAAAATAAGAAAAGCGGGACGGATGTCCAATGTCATTAAGTTAGTAATCTAACTATTTGAATAGGAGATAGGATTGAGATCATCAAAGTGATTCTCTATCCTATCTTCTATTTTTTTGCATAACAAATAAAGGTTTTTTCACCCTATTTTTTGA
>NZ_JASGZS010000033.1:0-18059 GCF_047465525.1 Streptococcus infantis | reverse complement strand
GTTAATATGAAACGAATTATGGCCTTAATAAATACAAAATAACCGAGGAATTCGCTCAAATTGATGAGTGATTCCTCGGTTTTCATTTCATTAAAAGTAAGAGAGCTCCTTTTTCAGTGGGCTTCTTGCATGTTGCTTTATGTTAGATTTTATCTTCAATGGCTTTCAATACATCTGCCACACTTTGGAGGTGGTCGATTTCTTCATCACTGATTTCGATTCCGAATTCATCCTCAATGGTTAGTACGAATTCCATCAAATCTACCGAATCAGCATCCAAATCATCCTTCAAGCTCAAGGCCTCTGTGACTACAAAGTCTTCCCCTTGACGTTCTTGGATAATGGTCACGACACGGTCAAAAATTTCTTTTTCTGTCATATATATTATTCTCCTGAAAATTCACGCGCAGTTTGAGCAACTACGTCTGTTTCTAGCATAGTACGAATCTGACAAATCGTACTGTATACAGCCTTGGCATCACTTGAGCCATGAGTCTTAACAACCGGCGCCTTAACACCAAACAAGACTGCACCCCCAACATCTGAATAGTTGAGTTGCTTTTTCAAACCTCTAAGACTATCCTTAAGAAGAAGAGCACCAAGTTTTGCTCGAAGTCCACCACCTGTAATAGCATTTTTAAGCAAGCCCATGATCCCCATGGCTGTTCCTTCGATGGATTTTAGCACAGCGTTTCCCGTGAAACCGTCTGCCACGACAACATCTGCAACACCCTCCATCAAGTCACGCGCTTCCACATTACCAATAAAATTCAAACTCTCATCAGCTGCTAGCAAGTCATAAGTTTCCTTGCGGAGTGGATCTCCCTTACTGCTCTCTGTCCCGTTATTAAGCAAACCAACTCGTGGTTTTGCAATTCCACGAACATTTTTAGCATAGAAAGAACCTAAGATGGCGTATTGATGTAAGTGATGGGCTGTGTTTTCTGCATTGGCACCGAGGTCCAGCATATCAAAACCTTTCCCATCAACTGTTGGTAAGGTTGACATAAGCCCTGGACGATCGATATTCTTGATGCGACCTACGATGAAAAATCCTGCCGCAAGCAAAGCACCTGTATTTCCTGCAGAGAGCACGGCATCAGCCTCACCATCTTTGACAGCCTTAGCAGCCAATACCATACTGGCATTTTTCTTCTTACGAATGGCTTTTGTCGGTTCATCATCCGAATCAATTTTTTCATCTGTATGGATAATGCTGACGCGTTCTGTAGCTGTTAGATATTGCTTGATTTTGCTTTCGTCTCCGTAAAGTTGAATCTCAATATCTAAAAAGTCAGCAAGGGCTTGATTAACACCCTCAACGATGGCTTGAGGTGCGTAATCGCCACCCATTGCATCTACTGCGATTTTTTTCATTTGTCTTCCTCTTTTAGTAATTGTCCCCAATCAGCTAGGGAATCAATAAATTTCTTTGATTTTAGGTGAATTCCGACGTACTCTTCATAAATTTGATCCATGAACTGACGCAATTCTTGCTTGATTTCAGACTTGAGCGAAATAGTCTCTAAAGTCTCAAAGTTAATAGCTTGAAATTGATTGAGCAGATAGGGAATGTTTGGATTCAGATGACAACGTTTCTCGTCCTCATGGTAATGCTCAGGACATAAGCAAGCACCATATTTGAAAGAAAAATCAAAGGCCTGACCCACCCGATGGCAAAAGACACACTCATTAAAATTAAGACTAATCCCAAAACGGGTTAAGATCTGAATTTCAAAAATATTGGTCAAGACCTGATAATCTAAACCCTCTTCCATCAACTCTAAAGTCTTTTGTAAAAAAGCAAACAAGGGAGCATCTTGGTGATTGTCCTGCAAACTAGCATCTGCCAAAGCTGCCACATAGGTCGCATAGGCCATGACAAAGAGATCACTATTGATTTTTGGAAAGGTCATCACCTCATGATAGTCTTCGATATAACTAAGTCCATCATCATTGATTCGCAAAAGAAAACGAGCCAGCACCAAAGGTTGAATAACTGGAGCCAGTTTGGACTGACCGGCATGTTTGACAAAAAACATCCGCTTGCCGACCTGCTCTGTAAAAATCTTGACTAGCTTGTCATCCTCACGAAAATTACGATTGTAGAGCACCAACCCCTGACTCGTAATAGACTGAATCATGCTTCTCTCATGTACTCCTCAAGACGTTTCATAGCTTCTCTGATGGTTTCCATGCTAGCTGCATAAGACAAGCGCACATAACCTTCTCCATATTGACCAAAAGCTGCACCAGGGATAAAGGCAACAGCCTTCTTGTGAGCAAAATCTTTTAGAAAAGCAAACGAATCTTGATTGTAGCCTGTTGGAATCTTAGCAAAGATATAAAAGGCACCGTCAGGTTTGATAATCTCAAAACCAAGATTAGTCATTTTCTCGATAATGTAGTCCCGACGTTGGATATACTCCTTTTTCATCGGCTCTGCATCGTTCTTACCAGCCGTCAAAGCTTCCACCGCAGCATGTTGCGCCATAGTATTCGCAGCAGTTACCAAGTACTGGTGACTCTTGATGAGTTGGACTGTGAAGTTTGCTGGTGCGAAGATAAAGCCTAAACGCCAACCTGTCATAGCATGTGATTTGGATAGACCGTTAATGATAATGGCCTGATCTCTCAGCATTGTTCCCAAAGAGACATGATTTTCCCCTGTATAAGTTAATTCTGAGTAGACCTCATCACAGACAACGAAAATCTCATACTTGCGTAAAACGTCAGCCAAGGCTTCCAACTGTTCGCGACTATAAGTAATTCCTGTAGGGTTGACTGGATAGTTAAGAATAACAGCCTTGAGCTTGTCACCCTGCTCCAGAATTGCCTTCTCCAGCATTTCAGGAGTCAAGACAAAACCATTTTCAGTTGTATCAATCTCGACAATCTCTGCGCCAACTAGATTGACAATTGGTTCATAACCTGGATAGGCAGGAGCTGGCAAGAGAACCTTGTCACCCTCTTCTAAAATAGCTGTCAAAGTAGCAGATAGGGCTTCTGTCGCACCGATTGTGACCAAGATTTCATTTTCAGGATTATAGTCTAGCTGGTATTTTTCTCTTACAAAATCACTAGCTGCCTGGCGTAAGGTCATCAAACCACTCATCCCTGTATAGTAGGATTGGTTTTGGTCAATGGCTCGCTTAGCTGCCTCCTTGACATGGTCTGGAGTTGTAAAGTCAGGCTCTCCCAATGTCAGACGTAGAACCCCAGGAATCTCAGAAATAGCCTGGTCAAACTGACGAATCAAGGAAACTTGAATCTTATCTAATTGTTTATTAAAGCGCTTGGTTAAGTCCATAGATACCCTCCTTGCTTAAAGAACATATGTCTATTATACTACAAAAGCTCTCTGACCGCAAAATTCCATTTAATGACAGCCTAATTCCTACTTTCTATTTACTTTTTTTCAAGATAAGACTATAATAAGAAGTGCTTATTTTAGGAGGTTTTTATGTCATTTCTATCAAAAAATGGGGCCGGACTTTTAGCCTGTCTTATCATTTCCATCATCTCTTGGACCTTAGGGAGCTTCTTGCCTGTTGTTGGGGCACCTGTTTTTGCCATCTTTATCGGTATGATTCTCCACCACTTTCTCAGTTCCTATAAACAACTGGATGCCGGTTTGACTTACAGCTCCAAGAAATTGCTTCAGTATGCTGTTATCTTGCTTGGGTTTGGGCTCAATATCTCACAAGTCTTCGCAGTCGGAAAATCTTCCCTTCCTGTCATTCTATCTACCATTTCTATAGCCTTGATTGTAGCTTATCTTTTCCAACGCTTTTTTGACCTAGATACAAAGCTAGCTACCTTGATCGGTGTTGGTTCCTCTATCTGTGGAGGTTCTGCCATTGCAGCGACCGCTCCCGTCATCCATGCCAAAGAAAAGGAAGTCGCCCAAGCCATTTCCGTTATCTTTTTCTTCAATGTCTTAGCAGCGCTTATTTTCCCAACCCTAGGAACCTGGCTTCACCTATCAAACGAGGGCTTCTCCCTCTTTGCAGGAACTGCGGTCAATGATACTTCCTCTGTAACAGCCACTGCCAGCGCCTGGGATAGTCTTTACCACACAAACACTCTTGAGTCTGCTACTATTGTCAAATTGACCCGTACCCTAGCTATTATCCCTATCACTCTCTTCCTCTCTTACTGGCAAAGTCGTCAACAAGGCAACAACCAAGGAGTAAAACTAAAAAAAATCTTCCCTGTTTTCATTCTCTACTTTATCCTAGCTTCCTTGCTAACCACCGTCCTTACTTCCTTCGGTGTCAGCAGTAGCTTCTTTTCACCTCTCAAACAACTCTCCAAATTCCTCATCATCATGGCTATGAGTGCTATTGGTCTTAAAACCAATCTCATTGCTATGATTAAGTCCAGTGGTAAATCCATTCTTCTTGGCGCCCTCTGCTGGATTGCCATCATCCTGACTAGCCTGGGTATGCAAACGCTCATCGGTATTTTCTAATACTCTTCGAAAATCAAATTCAAACCACGTCAACGTCGCCTTGCCGTACTCAAGTACAGCCTGCGGCTAGTTTCCTAGTTTGCTCTTTAATTTTCATTGAGTATAACACAAAAGGTAGCCCGCAAGCTACCTTTTTATTGTTCAAGAATTAAGCGTGTATGTTCTCTCTTGATGCAACGATTCATCACGATATCATCGCAACCTCCAGCACGCAAGATTTCTTCCGCTTCTAGACTTTCAAGTCCTAGTTGCGCCCAGAAAATCTTAGCATCTGCCTTGAGAAAATCACGAGCTACATCAGGCAGAAATTCACTACGACGATAGACATTGACGATATCTACAGGGAAAGGAATCTCAGCTAGACTAGCATAAGCCTTTTCTCCCAAGATTTCCCCACCTGCAGCCTTAGGGTTTACTGGAATGATTTTATAGCCACGAGCCTGCATTTCCTTTGTCACTCGATTGCTCGTTGTTTCTTCACGGTCAGACAAGCCCACTACTGCTAGAGTTTTACTGCTTGCTAGATACTGACGGATCACGCCATCACTTGGATTGATAAATTCTTGAGTCATAAAAATCCTCCTTTTTCATCAGTATAGCATATTTTGAAAGGGTTTGCAGAAAATTACTATAAAAACAAAAATCAAAAAATCCTCCCAAAATTAAACTATTTCATTTAATTTGAGGAGGATTCATAAAAATTTTATTTAAAGATTATTCTCTTGTTGGTTTATACTGAAGGCTTTCTCCATGTTGTTTGACAAAGTCACTCATCTCTGAGTCAGGAATTTGTCGAAGGTAGAGATTGGCACGAATCGTATCATCTTCTTCACGACAAGTAGAAAGAACAAGATATTTATCCTTAGCTGATACCTTAACATTTGGTTTCTTAACCTCTGCAGTATCATAAATAATATTTAGCTGTTTCTCAAAATCCGCATCATCATCAAAAGAAGTACGGTAAAAAGCTGTTTCTTCTGGGACAATAATCATGGCAACAGCTTCATAATAATACTTTCTCTCTGGAGTTTCAATGACTACATAAGGATGTTCATCAAAATATTCTTGGCGACTGAAGTAATTCACATCTTTAAACATACGATGATCAGGAACTTTACTACCACGAGCGTGACCAAATAACCAAGTCAATCGATCACTAAAGTCCTTCTTGTTATCGGCGTCCATAAAGACTGCCCCCATTAAAGGCTCGTTAACACCATCAAAGCGCTTATCTAAATAAGTCGCATTATCCGTTGTTTGAACAACTGGTTCATCCAACTGTGTGCCAGGAATATATACATAACCAACTGTTTCAGAGTTTGTTTCGAGCAAGCCTTTAAATTTATTTGCGAGATATTCCTTTTCTTCTGCGCTAGCAGTATAGGCTTGTTTTGGAGCTTCCTGAGTAACCTTTGCATCATTTAGCTTATCTCCACTTGGAGCTAGAAAGCTCTTATAGATAAAGAAGCCTCCCAAAGCAACGATAGCTACTGCAACGATTGAAGCAATTATTTTAGTAATTGGTGATTTCTTTGTCGTAGAACGTCTACTCATCTTTTCCTCCCTCATTTTTTACCAAAAAAATCACTGAAACCAAGTTTCAGTGATTGGCTACTTTTTAAATAAAATTATTTAGCAGCGTGTGTTTTTGGAAGGGCTTTTTGACCTGCTTTAGCATTTGCTCCTGCTTTTTTAGCAGCTGCGTCTGCTTTTTTAGCTTGGTCTACAGCACCTGGTTTACCATCTTCTGGTTTAGTTGCAGCTTGGTTAGCTGCTGCTTGTTCTTCTGTTACTGTACCATGGTTAAGAGCTTTATCTTCGTCTCTACGCATTTTGTCAGTTTTGTTGTCTTGTTCGCCAGTTGGATCGTTCCAGTATTTACCTTCACGTTGAGCTGCTGCACGGTATTGTTCTTGCAATTTTTGAACGTAACGGTTACGAACAGTATTGTAAATTTCGTTATAAGCTTGCTCACCTTTAGCTTTAGCTGCTGCAACTTCAGCTTCTAGAGCGTTTTTCTTATCAGTAAAATCATGGCCTGAGTATCCTGAGTCCAAGAAAGCTTTCAATTTAGCTTCAGCTGCTTTAACTGCTGCTGCTGCTGTTTGATCAAATTGACGTTGTGCCTCTTCACGGATTTCAGCGTCATGTGCTGCTACTTGTGTATTAGCTTCATCTGCAATATCACGTTCAGAAACATAATGTTTTTGAATCAATGCGTTTGAGCTATATGAATTGTCAGATGCAAATGCTGGAGCTGCTGCTGAGAATACTGCAAGAGCTGCTACTGATGATAATAAAACTTTCTTCATGTTTTATCTCCTCTTTGATTTTTAATTTTAATTATAAGGATAATCCTTATTACCTCAAATTATATCACATATATTAGAGTTGTCAAGCTATTTCTTAAAGTATTTTTAAAATTCCTGGTAAAAAACGAGTAAAATTTATTATATTTTTAAAAAACAAGCAATATTCTCGAAAGATTAAGGAAAAAAATGGACTAAAAAACGAACAATTAGTGAAATTTTCACATTTTTCTGATCTAATTAAGAAAACTCCCAACAAGGTCTATCACTTTGTTAGGAGTTTTATCTGATCCAACGAATTCGTTAGATTTTTTTCTCAATACTAAATAATGGAGATAGAGGACGTTTTTCATGGATACGGATGATCGCATCTGCCAAGAGATGAGCGATAGAGATTTGCTCAATCTTATCAATCAAACGTTCTTCTGGTAGGTAGATAGTATCCAAAACAACTAATTTTTTAATAGCTGATTTTTGGATATTATCCATAGCAGGCCCTGAAAGAACTGGGTGCGTACAGCTTGCGTAAACTTCGACAGCACCAGCTTCTGCAAGAGCATCCGCCGCATGGCAAATAGTTCCAGCTGTATCGATCATATCGTCAATCAAGATACAAGTCTTGCCTTCTACCTTACCAATGATGTTCATCACTTCACTGGTGTTCATCTTGTCCACGCTACGACGTTTGTCAATAATAGCAATTGGAGTTTTCAAAAACTCTGCCAATTTACGAGCACGAGTCACCCCACCATGGTCTGGACTGACAACCACATAGTCAGAACCAACCATGCCACGACGCTCAAAGTAGTCTGCAATTAAAGGAGCACCCATCAAGTGATCGACAGGAATATCAAAGAATCCCTGAATCTGTGCAGCATGCAAGTCAATCGTCAACAAACGATCCACTCCAGCCACTTCCAGCATATTTGCTACAAGTTTTGAAGTGATTGGCTCACGCGCTCTCGCCTTTCTATCCTGACGTGCATAGCCATAGTAAGGCATAACAACGTTGACAGATTCTGCACTGGCGCGTTTCAAAGCATCTACCATAATCAAAATTTCTAGCAGATTGTCATTTACAGGTGAGCTAGTTGATTGTAGGATAAAGACGTGTTTTCCACGGATCGATTCTTCGATATTAACTTGAATTTCTCCATCTGAAAATTGACGTACAGTCGATTTTCCCAACTCTATCCCAATCTCTTGCGCCACACGCTCTGCCAATTCTCTATTTGAAGAAAGGGCAAACAGCTTTAAATCAGAAAAAGACATGATTTCCTCCAGTATTTATGTATCACTTGTGTTTTTTCACAACATTTTTCCAACTACCATTGTAGCGCTTTTTTCTCTATTTTTCAATAAAAAATAAGACAAGAGTAGACATTTATCCCCTTGTCTTGTGCTCATTTATATTCCTTATATTCAAGCTGAAATGTGACAACTTAGACATTCTATCTCATAGGAAGATAGGAACTCACAAAGGAAAAGTTAGTATACCTCTCTCATACTGCCTGTATCCACATCATAAACAGCCCCTGAAATAACCACATCATCTGGAATCAATGGGCATTCTCGAAGTAACTGCATATCTTCACGAACACTCTCCTCAACGTCTTGAAAAGGGAGAAAATCTTGACCCGAGACATCAACCCCTAATTCAGTTTTTAAATGTTCTTGAAACTCTTCGTTTTGAAATGTCTGAGCACCACAGTCTGTATGATGAAGAACCACAATCTCTCTTGTTCCCATTTGTTGCTGAGAAATCACGAGTGAGCGAATCATATCGTCTGTCACTCGACCGCCCGCATTCCGTAAAATGTGAGCATCTCCAAGTGCTAACCCCAAAGCTTGTGCAACGTGCAGACGTGAGTCCATACAAGTCACAATGGCTACTCTTGTTTTTGGCTTGATTGGCAGATTTAACTGCCCATGCAGGGCAACATAAGCCTGGTTGGCTTGCATAAACTGTTCAAAATACGACATGACAACACACTTTCTTACTTTTAAGATAATTTGAACACCAAATTATTTATCTTCTATCTTACCATCTTTTCTTTGTCTTGTCAGCTGTCAACCTCCTTATTAAAAAACCAGGACAGAGACATCCAGCTTCTAGCTTGGGTTTCTGCCCTAGTTTTTTTATTATTATGAACCTTTTTGAATATACTTGTTAAGAGAGCCTGCAAAGCTTTGAAGATTGAGACTTTGTACATAGACCTCACCGGTACCTCGGAAGGTATTCACCACTCCTTCGCCTGTACCAATAGACTGCCAGAAGCCATTTTCTAAGTGGATATTATAGTCCAAAGATTGACTCCAAGCTACCACATGGGCATTGTCGATGGTTATTTCTTGGTTTTGTAGCTCAATTTTCTTAATAGAGCCAAAAGCATTGGCCAAAAGAGTTCCCTGACCTTGAGTAGTCATTACGAAAAGACCACCTTGCCCTCCGAACAGTGCTTTCCCAATAGATTGGTGCTCCATTGTATAGAAAGCCGTCCCATCAAGAGCTAGAAAAGCCCCATCATTCAATCGATACTGCTTTTCGCCTAGTTCAAGAGCAATCACTTGACCAGGAGTATCTGGTGCTAAAGCAAGATGTCCGTTGTCAGACTCTGCAATAGCTTGAGTAATGAAGGTACTTTCACCAGAAACCATAGAACGTCCTACAGCTTTGACAAAACGCCCCAAACCAGAACCACTCGCATTAAGTTGGGTATTGAGGCTGACATTAGGTGTGTGGTAAACCATGCTACCGCGCTGGATAAAGACTGTTTCTCCTTGGTTGAGCGATAACTCTACCAAAGGAAATTGCATTTGACTATCCATAGAAAATTTCATCAGAAATTCCTCCTTGTTTTTAATAAATGTTAGCAATAAAATAATTAGTAATCTAAACCTGAGTACAACTATTAGGAGAATACTTTTTTCAAGACTTCTCCGATAGTGGTCACTCCGATCACCTGAATTTCTTTAGGCGGTTTGATTCCAGTCAAGGAATTTTTCGGTACGTAGATCTTTGTAAAACCAAGTTTCGCTGCTTCATTGATCCGTTGCTCGATACGATTTACGCGCCTAATTTCTCCAGTCAAACCTAATTCTCCTACAAAACATTCCTGGGGATTGGTTGGCTTGTCCTTGTAGCTTGACGCAATTGCAACCGCAACAGCCAGGTCAATGGCAGGCTCATCCAATTTGACACCACCAGCAGATTTGAGATAGGCATCCTGATTTTGGAGAAGTAAACCTGCCCGTTTTTCCAAAACAGCCATAATCAAGCTGGCGCGATTGAAGTCAAGACCTGTTGTAGTCCGCTTGGCATTCCCAAACATAGTCGGTGTTACCAAGGCTTGAACCTCCGCAAGAATAGGACGGGTTCCTTCCATGGTCACCACGATGGACGAACCGGTCGCTCCGTCTAAACGTTCTTCTAGGAAAACTTGACTAGGATTGAGCACCTCAACCAAGCCACCTGATTGCATCTCAAAAATCCCAATCTCATTTGTCGATCCAAAACGGTTTTTGACTGCTCTTAGAATCCGGAAGGTATGGTGGCGTTCCCCTTCAAAGTAAAGAACCGTATCCACCATATGCTCCAACATACGAGGACCCGCCAAGGTTCCTTCCTTGGTCACATGCCCGACAATAAAGATAGCGATGTTATTGGTCTTGGCAAGCTGCATGAGTTCTGCAGTCACCTCACGCACCTGAGAAACAGATCCTTGAACTCCAGAAATCTCAGGAGACATGATGGTCTGGATAGAGTCAATAATGAGGAAGTCTGGCTGGATTCGCTCCACCTCTGCGCGAACACTCTGCATATTAGTCTCTGCGTAGAGATAAAACTCACTATCAATATCACCCAAGCGCTCTGCTCGTAGCTTGATTTGCTGAGCAGACTCCTCCCCACTGACATAGAGAACTGTTCCCACTTGGGACAGCTGGGTTGAAACTTGTAAGAGCAGGGTTGATTTTCCAATCCCAGGATCCCCACCGATAAGGACAAGACTTCCTGGTACCACACCTCCACCAAGAACTCGGTTAAACTCCTCCATCTCAGTCTTGGTTCGATTGACATTGATGGAAGTTACTTCAGCCAGTTTCATGGGCTTGGTTTTCTCACCTGTTAAGGACACCCGGGCATTCTTGACCTCTGCGACCTCGACCTCCTCGACAAAGGAAGACCAAGAACCACAGTTAGGACAGCGCCCTAGATATTTAGGGGAATTATACCCACAATTTTGACATATAAATGTCGCTTTTTTCTTTGCGATGATTCTAATCCTTTCATTTTAAAATCTCTTATTAATTTTCCAAATCAGTAACTATTTCTTTTCAGAACAATCAGTCCACCATCATCCGCATGGACATAATACTCCCCATCAGGACTAAATCCAAAAATATAGGGTAAATAACCTTTATAAATTTGAGTCCTAGTTTCTTTATTCTCTTCCCAATAAATGGTTAAAATCGGATATTCTTCAGATTGGTCTTTATCCATTGTCACTCGGATGTCTTTACCATTATACAAAGGAAGGCTTCCACCATATTGTCCAGCGATAGGGATAGGAGAGTCGTAACCATCACACATAGCTACTAACTCTATCTCATCGTAATCTCCATCTATTGGAGTGACTTGATTTTTTTCACTATCGATGATGGACATATATTCTGAAGAAATGCAAAGGATTTTTTGATAGTCTACTGGAAGAAAAGCCAAGTAAAGAAAACCTCCAATACTAATCTCATACACCTTCTTATACCCTTGACAATTCTCTGCGGTAAAAGCTTGAAAATCCTTATAGCTCATTTCATTGTGCTTCTTTCTATATCTCTATCTCACACTCAATCACTTGGCAAAAATCAATCTTCTCGTCTGGTACAAATTGGCGCATGAGCATTCCGTGAGTTACAATGATAATAGTTTTATAATTTTTATATTTTTCCAAAGCTGTTAAAAAACGATGACGCATCTCTAGATCAGTTTCATAGCGATAAGGAGAATCTTCAGATAAAGCTCCTTGATGTTTTAGATAATATTCATGAGCTACCAATACACTAGTTAAATCAGAGTTAGTGCCATCTAAGTCTGGACGCCACTCATGAAAAAACGGCTCCACAAATAAGTCCAATCCTGTTTCAACTGCTATATAATGTGCTGTTTCTAAAGCCCTCGTCACAGACGATGAAATAATAATCTCTGCCTTTCCAAAACATGCAGTTTTAGCAACTTCTTTTGCCAGACTGCGACCTTTTCCTGTCAATGGTGCTAAATCACGACCAAAACCACTATAGAGTTGCGGATTTTCAAGTTTATCAAGCATACTATAATCTGGTTCCCCATGACGTACAAAGATAATCTTCATCTTAGTGCCCAGTTGATCCAAATCCACCAGTCCGAACGCCGTCTGCTTCATCTCCATCCGCAATCAAAAATGGAGCAAAGACAGCCTGAACCACACGTTCCCCAACTTCAAGAATCACTTCTTGGTCAGTAATGTTTTTCATCTGAGCAAAAATATGTCCCTCATTTCCAGGATTACCATAGTAATCCCCATCAATGACACCCACAGAGTTAATCAAAACCAAACCCTTCTTACGAGGGTTTGAAGAACGATCATAGAGGTAGAGAACCTCAGTCGGTTGCATATAGGCCTTAACCCCTGTTGGAACAAGGACAATCTCACCTGGAGCAATGACCGTACGTACCGCAACCTTTAAGTCGTAACCAGCTGCATGTGCTGTCTCACGCTTCGGTAGCAAACTCTCATCTGTAAAACTAGAAACTAATTCAAAACCACGAATTTTCATATTTCCCTCTTTTTAATCTTTTATTCTAGGCTATTTTATCTTATTTATTCGAAAAAAGCACGAAAAATCTTCTATATAAAATAAAGAAAAGTGTCCTATCAAAAAGCAAATAATAAAATCATACAAAAAAATTTAAAGATATTTCAAATGTCACTTATTTGCCCCTTTATTAACAAACTCATTCCTATTTAGCCATACTTAAACTATTTTCTTTAAAGCACAAAAAAGAGCACACAATTCACTTCGCTTAGGGCTGCTGGATTCCTCCCCTGACCCGCTTCACGCAGAACTGTTGCTCCATTAGTTATTATACCACATTCCCAAAGATTTTAAAAGAGAAATTATTTTTCCCGTCGATTTCTAAAAAATTCCTGCATAATGCTAGCACAGTCACTCTCTAAAATGCCCGTCTCAACCTCTACACGATGATTAAGACGCTCATCTGTCAAGATATCATACAGACTTCCAGCTGCACCAAATTTCTGATTTTTAGCCCCATAAACTACCTTAGGGATACGGGCGAGCCCAATTGCCCCACTACACATGACACAAGGCTCAATGGTCACAAAAAGCGTACAATCAAGCAAGCGCCAACTCTCTTCGCTCAGATTAGCATTCTCTATAGCCATAATTTCTGCATGCATGACTGCACGTTGCAATTCCTCGCGCGCATTGTGCCCCCGACCAATGATTTCTCCATCCTTTACAATTACGCAACCTATTGGGATTTCATCATGCTCTAAAGCAATCTCTGCTTCCTTCAAGGCCTCTCTCATAAATGCTTCTTTTTCTTCAACTGTATAATCCATAGCTTCTCTCTTTTCTCGCCTATCAATTCTATCATTATAGCATGTTTTCCTAGACAAAAAAAGAGCTCTGTAATATTTGCAGTAACTAACTTTTCTATAGATAGTAATCTATATCTGGATTGTAGAAATAAAGTTTTAAAAAGAGTATAATAGTAGCAAAATTGGGAGAAACATCAGAAATCATGAACTGAAAGTAATAGAGACAACTGATACTGAATGTCCAAATCTATTGAAACATTTTTAACTATAAGTCTCCAAGAGATGATTATCCTGAGATTTAAATAATAAACAAGATGAAAGGGTAAATAATGAAATTAGAATTTTTACAGGATGAACCAAAACTTACCTTGATGTTTCCATATAAAGATACATTTAATAGAGTAGGGGGGCCATCCATAATATCTTTATCTGTTATGGTTCTCTGGATTCTAAAGCACCTGATGGCTTATAATACTGATTTTTCAGATAAGATTGTTATGGCGATAGTGCTAATTTATGCTCCCCTCCTTATATGGTTTATGGGGTACTATCTCTTCATAAATGGAGTAAAATTAGAAATTTATAAAAACAATATTGTTCAGTATTATACCTATAGCAGTAGAGGCCACAGCCTATTACATTATCAATTTGGACTTCAAGATATCGAACAAATAACCATTAAAAAGCGTCCTTTTAATTGCGTAAAGTTAAGCATAAAAATTAGAAATCCTATTTTTTTAGAAGGACATGAAAAAAAACTAAATAAGCTAGTCAGAGTCAGTATCATCACAGATAAACTAAAGGCAGATGCTTTTATGAATGAAATGAACCTATTTCAAAGTGATAAATCAGGCAATCAATTTATCAAGTAAGCTGATTCAGAAAAAATTCAAGTTTGTCTAACTTACAAATTCTCAAGAAAATAGTCCACTGATGAGGCTGGGATCAAAAATCCCAACCTCATTTTTGCTTAGTTATGAGCCTTTGATGTGTTAGCCAACTGAACGATTTATTGGTATTTTAGAACTCAAAAAGCTCCTTTTACCGAAACTTCTTTTCTCCAACTAATCTACCAAAAGGTTGAAACCTCACAGATCTGGGTGTACCAAATCGAGAGTTGGTCTAAAGATTTCTGTCCCACTGTTTTTTTCTTTGTCTTAAAAGTAAAGAAGCCACCTAAATATGACTTAAAAGCTGACAAAAAAAGCCACCGAATGCGGTGACTTTATAGGGAGATTATTATGAAAAAGAAAAGTTTAGGATATTTGTTACAACAAGTTAGGAGGTCTTCTTGTAACTGTCTATAGTATACCCGACCTATCTTAAACAAATCTTAAAAATCTCTTACGACCAAACACTTTCTAAAATATTTGTTTGTTCACGACCAGGACCCACTGAAAAAGTAGAGATACGAACGCCAACCAATTCGCTAACACGACGAACATAGTTACGTGCATTTTCAGGAAGATCTTCCAAAGTACGTACTCCAGTGATATCTTCTGACCAACCTGGTAATTCTTCATAAATAGGTTTACAACGTTTCAATTGTTCAAGACTAGCTGGATAATAGTCAATGCGTTGACCGCCAAGATCATAAGCAACACAGATTTTAACTGTATCCAAACCACTCAAAACATCGATAGAGTTCAAAGATAAATTTGTAATGCCAGAAACACGGCGACTATGACGCATCACAACTGAGTCAAACCAACCTACACGACGTGGACGACCTGTAGTTGTACCATACTCATGACCTACTTCACGAATGCGTTCTCCCACTTCATCAAACAACTCAGTTGGGAATGGACCATCACCAACACGACTTGTATAGGCCTTACATACACCTACAACCTTGTCAATCTTGCTTGGACCAACACCAGAACCGATAGTCACACCACCAGCAACAGGGTTTGATGACGTAACAAATGGATAAGTACCTTGGTCAATATCTAGCATGACACCTTGGGCACCTTCAAATAGGACACGTTTGCCATTATCGAGCGCATCATTTAAAATAACCGAAGTATCTGTCACATATTGCTTAATTTGTTGACCATATTCATAATATTCTTCAAAAATATCATCAATTGAAATAGGGTTGCTTTCGTACAATTTTTCAAACAAACGATTCTTCTCAGCAAGGTTACGTTCTAATCGCTCACGGAAAATATCTTTATCTAAAAGATCCGCAATACGGATTCCAACACGAGCAGCCTTATCCATATAAGCTGGCCCGATACCCTTGATAGTAGTACCAATTTTATTTTCACCCTTAGCTTCTTCTTGCAGACGGTCTAACTCGATATGGTACGGCAAAATAACATGCGCACGATCAGAAATACGTAGATTATCTGTTGTAACACCTTCATCATGAAGATAGCTCAACTCTTTCACAAGTGACTTAGGATTTACAACCATTCCGTTACCAATAACAGAGATTTTTTCAGGGAAGAAAATCCCAGATGGAATCAAGTGCAACTTAAATTTCTTACCATCGATCACAATCGTGTGACCTGCATTATCACCACCTTGGTAACGTGCAATCACTTCTGCATTCGCTGAAAGGAAGTCAGTAATCTTCCCTTTCCCTTCATCACCCCATTGGGTACCTACAACAACAACTGAAGTCATAATCTTGTCTGAGCCCTCAGGCTCTTCCTTTCTCACATACATGGCAGGAATCTCACCTGCAATTATATCTTACAATTTATTATAATAAAGATTTTCAATTTTTTCAAGACCAAAGACCAGAAACATTAGGGAATTAGAGAAAATTAGAAAATTAATATTAAAAAAATATTGTAAATTTATATTAAGAAAAGAAAAAACTATAAAATCGTTCGGAAATATGAAAATTATAAATTATCCCCCAACCCAGTCATTTGAAATCAATAACTGTTCAATGTACAAACGGTAGCAAGCTCTATAGTGGTAAGAAAATAAAGGATGCATAGTATCAAGCTTGTACCGAACTAAATAATAGAGTAAAAATCGAAGATGAAAAACTTCCCATTCTAAATCATTATCTATTAAGTTACTATATTCCTTTTCAATAACATCATAAAAATCAAGATATTGTTCATAAATCTGTTCAATCATTTTATTTAACTCCATTTCTATTGATAAAATGAGTATAACAAAAAAATAGAAGAACCAGGGAAGATACTTCTATCATGTACTATTGTGAATAGTAAAATTAATAACAGTTAAAGAAAATTGACAGAACAGATATATAATAATACATTTCAAAATAAAAAAGAGCTATAGGAAAAATTATTGTAGAAAATATGGGAGCTAACTTAATTAAAAAAGAATCATAAGAACTAAAAAACAACCCCACACAATCCATTAAAGAATTACTTCTGATACTCAATTAAAATCACAGAGCACTTTTTATTAATAGCCTGCTTAATAAATATCGTGCTCAAAGTATAAACTTGAAAACTTATCATCCGATTGATGGACTTACCGTATTCTAATAAGGCAAAAAAAAGTTTTTAATAAAAACTAAGACATATATGTTTAAACATTGAAATTTCTGCACTATTTGATTTTAAATGAGTGTGAAATCTATTAAATATACTACAAAATTACTTAAAATAAAAGAATCAAATATAACAAACTTATAAAAGATATTAACTATTAATAAAGTGGCAAAAAAAAGACAAAAATGACCTCTGAAAGATAAATCATAACCACCCGTCTAACGGGTGGTTTGCACCAGGGCTATAAGCCCAAATTACCAGCCAGCGCCTAAAGACGCTGGCTTTCACGTTGTTCAAGCCTTATTGCATTTGACTCGTCACAAGCCTCTCAAAGAGGCATATGTACTACTTGCCACTATCCCTAAAGGGATCTTCATATTCTTTTACACTCAACTTATCTAAAGCAATATCTTTTCGCTCTTGTTCCTGAATGTATTTCTTTATTGTGGCTTATTGAGGTCAACTGTACTCACATAATATCCCTCTACCCCAAAATGTCGATTTCCAAACTTATATTTCAGATTTGCGTGTTTATCGAACATCATTAGAGCGCTTTTACCTTGTAAATATCCCATGAAACTTGAAATACTAATTCTAGGTGGAATACTTACAAACATATGAACATGATCTGGCATTAAATGGCCCTCGATAATCTCAACACCTTTATAACTACATAATCTATGGAATATTTCTCCCAAACTACTTCGATATTGATTATAGATCTCTTTTCGTCTATACTTAGGGGTGAACACAATGTAATATTTACACATCCATTTTATGTGTGATAAACTATGTGCTTTTTGAGCCATATTTTTCTCCTTTCGCTTTACAATTGGCTTGAACACCTTTATTGTATCGCGTTTGGAGTTTTTTGGTATAACCTTCGATGCGCACCCGCATAGCGGGTGGTTTTTTTGTCTCGCACCTAACGGAGCGAGACGGACTGAAAGTCACATAAAAAAAGACGTTCCAAGGAACGTCTACATACTCCGCCAGTAGGACTCGAACCTACGACATCATGATTAACAGTCATGCGCTACTACCAACTGAGCTATGGCGGATTAAAGCTAAGCGACTTCCTTATCTCACAGGGGGCAACCCCCAACTACTTCCGGCGTTCTAGGGCTTAACTGCTGTGTTCGGCATGGGTACAGGTGTATCTCCTAGGCTATCGTCACTTAACTTTGAGTAA
>NZ_JASGZS010000032.1:0-19597 GCF_047465525.1 Streptococcus infantis | reverse complement strand
AACCACGATATTATACAAACTAGAATAAGGACTGACATCCATAGTTAACTGATTATCAAGCATCATTTCACCTCATCTCTAGTATAACAAAAAAGCCATCTATTGGATGACTTTTTCAGTGGGCTCCTTTTGAACTGGTTCCTTTTTATTTTCAAATTTTTGATTTAGGCTTTTTCACGAATGACCAAGACACCATCTTCCATGTCAGCTTCAAGGTGTTTAGCATCAAGATTATCCAAATGGAAGTCTGTTACTTTATCACGGATTTGTTGTTCAACTACTCGACGGAGTGGACGAACACCCATCACTTCATCATAACCTTCTTCAGTCATGTATTCTTTGGCTGCATCGCTCACTGCCAAGTCGATTTCTTTCTTAGCAAGTGTCTTATTGACATCAATCAACATCAAATCAACAATCTTAGAAAGGTCTTCCTTGCTCAAGTGTGAGAATTCAATCACAGCGTTGAAACGGTTCAAGAATTCTGGACGGAAGAATGGTTTCAAACGATCCATGAGTTCTGGTTTATCCGCATCTTCTGTCAAGTTCGCTTCGTAACCAAAGCCTGCGTTTGAAGTTGCGATAATCACCGTATTCTTGAAGTTTACAGTGTTACCTTGACCGTCTGTCAAACGACCATCATCCAAGACTTGAAGGAGAAGGGTGATGACTTGAGGGTCAGCCTTTTCAATCTCATCCAAAAGTACGATTGAGTATGGATTGCGACGGACACGTTCAGTCAAGGTATTGTTGTTGTCATCGTAACCAACATAACCTGCAGTTGTACCAATCAATTTAGATACGGCTGTACGGTCGCTGTATTCTGACATGTCCAAACGGATGATAGCATCTTTAGTTCCGAACATATCAAGCGCTAATTGTTTTGCCAACTCAGTCTTACCAACACCAGTAGGACCTACAAAGAGGAAGCTACCGATTGGACGGTTACCTTCATCAAAACCAGCACGGTTACGACGGATAGCTTTTGCTACCGCTTCAACAGCCTTGTCTTGGCCAATAACTTTCGTTTGCAAACGGTGACCCATATCTTTCAAACGTTCGATATCAGTTGCACCCATTTGTGACACTGGAATACCAGTCATCCGTTCAACAGACTCAGCTACATCATTGACAGTCGCTGTCACCTTGTGATCTTCTGTATGGTTAGCAATTTGCTTTTCAAGTTCTTCGATACGAATTTTTGCATTTAATGCCGCTTCATAATCCTCTTTAGCAGCTGCAGCTTCTTGTTTAGCTTTTTCTTCTTCAATTTCATGTTCCACAGCATGCACATCTGTCACTGGGTGTTGTGCTGCCAAGTGAGCAGCTGTCACATCGACCAAGTCGATAGCCTTATCTGGCAAGCTACGTTGTGGAATGTATTGAACAGAATAATCAACAGCCGCTTTCAATACTTCATCTGGCAAGATAACGTTGTGGTGTTGTTGATAAAGATCACGAATACCTTGGAGAATCTTGAAAGTATCTTCAGCAGATGGAGCATTAACTTTCACTTCGTTGAAACGACGAGCAAGGGCAGCATTTTTCAAAATAGTGTTGCGATATTCATCTTGAGTTGTTGCCCCAATCACTGTCAATTCACCACGTGAAAGAGCTGGTTTCAAAATATCAGCAAGACCCTTAGATCCTTGACCATCCCCTGTGCTACCTGCACCAAGGATTTGATGAATTTCGTCGAAGAAAAGGATAATGTTTCCAGCTTCTTTAACTTCTTTTACCAAGTTTTGAATATTTTCTTCAAAGCTACCACGATATTGCGTACCTGCTTCAAGTCCAGAAATATCAATTGAGATGATTTCCTTGTTCTTGATAGCAGCTGGGACATCACCATTTACAATGGCTTGTGCCAAACCTTCTACTACTGCAGTTTTACCAACACCAGCATCACCGACAAGAACTGGGTTATTCTTTGTACGACGAGAAAGGATTTCAGATGTTTCTTGAATTTCCTTATTACGTCCAATAACTGGATCTAACTTACCTTCACGGGCTTCAGCAGTTAAGTTACGTCCAAGTTTAGCAAGAATACCGTCTTGTTTCATGGCTTTACCTTGAACATATTGAGCTTGTTCACTTCCTTCGCCTGGAAGTTGACCAGTTTGACGGTAAATAGCGAATTCTTCTGGAGTTACTTCACGACCGTTAATCAAGTAACGACGGTTTTCTGAACTATATCCACGCATACCGCCCATCAATTGGTTAAATAAATCATCCATGTTGTTAAAGTTATTAAAGTTGTTGTTCATATTTCATACCTCGTTTGTTTTCAAAATTAGTTAGTCGAATTAATTTGACTTTCTCTGACCTTTGTTTTAAAAAATTTAGACTAGCTACTTGCTACTCTACGTATAATTTCTGGTTTTTCTTTATCCAATACAGGTTTTGTAATTGGAATTCTAAAAATACTAATGTTCATCATAGGTTTTACCTCATTTCTAGGTTTTACCCATACTTTGATCTTAAGATAAATTATACAATCACCTTAAAATCAATGTTTTCTAAGGATTTTCTCATCCTTATGTTCTTAGTATATCACTTTGGTCAGTATTAGTCAATAGTTTTGACCAAAATTGACCTACTTTTTTTAAATATTTTTTTAATACCAAAAAACCAGTCAAAATGACTGGTTTTCGATTTACTATTTATGAATCTTAGCTCAATGCATCATCCATTGAAAGAACTTCGTGGAAGACACGTTGTGTCAATTCAGTTTTTTGTTCTGGAGTGAGGTATTTAGTGTTTACACAGTATCCAGAGATACGTACGATAACGTCTTCACCTGACATGATCTTTTCGTATACATCGTTCAAGTCCATAACGTTCAAGTTAACGTGTTGTCCACCATTTTCGAAGTAACCATCAAGGATTGTTACCAAGTTATCAACTTGTTCATCACGAGTTTTACCAAGAGCACGAGGTGAAACTTGAGTTGTCAATGAGATACCATCAGCTGCGTAACCAAAGTCAAGGCTAGCAAGTGAGTTCAAGTTTTGCAACCATCCACCTTTAGCTTTGTTAGATGGGTTCGCACCTGGTGAGAAGAATTCAAGTTTAGACAAGTTCACTGAACCATCTTCGTTGAGGTATACACCTTTGTGAACTGGAGAGTTACCAGTTTGTTTAGAGTAAGCAACGTTAGATGTGATTGTCAAAAGTGATACAGTAGCTTCTGCGTCTTTGTAAAGTTTGTGACTACGTAGACGAGTTGTGTAAGCTTCAATCAACCATTCTGCCAATTCGTTTGAACGTGGGTCATCTTCACCCCAACGTGGGTATTCACCGATTGTTTCGTAATCGTAGATGTAGCCATTTTCGTCACGGATTGGTTTAACTGTAGCGTACTTGATAGCTGACAATGTGTCAACAGTGTTGGCAAATCCACAAATACCGAATCCCATGTTAGCACGTTGTTTAGTTGGCAAGAAGGCCATTTGAACAGCTTCGTAGTTGTACTTGTCAGTCATGTAGTGGATAATGTTCAATGCATCTACATAAGTGTCAGTCAACCAGTCAAGAGATTTTTCAAAGTTTGCTTTAACTGATTCGAATTCAAGAACTTCGTCGCGGATTGGTTCGATGTCAAATACTTTGTAGTCTTTATGAACATCGTCGTAACCACCGTTCAAACCAGTAAGAAGAGCTTTAAGAACGTTAACGCGGGCACCGAAGTACTGGATGTTGTGACGTTGTTCTTCGTTTTCTGGATCAAGTGGAGACACACAACATGAGATACAGCTCATTTCACCGTATCCATCTTTAGCCATTGTTGTAACACCTTCGTATTGGATTGAAGAGTGTTTGTGGCTCATGTGCATACAGTAGCGACGGAAATTGTATGGCAATTTGTCAGTCCAAAGAACTGTCAAGTTTGGTTCTGGAGAGTTACCAATGTTGTCAAGAGTGTTCAAGAAACGGTAGTCCATCTTAGTAACACGGTGACGACCGTCGTTACCCATACCAGCCATAGAAGTTGTGATGAAGGTTGGGTCACCTGAGTACAATTGGTCATAAGCTTTTGTACGAGCAAATTTAACTGTACGAAGTTTCATAACGAAATCATCAACAAATTCTTGGATTTCTGATTCAGTAAATGTACCACGAGCAAGGTCACGTTCTGCAAAGATATCCAATACGATTGGCACACGTCCAAGAGATGTAGCCGCACCGTTGATCACACGGCAGACAGACATAAAGGCAATGTTAACCCATTGGATAGCTTCTTTAACGTTCATCGCTGGTTTGCGAACATCAACTCCGTAAAGATCACCCAAGCGAACAACTTGTTGCAATGCTTGATATTGAAGGTTGATTTCTTCACGAAGACGGATTGTTTCTTCATCGATTTCTTCGATTGAGTTCCAATCGTTTACTTTTTCTTGCATCAAGTAGTCTGCACCATAAAGAGCAAGACGTGCGTAAACACCAATGATACGTCCACGTGAGTATGCATCTGGAAGACCAGTTACAGTGTGAGCGTGACGAGCACGACGGATGTTTGAAGTGTAAGCACGGAAGATACCATCGTTAACAGTTGTTACGTATTTTGTGAAAATTTCGTGAACAGCTGGATCTGGTTCGTATCCATTTTCTTTCAAAGTAGTTTCAGCCATACGGATACCACCTTTTGGCATGAAGTTCAATTTGAAGAGTTCATCGTTTTGGATACCATAAATCAATTCGTTTTCTTTGTCGATAAATCCAGCAGGAATATCAGCAATAGAAGTTGGACGAGTGTCCATTGGGAAACGAGTTTCTTCGTAGTGTGCTTTAGTTTCTTCTACGATTTTTTTGATGTGGAGTGAACGTTCTGTTGGTCCTGCAAGGAAGCTTTCATCTCCATCATAAGGAGTGTAGTTTGCTTGTACAAAGCGTGATACACTTGCTTTTTCTTTCCAGTCAACACCTTTAAAGCCTTCCCAGGCTTTGTCAAAAATGTCCTGTGCTTCAACAACTGTCTTAACAACCATGTTAATTCCTCTTTTTTCTTTCTAGTAACAGTCATCTGTTACATTCATGTATTCAGTATAACACACAGTAAACGATTTCAACAACTAAAAACTCACTTTTTTAACACTTTCTTTTCTAATACAGTCCGAAATATGCCACAAACTGTATTATATTTTTGAAAGAGGTTATTTTGATTTTCATTTTTTCAGAAAAAGAGTATAATAAAATTAAACAAACTGGCACTGAGAGGTTTCTCCATGTTGATTTTTCCACTAATGAATGATTTATCTCGTAAAATCATCCATATTGACATGGATGCCTTTTTTGCTGCTGTTGAAATTCGAGACAATCCCAAACTTAAAGGGAAGCCAGTTGTGATTGGTAGTGACCCTAGAAAAACTGGTGGTCGCGGTGTTGTTTCTACCTGTAGCTATGAAGCACGAGCATTTGGCATCCACTCAGCCATGAGTTCTAAAGAAGCCTATGAACGTTGCCCTCAAGCAGTTTTCATTTCTGGAAACTACGAAAAATATACTGCTGTCGGTCAACAGATTCGAGCTATTTTCAAACGTTATACGGATAATATCGAGCCTATGAGTATCGATGAAGCTTATCTAGACGTGACTGAAAACAAACTCGGCATCAAGTCCGCTGTTAAAATCGCTCGACTAATTCAACAAGATATTTGGAATGAACTTCATTTGACCTCTTCTGCTGGTGTGTCTTACAATAAATTCTTAGCTAAAATAGCCAGCGATTACCAAAAACCTCGAGGTCTGACAGTTATTCTCCCTAATGAAGCTGAAGATTTTCTCAAACAAATGGATATCGCTAAATTCCACGGTGTAGGTAAGAAAACAGTTGAGAAATTGCATCAAATGGGCGTATTCACAGGAGCTGACCTTTTAAAAATTTCTGAAATTAGTCTCATTGATCGTTTTGGTAGACTCGGTTTTGACCTGTATCGCAAGGCTCGTGGCATCGATAATTCTCCCGTCAAATCCAATCGCATTCGTAAGTCTATCGGAAAAGAAAAAACTTATAGTAAAATTCTCAATCTAGAAGAGGATATCAAAAAAGAGCTAACTCTCCTTTCGGAAAGAGTTGCCCTAAGTCTTCAAAAACATGAAAAATCTGGAAAGATTGTTATTTTAAAAATCCGCTATGCTGACTTTTCTACAATGACTAAGCGGAAAAGCTTATCTCAAAAGATCCAAGATGCTGAAACTATTTCACAAATGGCTATCCAACTTTACGAATCTCTGGCAGATAAAGATAAAGACGTTCGCTTATTGGGTGTCACTGTGACTGGATTTTAAAACCTTGAAGGAAGCTTCCCTCAAGGTTTTTTTCTTATACAAATAATCGAATAAAGCTATAAAGTAGCAAGACACTACCAAGGACAATACGGTATTTACCAAACATCGTAAAGTCGTGTTTTTTAACATAGCTGGTCAAGAAACGAATGGCAACCATGCTGACTGCAAAAGCTACTACCATGGCTACTAAGAGCAAGAAGAATTGACCAAAACTCAAAACTTCTCCTGCCTTGATGAATTTAAAAATCTTCAAAGCACTGGCTCCAAACATAACTGGAATTCCTAGGTAGAAGGTAAACTCAGTTACTACTGAACGACTAGTTCCATTTAACAAACCACCAACGATAGTCGCACCGGAACGGCTAGTCCCTGGTAAAAGGGCCAAGACTTGGAAAAGTCCGATATAGAGGGCCGTTTTATAAGGCAACTTGTCTAGCTCTGTGACTGTTGGCTCAATTGCTTGCGCTTTGTTGCGTTTTTCAAGATAAATAAAGGCAACCCCATAAATAATCAACATAATGGCTACTGAAACCATATTATGGAAGTGAGTATCAAACCAATCATCAAACTTAAAGACTAAAAGAAGAGGAAGAGTCGCTACAAAAACTTTGGACCATAACTGCCAAGTTCTACGGATTTCCACTTTATCCTTACCTGGTTTGAAAGGATTAAGTTTGTTAAAGTAGATAACCATAACGGCTAGGATAGCACCCAGTTGAATGACTACGTTAAACATAGACATAAAAGCTTCATTTTGATCTTTATACTGGATAAACTCTTCTGCCAAAATCAAGTGACCAGTACTTGAAATCGGCAACCATTCCGTAATTCCTTCAACAATCCCAAAAAAGATAGATTTTAAAATTTCAATAAGATACATAGATTACTCCTTTTTCTATCCTCCATTATATCATACTTTTATAAGCTGTGTTTAGTTTTCTTTAAAAGGCGCCGATACTGCCGCCGCCACCGCCTCCAGAGAATCCGCCACCAGAACTTCCACTACTAGAAGATACTGAGTAAGTACTTGCCGTATTTGCGACACTGGCATAATGGCTCATTTGCGCTGTTGAATGGTAAAACATGCTATGCCAGCCATAGGCTACATAGAGATTGATATCTGGATTTTCAACTTGGATCTGGTGAACCTTCATCAAATGGCTCACCTTGTCAGCACAGCCAAACAAGGTTGCATACACCAGTAGACGATTCCAGACTACAATACTTTCCAACTCTGCCTGATCCAGTCGTGCAATCTCACGCAACATATTTTCAAAGCTCGTCCAAAGATAATAGACCTCTGCTCCTGCTTCATTTAGGACACCATCACGATTATCTAGTCGAAGCTTCCAATAATAGAAAACAGCCAACATTAAACCTAATGAGCCAAGTATTGGCAAGGGGAGGTAAAGATAGCCATGAACGTCCAAACTGTACAAGAACAAACCAAATCCGATGATTAGTGGGAAAATAGTAGAAACACCCATACTCACTTGCAAGACCTTTTCCCCGCTAGTCAAGGGACGATAATAAGCTGGTAGCCCCAAGAAAGAGACTCGGTCCTTCACCCCTTCTTGCATCTCTTTCAATGCTCTTTCAAAAGAATATTTGAGCTTACGGCCTTTTGTTTGAATCCGTTTTTCATCAGTAGCTTTCGCTCCACGATAAAGGCTCTCAGATACCTTATAATCTGCAAACAAATCGGAAACAGCAACTTCTTTTTTACCTGAAAAGGCCAGATTTAGACAGGTCCTCTCAAAGCTTGCCAAGCCATCTTCTTTTACCAACCTTAAAGTAACTGCATCTCCTTCTGAAATAATAGAGACATTACCACGGTCGATTACATCTAGTAAGGTAGCCTGAATAAGCTGGTTGAAGGTGAATTTGCCTGCTCCTTTGATTAGAGGGCTTACTTCCTCCAAGGAGGTCGAGTAAACAGCTTCAGATAAAACCATAGGCTCTAATTCCATCGGCGGTTCATAGAGACGATGATTTTTGGCATATTTGACTGAAGGAGTGGTTTTTCTTCTATAGATGAAATAGAAGCAAGTACTCAATAACAAGGAGATGGAAAGTATTGAAGGAAACACCCAAGTAACGAGTTGTTTACTCTGCTCTTTTTCTCTAACAATCGACTCTTCTATCTTATTAAACTCTTCTAAACGATTCCCTTTTAAGCCCTGATCCATAGCGCTAGCAAAATCGGTTCGAGGCCAGTAGGCATGCAACTCAACTCCGCGCTTAGACGGAAGATTGTCTAAGCGAATAGTATAGTCATGACCACTCTGTTCAATACTTCCCTCTCTATAAAGTTGACCTGTGTGGAAAAAGAGTTTTTCAGCCCCCTTCTCTCCGCTTACGTGAAACTCAAACTTTTCAATAGATTCCGAACTGTCTGTTAAGGGTTGCCAATTTAATTCAGCGATATCATCATATAAGAAAAGAAGGTTTTTCAATTGCCAGGTAAGTTCCACTTCAACCCTGTCCCCTTCCTGACCTGGATTATAGACTTTAACAGTATAACCATTCGTTTCTTCTGTCACTTCGCTAGTAAGATTTTCGATTTTATAACCGTTTTTCGAGGCCTCAACCTTTGGATGAGGATCAATTTCAAACCCGCTAGGCATCTTGCCTGCACGACCAAGTCCCACGATTTGACCATTAAAATCATCCTCAAACTGGTAAACTATCTTCTGCCTAAATTCCGCTGTATTGTCTGCATGAATATACAGTTCTCCTTTATAGGATGGAATGCTGAAATCCACGGCAAAAACCAATTTTGGAACAATTATCAGACAAGTAAATATAAGTACTATTAACCATCTTTTTTTCATAATATAGCCTCTTTTGACCTTTTTCTCATTATATCATTTTTTTACAAGTAAGGGTTTACTAAGATTGAAAAAGTTCCGCTTTTTCGATACAATAGAGAGAAGCAATTTTAGACTAGAAATAGGAGAAAACATGAAAAAATTATGCTTAACTATCCTTGCTAGCCTGGCCCTTACTTTAGGACTAGTTAGCCAGGTCCAAGCCGATGAATATTTACGTATCGGTATGGAGGCAGCCTACGCACCCTTTAACTGGACTCAAGATGACGACAGTAACGGCGCT
This sequence comes from Streptococcus infantis, assembly GCF_047465525.1. GTDB lineage: Bacteria > Bacillota > Bacilli > Lactobacillales > Streptococcaceae > Streptococcus > Streptococcus infantis_R. The sequence goes on along the minus strand of NZ_JASGZS010000032.1, from coordinate 10,196 downwards.
GTCAAAATCGATGGAACCAACCAATATGCTAATGGTTACGACGTCCAAATAGCTAAAAAGATTGCTAAGGACCTAGGCAAAGAGCCCTTGGTTGTTAAAACCAAGTGGGAAGGACTTGTCCCAGCCCTTACTTCTGGTAAGATTGATATGATCATTGCAGGTATGAGCCCAACTGCTGAACGCAAACAAGAAATTGCATTTTCAAGCAGCTACTATACTAGCGAACCAGTACTTTTGGTCAAAAAGGATTCTGCCTATGCAAACGCCAAATCACTAGAGGACTTTAGCGGAGCAAAAATCACTTCTCAACAAGGTGTTTACCTTTATGATTTGATTTCACAAATCTCAGGCGCTCAGAAGGAAACTGCCATGGGAGATTTCGCCCAAATGCGTCAAGCTCTTGAAGCTGGTGTCATTGATGCCTACGTTTCTGAACGTCCTGAAGCCCTAACTGCCGAATCAGCAAACGCTAAGTTCAAAATGATTCAGCCTGAACCTGGTTTTAAAACTGGTGAAGAAGATACGTCTATCGCTATTGGACTTCGTAAAGATGATGACCGTATCAGCCAAATCAACGCCAGTATTGAAACCATTTCTAAAGATGAACAAGTTGCGCTCATGGATCGTATGATTAAAGAGCAACCAGCAGAATCTACAACGACAGAAGAAAGCAACAGTAATTTCTTTGGTCAAGTCGCTAAAATTCTGACTGAAAACTGGCAACAACTCTTGCGTGGTGCTGGTATTACCCTTCTCATTTCAATTATCGGTACCATCGTTGGTCTCGCTATCGGTCTTGCTATCGGTGTCTTCCGTACAGCACCTCTATCTGAAAACCAATTTATCTTTGGTATCCAAAAACTAATCGGTTGGATTCTCAATATCTATATCGAAATTTTCCGTGGAACACCTATGATTGTACAATCTATGGTTATCTACTATGGAACTGCTCAAGCTTTCGGGATCAACCTAGACCGTACGCTAGCTGCTATCTTTATCGTTTCGATCAACACTGGTGCTTACATGACTGAAATTGTTCGTGGTGGTATCCTAGCTGTTGATAAGGGACAATTTGAAGCAGCAACTGCACTTGGTATGACTCATAACCAGACCATGCGTAAGATTGTTTTGCCTCAAGTTGTTCGAAATATTCTACCAGCGACTGGTAATGAGTTCGTCATCAACATCAAGGATACTTCTGTATTGAACGTTATCTCTGTTGTAGAACTTTACTTCTCAGGAAATACAGTAGCAACACAAACCTACCAGTACTTCCAAACCTTTACCATCATCGCAGTTATCTACTTTGTCCTCACCTTCACAGTAACGCGTATCCTACGCTTCATCGAAAAACGTATGGATATGGATACCTACACGACAGGTGCTAACCAAATGCAAACGGAGGATTTGAAATAATGAGTCAACCAATCCTTGAAATCAAACACCTCAAAAAATCCTACGGGCAAAACGAGGTCCTAAAAGACATCTCTTTAACTATTCATAAAGGAGAAGTGATTTCTATCATCGGTAGTTCCGGTAGTGGTAAATCAACCTTCCTACGTTCTATCAACCTTCTCGAAACACCAACTGAAGGTGAAATCCTTTATCACGGTGAAAACGTACTTGAAAAAGGGTATAACCTCACTCACTATCGTGAAAAACTAGGCATGGTTTTCCAATCCTTTAACCTCTTTGAAAATCTCAACGTTCTTGAAAATACAATTGTTGCACAGACAACCGTTCTCAAACGTGAACGATCAGAAGCAGAGAAAATTGCTAAAGAAAACCTTGAAAAAGTTGGCATGGGAGAGCGCTACTGGCAAGCTAAACCAAAACAACTTTCTGGTGGTCAAAAGCAACGTGTAGCCATTGCTCGCGCGCTTTCCATGAATCCTGATGCCATTCTCTTTGACGAGCCTACTTCAGCCCTTGACCCTGAAATGGTCGGTGAAGTTCTAAAAATCATGCAAGAACTAGCTCAAGAAGGCTTGACAATGATCGTTGTAACCCACGAAATGGAATTTGCTCGTGACGTATCACACCGTGTCATCTTTATGGACAAAGGTGTTATTGCAGAAGAAGGCAAACCTGAAGATTTATTTACAAATCCTAAAGAGGAACGTACAAGAGAATTTTTACAACGCTATTTAGGATAAGACAAAAGCGGTTGGATAAACCTCATCAACCAAGAGTTTTTTTCCTATTCAATCCCCAATCAACATTGAGTCAAAGGCTCATAAACATAAAAATCAAGGTCGGAGTTTTTTATTCCGACCTCTTTTTATATACTTTAAAAATCACTTTTATCCCTTCTTCTGTTTCCTGAGCAAGTATTGTTGAGGGCTATCTTACTAATCTTATACTCAATGAAAATCAAAGAGCAAACTAGGAAGCTAACCGCAAGCTGTACTTGTGTACGGTAAGGCGACGCTGACGTGGTTTGAATTTGATTTTCGAAGAGTATTACCTTTGATTTTCATGAGTGAGATTACTCCTCTCCTGTCAATCTAGTTCATCCTAACAAATAGATTTGTTGAGCAGGTCATAGCATAACTATTTCGCCGTTCCATAAATAAAAGCAGACCCTAATTAGAGTCTGCTTGTATCCAAAGATTAATCTTCAAATTTTTCATGATTTTTTTCATAGAAATCAATTAATCCAAGGGCTGTTTCAAAGGAAATATTTTTAACTTTTGCACGTCCTTGAGCTAGAGCAATGATAGACATTTCACGTGCATTCGTTTCTTTAGAAATACGATAACCAGTGATCTTCTTATCACGAACCCAGCTAACAACTGATTCTACTTTTTCAAAGTTAGTCTTAGCCATGTTTTTCTCCTATTTTATTCTTTACGATATTTAATTGTATACGTTTTTATGGCATTTGTCAATAAAAAAACATATATCCAATCAAATAAGACGTTAAGATTTAGTTTACTTGGCTTTTAAAGCCGATAATATATGGGTTCGTATATCTTCAACTCCGTTAGGATTTGCTGGTAAGAAAATTGTATTATTACCTTGTTTTTCTGCAAAATTATTCAATGTATCTAAATACTGGTTAGTTAACAAAATTGACATGATTTGCTCTTCAGTTAATTCAACATTGGCTCCTTTTAACTCTTTAATAGAATCAGCAAGTCCATCAACAATTGCTTTTCGTTGCTCTGCGATCCCCACACCATGTAAGCGATCCTTTTCTGCCTCTGCTTCGGCCGCTGTTACGATCTTAATTTTATCTGCTTCGGCCAATTCTTGTGCTGCTACTCTCTTACGTTGAGCAGCATTGATTTCATTCATTGATTGCTTGACTTCCGCATCCGGCTCTACTTTGGTAATGAGCGTTTTGACGATAATGTACCCATACGTTGACATTTCTTCCGCTACTTGTTTTTGAACTTCTAATGCAATTTCATCCTTTTTCTCAAACAATTCATCCAAAGTTAACTTAGGAACTGATGAGCGCAATGCGTCTTCAATATAAGATTTGATTTGAGCCTCAGGTCTCATTAGTTTATAGTAAGCATCTGTAACATTTTGTTCATTTACTCGGTACTGTGTCGCAACATTCATCGTCACAAATACGTTATCTTGAGTCTTGGTTTCCACAACGATTTCACTTTGCAAGAGACGCAGTTGGACACGAGCTGCAATTTTATCAATCCCAAATGGTGCTCTTAGGTGAATACCACTATTGCTCAATTTTTGATACTTACCAAATCGTTCAATGATAGCTACTGATTGTTGTCGAACAACATAGATTGAGCTCATTAATATAGCTCCTACAATAAGCATTAGAATAATTAGAACAAGTATAACTTTTAAAACCATGGGAATCTCCCCCTTTCTTCACTTACATTATAGCACTAGTAAATAGGTTAGGCAAATAATATGATAAAAATTTCATAGCATATTAAACAAGCATATTATATAGGGTCTCATTCCCATTCAAGTTAATATAAGACGGGTCGAATTTTTCCATCCGGTGAATCAATCCCGCATAATCATGTTTATCAGCAAGTGCAATCCCTATTAGTACTGGACCAGTTCCCTTGCTAGCTCGTTTGATATATTCAAAACGAGTAATATCATCATGAGGTCCTAAGATATCATTTACAAACTCTCGAAGTGCTCCCGGACGTTGTGGGAAATTCACTACAAAGTAATGCTTGATACCATCATAAATCAAGGCACGTTCTTCCATCTCTGGCATACGGTTGATGTCATTATTCCCTCCAGAAATGATACAACAAATGGTCTTGCCCTTAATATAATCGGATAATACTTCTAGAGCTGCAACACTAGCAGCACCCGCAGGTTCTGCTACGATACCTTGTTTAGAATAAAGATCAATTAAGGTCTCAGAAATCAAGCCTTCATCTACACCGATAAGAGTTTCTACATGTTTGCGTGTTGCTTCATAGGTCAACTGTCCTACCTTTTGCACAGCAATTCCATCCGCAAACTTGTCAATTTCTTTAAGTTTAACCGGTCCTCCAGCTTCAAAGGCAGCCTTCATCGAACGAGCACCTTCAGCCTCTACTCCAATGACCTCAATCTGAGGATTTGTTTCTTTAATATAAGTAGAAACACCTGAAATGAGACCTCCGCCTCCAACAGGTACCAAGACAGTATCAAATTCAATAGATTCTTTACGAGCTTCTTCTAAAATTTCATAAGCTACCGTACCCTGACCAGCTTGAACATAGGAATCATCAAAGGGGTCAATAAAAGTACGATTTTCAGCTACGGTAAAGTCTTGAGCAGCCTTGGCTGAAGCATCAAAAGTATCCCCTACTAATTTGATCGTAACAAAATCTCCACCAAAGAAACGAACCTGACCAATTTTCTGTTGAGGTGTCGTAATTGGCATAAAGATTGTTGCAGGAATCTTCATCTCATTACATGTGTAGGCAACTCCTTGAGCGTGATTTCCCGCTGAAGCACACACTACACCACGTTCACGCTCTTCTTTTGTCAATTGGGAAATAGCGTAATAAGCCCCACGAATTTTAAATGAACGGACACGTTGAGCATTTTCCTTTTTAAGATAAATTTTCGCTCCGTATTTTTCGGATAAATAATGATCGTAGTCAAGTGGTGTATTGGCTACTACACCATTCAAAATCTTGTGGGCTTTCACCACATCTTTTGCACTTAGCATAATCTCCTCCTCGATGAGTTTTCAAGATAAAAAACGAGTTAGGTTCCCCCCAACTCGCCTTCTGTTTATATTCTTAAAAATTAGTTGTAGATCTTGAATGCATCATCGTCGTTTTTACCGACAAATGGCATTGCTTTACGCAATTCTGCACCAACTTTTTCAATTTCAAGGTTAGCTGCTTGTTCACGGTAGGCAGTCAATTTTGGACGTCCAGCTTTGTAGTCATTTACAAAGTCGTTGGCAAATTTACCATTTTGGATGTCCGCAAGAACTGCTTTCATATTTTCTTTGACTTGTTCAGTGATTACACGTGGACCTGAAACATAGTCACCATATTCAGCAGTGTTTGAAATTGATTGACGCATTTTCTTGAATCCACCTTCATAGATCAAGTCAACGATCAATTTCATTTCGTGAAGAACTTCAAAGTAAGCCAATTCTGGAGCATAGCCAGCTTCTGTCAAGACTTCAAAACCAGCTTCGATAAGGGCAGTCAAACCACCACAAAGTACTGCTTGTTCACCAAACAAATCTTCTTCAGTTTCTTCTTTGTAAGTTGTTTCAAGAAGACCTACACGAGCTGCACCAACACCTTTACACCAGTCCATAGCGATGTCTTTAGCATTTCCTGTGGCATCTTGGTAGACAGCGTAAAGCGCTGGAACACCAAATCCTTCTTCGTAAGTACGACGTACCAAGTGTCCTGGTCCTTTAGGAGCACACATGAAGACATCAACATCTGCAGGAACTTTGATGAATTCGAAGTGGATGTTGAAACCATGTGCAAATCCAACAGCATTTCCAGCTTCCAAGTTTGGAGCAATTTCTGCTTCATACAATTCTTGTTGGATTTCATCTGGTGCCAAGATCATGATAACATCAGCCAATTTAGTTGCTTCTGCTACTGTGTATGTATCAAAACCATCTTCTTTTGCTTTGTCAAAAGATTTACCTGGGCGTACACCGATGATCACATCGCGACCTGAATCACGCAAGTTTTGAGCGTGCGCATGTCCCTGTGAACCATAACCGATAACGGCGATTTTTTTTCCGTCAAGTGCTGCTACTTTTACATCTTTTTCGTATTCCATTTGAACTGCCATAGTTTTTTCTCTCTTTTCTACTTTTATTGCCTGTTAGGCTAGATTAACAAATTTAAGTTGGATTTTTAGTCGCGGGTAAATCCAGTAGCACCCGTACGAGCGATATTCTTAATACCATAAGGTCGAATCACTCGAATTAAGGCTTCACTCTTTTCAGCATTCCCAGTCATCTGAATAGTAATGGAACTTGGAGCTACATCGACTACTGTTGCACGGAAAGGTTGGATAATAGCCAAAATTTCTGCACGTTTTTCAGCAGGAGCTGAAACCTTTATAAGAATCACTTCTCGTTCTAAGTGGGGTTGATCCGTGATATCACGAATGCGAATCACATCAATCTGACGATTAAGTTGTTTGATGATTTGCTCCACTTCATCATGTGAGGCAACATCAATGATAATGGTAATTCGTGATACATTAGGATTTTCCGTTGCGCCAACAGAAATGCTTTCGATATTGACTTGACGTCTCGATAAGACTCCTGTGAAGCGATTGAGAACACCTGAACGGTTTTGAAGTTTGGCTGTTAACATTCTACGCATTAAACTTCACCCCCAACATCTCATGATTACTCTTACCAGCTGGTACCATCGGTAAAACATGTTCTTTACGAGAAATGTCTACTTCAATAAACATTGGTACATCTTCCATGATGACTTCCAAATCCTTCTCAAGAGTTTCAGGATTATCAAACTTATAATTTTTAATCCCGTAGGCTTGAGCCATCAATTGAAAGTCTGGCAAGGTTTCAAATACCGACTCTGAAGTTCGACCATCATAGAAGGCTTCTTGCCACTGGCGGACCATCCCAAGTGAATGATTATTTAGCATGATGACCTTGATTGGAATCTTGTAAATATTTAAGATTGCTAATTCCTGATTGGTCATCTGGAAACCACCATCTCCGACAAAGAGAACAACTTCTTTATCTGGATTGGCAATCTTAGCACCAATAGCTGCTGGGACTCCGAAGCCCATAGTTCCTAGACCACCTGATGTTACCAATTGACGCTCGTTTTGGTAAGGATAGTATTGAGCCGTCCACATTTGGTGTTGTCCAACATCTGTTACGACAATGGCATCACCCTTGGTCAACTCACCAATACGTTCAATAACTGCTTGAGGTTGAACCACACGTTCTTTCTTATCATAAGATCGAACACGGTTCTTATCTTTGGTAACTTTTTCAATCCATTTTTCAGTATTGTTACGAACAATTGGTTCAGCTAGCAACTGCTGCAAGGCCTTTTTCGCATCACCAACAACCGGAATATCAACTGCGATAATCTTACCAATTTCTGCAGGATCGATATCTATATGCGCTACTTTTGCATTTTTAGCAAAAGTCTTAGGATTTCCTGTCAAACGGTCATCAAAACGACAACCAATAGAAATCATAAAATCAGCCTCAGTCATTGCGATATTAGCTGCAAAGGAACCGTGCATTCCACCCATTCCCAAAAAAAGTGGATGACTAGTTGCGATTGTTCCCTGTCCCAAAAGACTTGTCACAACAGGAATTTGATAACGCTCTGCGAATTCATTTAACTCTGCTGCAGCCTCAGCGTAACTAATACCACCCCCAGCTAACAAGACTGGCTTTTTAGCCTTAGACAATTGCTTCAAGATTTTCTTGATTTGCATATCATTTGGCTCAAGTGTTGGCTGATAACTTGGTAAATCTATCTCTGGAGAGTAAATGAAGTCTGTCTCAAGCGCAGAAACATCTTTTGGTAGGTCAATGACGACTGGTCCCGGACGACCTGTGGTCGCAATATGTACCGCCTCTGTAATAATACGTGGAATATCTGCTGTTTCACGAACCTGATAATTGTACTTAGTGATTGGCATGGTGATACCAACGATATCAGCTTCTTGAAAAGCATCTTTCCCAATTCCAGCACGTGCCACTTGGCCAGTAAAGACTAAAAGGGGAACACTATCGCTCATAGCATCTGCGATCCCTGTAATGGCATTTGTAGCTCCTGGTCCGCTTGTGACGACTGCTACACCCAGTTTTCCTGTTGACTTAGCATAACCTTCAGCTTCGTGAAGACAGCCCTGCTCATGGCGACCTAGAATATGGCGGATTCCCTTAAAATTATAAATAGCATCATATAAAGGAAGTACCGCTCCACCAGGATAACCAAAAATCGTATCGATTCCTAAGTCACGAAGTGTTTCCAAAACAAGATCCGATCCCGACTTAGGTGAGTCTAAAATGATTTTCTCCATCGTTCCCCTTTCTCTTCTCTTAAAAATAGCTTGTTACTATGATACCATTTTTTCAAAAATTTTCAAGGGAAAAGAGCAAATTTTCTGAATTTTCTATCTAGATACTTTACAATATCAAATAGATTAGAAAGTTTATACGTATTTTTATTTTTTTAATAGAAAAAAGGTTGAGACAAACTTGTCTTCAACCTTTCATGTTAAATTATTACTAATTAAAGTGAGTTAACGTCAACCTTGATACCAACACCTTGAGTAGTTGTGATTGTCAAGCTTGTTACGTAAGTTCCTTTAGCAGTAGCTGGTTTAGCTTTTTGGATTGTTTCGTTGAATGCTTTGAAGTTTTCAACCAACTTGTCAGCTTCAAATGAAACTTTACCGATGATGGCTTGTACGATACCTGCACGGTCTGCACGGTAAGTGATTTTACCACCTTTAGACTCTTCAACTGCTTTAGCAACATCCATTGTTACAGTACCAGTTTTAGGGTTTGGCATCAAGTTACGAGGTCCAAGGACACGTCCAAGACGTCCAACAAGAGCCATCATATCAGGTGTAGCGATAACTACGTCGAAGTCCAACCAACCGTCGTTGATTTTAGCAACAAGGTCATCTTCACCAACGAAGTCTGCACCAGCAGCTTTAGCTTCTTCAGCTTTTGCGCCACGTGCAAATACAAGAACGCGAGCTGTTTTACCAGTACCGTTTGGCAATACCATTGCTCCACGGATTTGTTGGTCAGCTTTTTTAACGTCGATGTTCAAGTTGTAAGCAACTTCTACAGTTGCGTCAAATTTTGCGAAGTTAGTTTCTTTTGCAAGAGCTACAGCTTCTTCTACGCTGTATGCTTTTGTGCTGTCGATCTTCTCAAGAGCAGCACGAAGTTGTTTGCTTTTTTTAGCCATTTTCTATTCTCCTTGTAAGTGGTTCAATCGATTTTCATCTCCCACGTCACTTCTCGAAATGATGAAGTCTTGCGGGTTATATAGGGATGTTATTGATTAGTCAACAACAGTGAATCCCATAGAACGAGCAGTACCTTCGATCATACGCATTGCAGACTCAATGTTTGCAGCGTTCAAATCTGGCATCTTAGTTTCTGCAATTTCTTGTACTTGCGCACGAGTAACTGTAGCAACCTTAGTTTTGTTAGGTGTACCTGATCCTTTTTCAACACCTGCAGCTTTTTTCAAAAGAACAGCAGCTGGTGGTGTTTTTGTAACGAAAGTAAATGATTTGTCTTCGTATACTGAGATAACAACTGGAATGATCATACCAGCTTGGTCAGCAGTACGAGCGTTGAACTCTTTTGTGAATCCCATGATGTTGATACCAGCTTGACCAAGAGCAGGTCCAACCGGTGGAGCTGGTGTAGCTTTACCAGCAGGGATTTGCAATTTTACAAGTTTTTCGACTTTTTTAGCCATTTTTAAATCCTCCTTTGTGGTTTTGGCGGTAATTTAGAGATTTTTACCTCCCACAAGTATGCTTTACGCATACCCATCTATTATACACTATTTTTTAAAAAATGCAAGAGAAATTTTTATTTTTGATATTTCTTTCTGTTACAGGTAATTTCTCAAAGTAACTTCCACTTTCCTGACTGAAGTGGAAATTAGTCTAAAACGGATTTTTATGGTGGAATTAAGTGTGAGACGTTTGTGATAGAAATGAGGCCTACTATGACCAAACATAAA
>NZ_JASGZS010000031.1:0-22073 GCF_047465525.1 Streptococcus infantis | reverse complement strand
TAGCCGATGTACTTGCTGATTGACTTGCGCTTGTTGAAGCACTTTGGCTTGCTGACGTGCTTGCTGATTGACTTGCGCTTGTTGAAGCACTTTGGCTTGCTGACGTGCTTGCTGATTGGCTCGCACTTGTTGATGCTGACTGGCTAGCCGATGTACTTGCTGATTGGCTCGCACTTGTTGATGCTGACTGGCTAGCCGATGTACTTGCTGATTGACTTGCGCTTGTTGAAGCACTTTGGCTTGCTGACGTGCTTGCTGATTGGCTCGCACTTGTCGATGCTGACTGGCTAGCTGATGTGCTTGCTGATTGGCTCGCACTTGTCGATGCTGACTGGCTAGCTGACGTGCTTGCTGATTGACTTGCGCTTGTTGATGCTGACTGGCTAGCCGACGTGCTTGCTGATTGACTTGCGCTTGTTGATGCTGACTGGCTAGCCGACGTGCTGGCTGATTGGCTCGCACTTGTCGATGCTGATTGACTTGCGCTTGTTGAAGCACTTTGGCTTGCTGACGTGCTTGCTGATTGACTTGCGCTTGTTGAAGCACTTTGGCTTGCTGACGTGCTTGCTGACTGACTAGCTGACGTGCTTGCTGATTGGCTCGCACTTGTTGATGCTGACTGGCTAGCCGATGTACTTGCTGATTGGCTTGCACTGGTTGACGCTGACTGGCTAGCCGATGTACTTGCTGATTGACTTGCGCTTGTTGAAGCACTTTGGCTTGCTGACGTGCTGGCTGATTGACTTGCGCTTGTTGAAGCACTTTGGCTTGCTGACGTGCTTGCTGATTGACTTGCGCTTGTTGAAGCACTTTGGCTTGCTGACGTGCTTGCTGATTGACTTGCGCTTGTTGATGCTGACTGGCTTGCTGACGTGCTTGCTGATTGGCTCGCACTGGTTGACGCTGACTGGCTTGCTGAGGTGCTTGCTGATTGACTTGCGCTTGTTGAAGCACTTTGGCTTGCTGACGTGCTGGCTGATTGGCTCGCACTTGTCGATGCTGACTGGCTAGCTGAGGTGCTTGCTGATTGACTTGCGCTTGTTGAAGCTGACTCAGATGCACTGGTCATTGCACTTACTGATGCACTGGTTGAAGCAGACACTGACGCACTGGTTGACGCTGATGCTGACTTATGATCCGAATCTGACAAATCAGGAGTTACTGTATTTTTTGTTCCATCTTTGTAGGTAATCGTTACAGTTCCATTGCTATCAATATCGTACGATTTAATACGGAAATCTGTTGCAGGGTTAGACGTCTTCACTGCATTAAGAATCTTATCAAGGTCTTTTCGAGTCAAGGAAGTTAGATTAGAAACCTGGACAGCATCTTTTGGTTTAACACCTGGGAATTTTTCGTTCAGTTTCCCTTGTGCTACTACAGTCGTTACTCTACCCGTATTATCTGATAAGTCTGTAGCATTAGTTCCACGAGTCCATTTGTTTCCATCTTTATACTGTACATTTTCTCCATAAGTAGCAGTGTACTCTAGCACTTTTGGAGTTGTCGCCGAAGCTTCAGTGGTAATATCCTTAATTCCTAGTGCATCATCATCTGAAGAATAGCCATCTTGGAAAATACGACTGATATCAGAAGTTCCATCGTTTAATTTCAGAGTTTTAATCTTACCACTATTATCTTTAGCAGTTAAAACAACTTTAATCTTGTCGCCTGCGAAGACTTCGTAACCACTGACTCCTGGACGAACATTATTCTTAATCGATTGTTTTTCCCATAGGCCAGTTTTATCGTTCTTAATATAAAGTTCAAAAGTTACTTCAGGTGCTACAGTTTCCTTGGTAATCGTCTTCGTCGTTGTAGCTGATTCCAAGGTTTCATTTGCACCAGTGCTAGGATTTGTAAAGACCTTGCTTTGTTTAACAGTTACGTTACCTGTCGGAAGAAGACCATTGTTGCCGTCGTATGCGTCTTGCAATTTTGCAGGTTCAAAGGTAACGCTTGTTTCATTGTCTTTAGCTGTCTTGGTAAATGTATGCCCAGCTAAAGTCAAGGTTACAAGAGCTCCAGGTGTGACATTCGTAACAACGATCGAACGATTTGGCAAGCCACCAGTTTCATTGGTAGAATTAACTGAGATAACTGGCGCTTGTGGGTTTACCTTAATAGTCACGTCTACTGTTCTGCTATTTCCAGGAGCTCCACTATAGGAACCTTGCGGAAGAGTGACTGTAACTTTTTTCGTATAAACCCCAGGGTTTGCCAGCATAGCGTCATCAGGAGCCTGGACCCAACTAAAGGTTGTTCCTGTTGGGAAAGCTACACTTGTATTCGAATTTTTAAGTGCCTCTCCTGGATTTTTAATAATCTCTGCTAATGGAGCCTTATTTCCCACAGTTGTAACATACTCTTGTCTAGCTACAGGATCAACAACTGTATAATCAAAGCTTGTCTGACTTGTCAAGGCTGGATTGCTTGTTGAAACATCCCCAAAACGTCCTTTTGGATAAGTGGCAATTAGCGTATAGGTTGTATGGTGACTGACAGGTTCCAGATTCACAACCTCTTTAGTCGTATACCATACTTCACCAAAAGTAGGAGTTCCAACATTAGTTGTTTGTTCAGCCCCTGTGTTATTTAACTTATATTTATAAGACCATTTGGTTCCTGTTGGAAGTTCATTAAGATTGGTATACAAATCAGAATCTCTACCAATATTATTAGCCCAATCTCCTCCAGAAACTTTACTTAGCTTATCACCTGTCGTTCCTTTAAAGGCATAAAATTGACCTTTCACACCATTGTAAGTTTTAGCTTCTACTTTTGGATAAACAGTATAGTTAACTGTTACATCATCAGTAGAGCCATCAGAATAAGTAACCCGTGCAACTGCACTTTTTGTCCCAGCAGATGTGTTGTCAATCCGACTAACCCATGAAACAGTCGTTCCTTGAGGGAGCTGTCCTCCGCCATCAAGCTGGACAAAGTTCGTAGCATCGTTTAAATCTGTTGCCGTTTCACCAGTATAGGTATAAATAGTCGACGCCTTCGCTACAGCAGTATATTTATCAGTCTGGCTTTTGATTACAAACTTGACATAACCATTGTCGGTAATACCATTTTTAGCATGGTCACTATCAGATGTGTTTTTATCATCTGTTGCCATTAAATAGCGTTCAAATGGCCCTAACGGTACAGTTTTACCTAGAGTTCCTGTAAGGGTAATCTTTGCATCCGCTTGATTCGTTAAGCTAGTGATCGGATTTAAACGATTCATTCCGCTATAGCCAGCATAGTTAGTCCCACTAGCGTTATCAGCGGTTCCCTGCATTTCAAACTTCAATGAAGAAATCTTACCAGAATCATCAGTTGCACTAAAGGTTACATTAACTTCTTCTCCGCGATAGAGATAAATTTCCTTAGTCGTAGCATTATTATAAGGAATCACCAATTTTGGTCGTTCATTGACTGTCACTGACTGTGAAATTGGATTGCTACGAGTATTATCCTTATAAACAATCGTCGCAGTACCATCGTTTGCAACTTCAATGTCCTTGATGCGATGAATTGTCTTATCATTCTTAGCGTAGATGGCATTCTTGACATCTATCTTTTCGTTGTCTGTTAAACTGTTTTTATTTACTACAGGTGTAAAGTCAGGATCGGTCACTTTAAGACGGTCTTTCAGTTGTCCTTGAGTGATACGAACATTACCAGTTCCTGTTGTGACATTTCGATTATTTACTTGGTCGGTAGCAACCGCATTTCGTTGCCAAGTATTTCCTGACTTCCACTCCAAATCATCCCTAAGATGGGCCTTTACAACGATATGAGCTGGACTGCTCTCAGTAGCATTGATATCGCCACTATTTAGATGGTCAACCACACCTTTACCATACTCATCTCCTGTATCATTATCACCTTGGAAGAAGTTGGTTGTTAAAGCAGGTCGATTAGCGTCCGCTTTGGAGATAATCTTAAACTCTTTTAGTTTCCCGCTATTATCATACGCTGTGAAATCAACTGTAAAGTCATCACCAGCATAGACGATGTGTTCCTTCCCACGGCTAGGGTCTGGGCTCTCTGTTGCTTGGATGGTCTGGCCATCACGCGTCACTGTAACACCAGGCACAGGAGGTACCGTTTCAGCTCTTACGCTAGCTCGAACGACATCCACAGTGTTATCACGATAAGTAATAGTGATTTCACCCGTATTAGACACCGTTATTTCGTGATTACCTTCAGAATTTTTCTTGTAATCAGAACTGTTGAGGATAGTGGCATTTTTACTATTGTTCCTAAAGTTTTCAAGAATTTGAGCTCTCTCAGTCTCGCTCAAAGATGACGGATTGTTAACCGTAACAGTATCACCACTCACAGGCTCGTTACGTTCGTTGAAACCTTTGATACGAACAGTCATCCGAGCCGTAGTGGTTTGATTGTCAGTATCTGTTACAATATATTCAAGAATGTGCGCGCCAGTAGCAAACGGCTTCCATGTTCCATTGTCTCGACCAATCGTACCTCCCATATTTACCGTATAAAGCTTTGGATAATAGAGAAGCGCACCCCATTGATTATACACACCAAAATCACCAAGGACTCCCCGTTTACTCTTTGGATAATTAGGAGCATTCAAGCCTGTAATAATTGTATTATTAGGTCCTGCAGCTAATGTTTTCAACCCCCTATCATCACTCATCGACAAGTTGATTGTGGAAATAGAATTGTCATTATAATAGGTGACATCTGCAGGGAAACTAATGGTAGGTGGTTTAGATGCTGCACGGTTATAACCTGCTTCACCAGTCGTAACGGTTGAGCTCATTGAGCTACTATAATTTCCTGAAGTGTTGGCGCTTGTAAACGGTTGACTGCTTGTTGCCACTTGAGCATTCAAAGTAGCTGCGTTAGAACGATTGTTTACCGTCGCATACACCAATATAGTCGCTTCAAGGTTCCCATTCAAATCATGGCGCTTATTGAATACATATTCATTACCAGATCCACCACGTTTCTCCATGGCTTCTCCATTGAAAAGAACACGAGTGATGGTTGTGTTTCTATCCACTTGTGCGATCAGACCTGCATAATTAAGCGGACTCTGCGAATGCATTTTGATTGTCCAGACAACCTCACGATTTGAACTTGAATAACTACCTTGACCAAGTTGAGCTGTGGTGTGATTGTTTACTGCAATCGGAGAAAGGCCTCGGAGATTTTCTCCCGTTGCCATTGGTTTCCCATTACGGCTATCACGTTGGCCAGAGGTTGCACGTGAAACCGCATTGGCGATAGAGTTGCGAGCTGAAGTAGCTGTCTTGACAACTGTTCCTAGGTCAGCATTTGGATCCTTGAGAGCAGACTCAATCTCAGCAATAGCAGATTTCACCTTAAGAATGGCTGAGCTTGTATCTGGAAGGTCCACGGCTTTAGCTAGGTATTCTCCCATTTCTGCTGAAAGTGCTGCCAGTTTCTTACGGTCTTCTGCTTGCTTTTTAGCGCTCACTTCTGCAGTCGTTGTCGCAGCAAGAGTCGCTGTTGTGGTTGCTGTCAGACTCGCATTTTGACTTGTGAAGTTTTCTGCAGTTGAAAGAGAACTAGAAAGATCAGGATTGACCTCAACATTGCTAGCGTCTACTGTAGTTCTTGATACTCTGTCGTTACTGATAGCATCTTCGCTAGGAGCCGTCTGTGAACCTTCTACATGCGAAACCTCAGAGAGGGAACTGCTTGCAACAGTCGAAGCACTATCTGATGTTGAGGCAGAATCGTTCAATGAAGATGAGATACTAGCTGAAGTTGAAGATGAAACACTGGCACTAGTGCTAGCTGATGTTGAGGCACTTACGGACTCGGATGCACTTGTTGAGGCCGAAATAGAGGCACTTGTAGAAGCAGAGATTGAGACACTCTCACTAACAGAGGTAGATGTTGAAACAGACGTTTGCTGCTCCTCATCTTTATTGACAGTTCCCAAAACAACCTGATCAGAATTCACTAGATTGTCAGTACCATCCACGACTTTCTCTACAGCCAGCTGTTCATTGGCATGGACTTGCGTATGAGTGGCAACTCCACCACCAACAACGGCCCCCGCGGCAACTATCCCCTTGAGGACATCTATCCCAGTTAAAGAAGTTGAGACACGATCTTCCACAACTTCAGTTGTCACCTGAGCAGTATCAACACCACCACGAAGAACCTTGAACAAACCAAAAAGAGAGGTAGATGCTCGAAGCCAGTGTTTCCCTGACTTGATCAATTTATACCTCGTTACTCGGTCTGTTTCTCTATATCGTCCTTCCTGACGTCTAAAAAACATGTTTTTTCTCCTTGAGTTCATTTTTTATAAAAAACTAAATACCAAAACATCCTTAAGATACACAGCCACGTTACATGGATATTTTCTCTTTTTTCACCCTGACAAGCAATGGTGTAGTCTTAAAAAATTTTTGATATAGAGCTCAATCTATAACACTTTATTATAGCACACTATAGGCTTCTTTGTCCAAAGATTAAGTTGAAAATAGATTAACAAAAACACCTTGAACTTTTTGTAGATTTTCCCTGATTGTAAGATTCTTTTTTGTCCAATAATCATCTGTTCACCTTTGAAAAATCAAATATTATTGTAAAAAATCAGTAGGATGAAATAAAATATAAACAAATTGACCAGAAAGAAAAGTCAGATCAATTTCTAAAAATATTTTAAAATCCGTAGCGTACTATTCTAGGTTCAATCTACTATATGTCGAATCATTGATCCATCAAAAAAAGCCGCCTGATTGGGCGACTTAATTTTTTATAGGGAGATTATTATGAAAAAGTTTTAGGAGTATAAGTTAAGGTCTTTTTAACTTATGAGATAAGTATACAACTCCTATCTTAAAGTTTCCTTAAGTATTTTTAACTGTGAGATTTTTCCATTTTTCTCGCCAGTTTTTCTTAGATAAACGCTTTTGATAGAGCTTCATTCGGTCTTGATTTTCTAAAAAATGAGGAGTCGGACGAACTTGAAAGTTCAAAATATCCTCCAAACCATAAGGCGCAAAGAGCTCTAAAGTTGCGTCAGCTTGCAAGCGAAGTCCCACTGCCGTACAACGTTCAGGATACTTACTCATGGCATCGCAGGAATTTCTATACGGAGGTGTGTGGGGACTATGCTGATGCATATAGACTTGATTTTTCAGCTCCCACTGATACTGAGGGAAGTCCTCTCTCAACTTGTTCTCTATAGCCAGCGTTTCTTCGTAACTCACATCTGGGTCAAAGAAAATCACATCCACATCCGTTTCACGGTCAAAAGGGGATTTATCTGACAAGAGATTCCAGATAAAATTTCGGACCGAACCAGCCGCCAACCAAGAATCTTTCAACTCCAAGTCACGGATAATAGTCAGAATAGCCATCATATCAGGATTTTCTCTAAAAGATTCTAAGATTTCAGCCTTATTTTTCAATGTATTCATATCCCAAATGTTCATATGCCTTAGCTGTCGCGACCCGACCTGAACGAGTCCGCATGATAAAGCCTTTCTGGATTAGGTAAGGTTCGTACATATCCTCAACCGTCTCACGTTCTTCCGCGATATTAACAGAAAGTGTTCCTAGACCGACAGGACCGCCACCGTACATCTCAATCATGGTGCGGAGAATTTTCTGGTCCACATAGTCCAAGCCTTCATGGTCTACATCCAGCATGGTCAAAGCCTTATCCGTAATCACATCATCAATCAAGCCATCACCCATAATCTGCGCAAAGTCTCGCACGCGCTTGAGAAGACGATTGGCGATACGAGGAGTTCCTCGACTACGTAAGGCCAACTCCGAAGCTGCTTCATGGGTGATTTCCATCTCAAAAATATCTGCTGTCCGCTCAACAATCTCTGTCAAGTCAGCGTGGGCATAGTATTCCATATGACCTGTAATTCCAAAACGTGCCCGCAGAGGATTTGAGAGCATCCCTGCTCGTGTCGTCGCACCAATCAAGGTAAAAGGTGGTAATTCTAGATGAACACTGCGACTACCTTCCCCCGCACCAATCATGATGTCGATGTAGAAGTCTTCCATAGCACTGTAAAGCACCTCTTCCACCGACATGGGCAAGCGATGAATCTCATCAATAAAAAGAACATCTCCTGGCTCCAAGTCATTCAAAATCGCAACCAGATCACCGGCTTTTTCGATAACGGGACCAGACGTTTGTTTGAGATTGACTCCCAGTTCATTGGCGATGACAAAAGCCATGGTTGTTTTCCCGAGACCTGGAGGGCCAAACAAAAGAACATGATCCAGCGCCTCGTCACGCATTTTAGCGGCTTCTATAAAGATTTGAAGCTGATCCTTGACCTTATCTTGACCGATATATTCACGTAAATATTGGGGACGAAGGGTACGTTCTACCAGCTCCTCATCACCCATGATTTCATTGTCTAAAATTCTACTCATGACTCTATTATATCAAAAATCCAATCCACAAACAAAAAAGCCATCGAATTTGGTAGCTCCCGAGTTTAGATATAATATTCTACGGCACTGCTACACCGCCTACGAAAGGAGGTGAAATAGCCCATGATGGAACTAGTACTCAAAACTATCATCGGACCAATTGTGGTCGGTGTCGTTCTTCGCCTGTACTCAATGAAAATCAAAGAGCAAACTAGGAAGCTAGCCGCAGGTTGCTCAAAGCACAGCTTTGAGGTTGCAGATAAGACTGACGAAGTCAGTCACATATATACGGTAAGGTGAAGCTGACGTGGTTTGAATTTGATTTTCGAAGAGTATTAGTCGATAAATGGCTAAACAAGGATAACTAGTGTCAAAAAGACCCCAAGCTTATTTGGTCGTGAGCTTGGGGTCTTTTCTAGCCTATGATATAGACACAATACTTAATTCCCTTTTATTATCCCGCAGTTCGCGAATTTTGTCAAAAGTTTACTCCCTTGTCCAATAAGACTTTCAATATTAAGAGAACCTTAGGAATTATCAAAGAAAACAAAAGATTACATCACTATCAATGAACATGGGCGCTCATCAACTCAAATTAGTCAAACCAACATTTTAATCCACTAAATAAAACGATAGACTTACATATGATGTACCACTTCCTCACATTATTTCACGAGTTCCAACCGAGCAGTTTGGGAAGGCACTAGGCCATACAAAAATCTATATGACGGATCGTTATAACCAAGTTGAGGACGAACTCACTGAAACGACTACAGACCTATTTCTTAGTCATATTCGCTAAAAAGTCCCCGCCAATTCCCCGACCAAAATCCGAAAACTACCGAAATTTATCGGAAAACGACGTTTAGGAAACTCTCTAAAAGCCTGAAATAGAGCAAAAAAACTCCACCTGATTGGGTGGAGTTAAGGGAGATTATTATGAAAAAGAAAAGTTTAGGATTTCTATTAAATAAAGTTAGGGGGTCTTTATTTAATGATTACATAATATACAAGCAAACTTAAAATTAACTTAAGATTTGCTAGTTTTTAATTTTGTTCAAAAATAATAAATACTAATTAAAAATTGCTAAAAGCAAACAAGAAAAAAGCCACCAAATTGGGTGACTTTATTAGGAGATTATGATGAAAAAAAGTTTTAGGATTTCTATTAAATAAAGTCAGGAGGTCTTTATTTAATAACTAAATGATACAGGATAAGACTTAAAGTTAGCTTAAGATTTTGAACTTTTTTTATTGTCTTTTTGTAGCAAGGTGACATAGTCACTCTTGGTATGAAATAAATGGGAGAGAAAAACAGTCTGTTGTGTCTGATCAATAAAGTAAAGCAAAACGTATTGATCTATAATTTTTCCTCGTGTAGGATACTTACTATTAATCTTTACACCGATTTTCTCATCTGCATCAAAACCAGCCTCAGGAAAGACTTCTAGACTTTTTAAGCCGTCTAAAATTTTTACTACAGTATTTTTCGCAGATTGAGGGGCTAAAAGTACCGTAGCTATATATTCGTGTATATTGTCGATAGCTTGTTCAACTTCTTTCGAAAGAATCACTTTATAAGCCATAGCGTGCCCTCACATTGTCTAGAGAAGCTCCTTCGCCTGCCTCATATTCTCTCAAGGAACGTTCAGATTGGGCTTGTAATTCAGCAATTAACTGCTCTCTATGCAAATCTTCGGCCGTCTTAATAGGCAAATCTTGCTCCAGAACTATTTGCTCCACAAATAAAGAAATAGCATCTGTCATTGTCATGCCCTTTTCCTTGATAATATTTCGAGCTTGTTCCATAATAGCCTCATTCAGTTTAAAATTATATTGTTTCGATAAACTTATAGCCATGATATATCTCCAATCTATACGTTATAGATTGATTATATACTAGATATAGATTTTCATCAAGAAAAAGTGTTTTTTCCATAATCTTACTTCCTCACGAAATACTATATTGTTACACGAGATTTCCTCGACAATCTTCTTTTTGAAAAATTTAATTCTTTCATATTTCGATACCTTTTGATAAAATCACGATAAATCAGATACTTTTTATCAGGATCTCACGTAGGTCATTAAAAAATTTAATAACACCAATTTTAAAGGCATCAAGTTTCTAAACAATAGAAGATACGGTGATCTTTGTATTATATAGATATCCGCGTTTTCCTTGACACGAACTTTTACTTTTGTTCAAAACAACGAATATAAATGAAATATCGCTGAAAGCCATATAACAAAAAGCCACCGAATTGGGTGACTTCATTAGGGAGATTATTATGAAAAAAAGTTTAGGATTTCTATTAAATAAAGGTTACTCAATGAAAATCGAAATCAGACTAGGTAGAGCGACACAAGAGATAAGTCGACTCTAACGAAGTATGGTGAGATTTTCGAAGAGTATTAGGAGGTCTTTATTTAATAATTACATGATACAGGACAAGACTTAAAGTTAGCTTAAGTGAAAAAAAATTATTTTAATTTTTTTCGGTCCACCAAAATCATACCCGTACACTGAAAACTAGATAAGGTTTCAAAACCTAAGGAACGATAAAATCCAAGAGTCTTTTCTGACTCATCTGTCGCTAGTTGTACTTGGTAGGCATCCTTATAATCAGCTAGAGCTTGCTTCATCAAGGCGCTACCAATCCCTTGGCGCTGATAGCTTGGCAAAACAATCAAATCCTGGACAAAAACGGATGAAAAACCATCTCCAACCAAGCGAACTAGACCAACGATTTTCTCGCCATCACGCGCTAGATAAATGGCTAGCGAATGAGACAAGGCCTGCTCCAACATCTGTGGCTGATTGGTATAGTTTGTCCAACCAACTGCCTGATAGAGATGTAAAACGTCATCAATTGAAACAGATGTTTCTTTTGTAATCTTAATCATAGCAAACCTTCCTAACATTCTCGTAGAGATTTAATCTGTTGTCCATTTTCATCAAAATTATCTTGCTTCAACCATGCTTCAAAACGAGCCTTAACCCTTGGCCAATCCTTGTCGATCATAGACAACCAATCCGTATCTCTAGTACGCCCTTTATAAATAACAGCTTGACGGAAGGTTCCCTCGTAGATAAAGCCCAAACGTTCTGCTGCTTTTCTAGAAGGTAGATTTAGCGCATCACATTTCCACTCATAACGGCGATAGTTAAGCTCTTCAAAGACATAACGAGCAAGCAAATAGTGGGCTTCTGTTCCCATCCTGGTCTGTTTAAGAGCCGGCGAAAAGGTCACGGCTCCAACTTCAATCACGCGATTGGCTTGGTCAATACGCATGAGAGAAAAAGTCCCCAGCGCCTTTCCAGTCACTTTATCGATAATCGCATAATAGAAGCGATCCTTGCGCTCAATCATCTGCTTCATAGCAACAATTAATTCTTCAAGATTTTCTACTGGTGGTTGAAAGAGATAGGTCCACATCTCTTGAGGTGATTCTGGACCATAAACAGCCAGCAAATCCTCCGCATGCTTTTCCACTGAAAGAGCTTCGATAATCGTATACTGTCCTTCTATCCGTACAAGTGACGGTAAAACTCCAGGTGTATCGTCTACAGGTTCACCAATCATCTGACCATATTCATTTACAGGCATAGTTTTCTCCTTGTTTCGCTTTCCAAACTTTTTACTCAACCCTATTTGAATTGTCCTATCTGCTAATTTCAAGTTTTTTATCAATTTCATCTAACAGATTACTCGCATCTATCTGATTATTTATTTTCCCATCTTTTATATTTTGTCTACAAATACTTAGAGCTGCAATTTGGTCTGCTTTATCAAAAGATTCAAACATAATCCTCACTGCGTCACGAGGCCCTTCTCCCCCTTCTTGATCAACAGCTCCTAAAAATATGATAAGAACAGTTAATGTTTTATTTAGGCAATTTTCATATAATTTAAGAGATTTTAAATATTGTTTAACCGGGGTTACACGAGTCTGCATATAAAAGTTCACTAGAGCCTTATTCTGGATTGTAAAATTTATCACTTCAATATATTTTAATCCCTCTATTAAGAGCCAAATAAAATAGATTATCAGAATAACAAACAGTGATATCCACATGAAACCAACACTAAATTGAACGCGAAGATAAGTTTCATTAATAGAAACTATAAAATTTTTGGCTCCAAAATAATGAATAATAGATAACAAATTCGTTACCATTAGCAAAGTTGCAAAAGATTTTGTAAATAAAAAATTATACACTTCAGACTGTGTCCTTATAATTTCATTTGGTGACATTCCAAAAATATTGCTTGATTTATCATTCGAAAAACTAAAGAAAGTAATAAAAACTGCAAAGAGAGTGTCTAAAGTGAGTGTCAAAGTTAAATTTTTCTGTTCCAAAAGAAAATCTTTAAAATAATATGCACCCACTATTGACATTACTAACACTACAATAATAGAAATCTTAAATAATAAAATTTCACATTTCCTACTATCGTTCATTAATCTATTCATTCCAACCTCTTCTAAAAGTAACTCTAAAGTTCATACTCTAGAGTTACTTCTTTTTATTTCACAACGATATTAACGAGTTTATTAGGGACACTAATCACCTTCACAATTTCTTTGCCATCAATCTCTGCTTTAACTTTGTCGTTAGCCAGAGCCACTTCTTGCAATTCTTCGCGAGAAAGGTCCTTCGCAACCATCAATTTAGCACGGACTTTGCCTTTGATTTGAACGACGATTTCGACTTCATCTTCAACCAATTTGCTTTCGTCCCATGTTGGCCAAGCTACGTAAGAGATAGACTCACCTGTTGCTGCGACTGTTTGCCAGAGTTCTTCTGCCAAGTGAGGTGCAAACGGCGCAATCAATTGGATAAAGCCTTGGGCGTAGTCTACATAGAGTTTGTCTTCCTTGTTAGCTGCGTTGACAAAGACCATGAGTTGGGCGATGGCTGTGTTGAATTTCATAGACTCGATTTGCTCTGTAACAGATTTAACGGTTTCGTTGTAAACCTTGTCAAGAGCGCCATTGTTTTCCGCAACAATTTCTTTACTTGTAATCAAACGGTAAACACGGTCAAGGAATTTACGGCTTCCTTCCAATCCTTCTTCAGACCAAGCGATGGAAGCATCGAGTGGTCCCATGAACATTTCATAGACACGAAGGGTATCCGCACCGTATTGTTCCACCACATCGTCTGGGTTGACAACGTTCTTGAGGGATTTAGACATCTTGGCTGGTGCTTGCTCCAACTCTTCCCCTGTTTCCACATGGAAGAAGGAACCGTCACGTTTTTCAACCTTGTCAGTTGCCACAAGTGCGCCACGGTGGTCACGGTAGCTTGTTCCCAAGATCATTCCTTGGTTAAAGAGTTTTTGGAATGGCTCCTTAGTTGGAACTACACCTAAATCATAGAGGAATTTGTGCCAGAAACGAGCGTAAAGCAAGTGGAGAACAGCGTGTTCTGCACCACCCACGTAGATATCTACTGGCAACCATTGTTTGAGAAGGTCCTCATCAGCCAATTTCTCAGTATTGTGTGGGTCAATATAGCGGAGGTAGTACCAGCTTGAACCAGCCCATTGTGGCATGGTGTTTGTTTCACGACGACCCTTGACACCATCTTCACGAGTCACTTCAAGCCAGTCTGTCAAGTTAGCCAATGGGCTTTCACCAGTACCTGAAGGGCGGATGTCCTTGGTTACTGGCAAGACAAGTGGCAATTCACTTTCTGGAACAGCTGTTGAAGTCCCATCTTCCCAATGAATAATTGGGATTGGCTCACCCCAGTAACGTTGACGGCTAAAGAGCCAGTCGCGGAGACGGTAGGTAACCTTTTCTTGACCATAGCCTTTTTCTTCCAACCAAGTTACAATCTTGGCAATAGCGTCTTCTTTGTTGATACCGTTCAAGAAGTCAGAATTAACATGAAGTCCATCTTCTGTGTAGGCAGCCTCTTCAACGTTTCCACCTTCCAAGACTTCTACGATTGGTAGGTCAAATTGTTTGGCAAATTCCCAGTCACGTTGGTCGTGGGCAGGTACAGCCATAACAGCACCTGTTCCGTAGCTAGCAAGGACATAGTCAGCAATCCAGATTGGAATTTCTTTACCGTTAACAGGGTTGATAGCATAAGCACCAGTCCAAACCCCTGTTTTTTCCTTGGCAAGGTCTGTACGAGCTAGGTCAGATTTCAAGCTAGCTTGGTGTTTGTAGTCAGCCACAGCTTGAGCCTGCTCTGGGCTTGTAATAGCGTCAACCAAGTCATGCTCAGGAGCCAAAACAGTGAAGGTCGCTCCAAAAAGGGTGTCTGGACGAGTCGTAAAGACGGTGAATTCCTTGTCAGTCCCTTTCACCTTGAAAGTTACGTTAGCACCTGTTGATTTACCAATCCAGTTGCGCTGCATATCTTTGATAGACTCTGGCCAATCAAGCTCATCCAAGTCATTGAGCAAACGCTCCGCATAGGCAGTGATTTTAAGCATCCATTGGCGCATTGGTTTACGGACAACTGGATAGCCACCCCGCTCAGATGTTCCATCTGGAAGAACTTCTTCGTTGGCGATAGCTGTTCCCAATTCTTCAACCCAGTTTACTGGCACTTCAGCTTCGTAAGCTAAGCCTTTTTCGTAAAGCTTAGTAAAGATCCATTGCGTCCACTTGTAGTAGTTCGGATCTGTCGTATTGACTTCACGGTCCCAGTCGTAAGAGAATCCAAGCGCATTGATTTGGCGTTTGAAGTTAGCAATGTTTTCCGCTGTAAATTCCGCTGGGTCATTTCCTGTATCCATAGCATATTGCTCTGCAGGCAAACCAAAAGCATCCCATCCCATTGGGTGAAGGACATTGTAGCCTTGCGCACGTTTGTAACGGCTGAGGATATCGGTTGCGGTATAACCTTCTGGGTGTCCTACGTGCAGACCCGCTCCAGACGGATAAGGGAACATATCAAGAGCATAAAACTTCGGTTTTGATGCATCTGTTCCTGTCTTAAATGTATGATGTTCTGCCCAGTAGCCCTGCCACTTAGGCTCAATTTCTTTATGATTGTAAAAACTCATGCTAATTCTCCAATTTTATGATGTTACTATTATACCATTTTTAGGGGAAATTCGTCTCTTTCTTTTCAACTCTTTTCTCTTTTCACCTTGCCTTCCATTTTTAATACTGCTATACTTACTTTAGCAAGCTCTTTATAAGAGGTGATTTATGGCCCATTCTTTCAAACATTCTCTCCAAAAAGAGATTCTTCACCGTAGTTCTTTGGCTGCTTTAGCGACCTCGTTTTTACTCCTCATTCTCTTGTTTGGATTTTCTTATTTCCTTCAAAAGCAACAACTCACAAAGGACACTCAACAGATCGTCCAACATATTCGCGACATGAAACAAGCGAACTATGAATTGTTGGAAACCATGAATCAAAAAATGGTCCCAGAATTTTTAGAGGGTAAACACACTGACCGAGAACTCTTTAGTCTATTTTATGAAACAAAAGCTCAACTGAAACTCAGTTCTGATTTTATCATCCTTGATGACACAGGAGAACTTCTCTTTAGTACCAATCGCAACCATCAAGAAACTATTTTAGCTCCTCATTATTTAAAATTGTTAATTCAAAATCCGATTCAAGGAGTCATTACAGAAAAGGTTGCTTTGTCAATAGATAAGCAACATTACGCACTCTTCATTATGCCTATCGTTCAAAATCAACGAGTTAAGGCTTATAGCATTTCTTTTGTAAATGAAAATGAATTTGTGTCCAGTATCCCTCTCATCAATTCAAAATGCGCCATTACAGATACTTTTGGAAACATCTACTCTAGTAATACCAATCAATTTACTCAATCAACTCTGGAAAAATTTGATGAAAAATTACTCCAGTCTAAAACTCATTGGTATGTTGAAAATCCACTTCTGATTGAAAAACGTAAAATTGAACCGATTTTCTCAATCTACACCTTTCAATCTTTCTTTCCCATTCCGAGTTTACTAGGGCTTGCTTCTGTCTTAACACTCTGTATCTTTCTATTATACTTCTGGCAGGCGAGACGAATTGCTTATAAAATTGCGACGCACAATGCCGGCCCTATTGAAAGTCTAGTCTATCAACTGCAGGAAATTCCTAAGAAAAAGGACAAGAAGCTGATCCTCCAGACAGGAGACGAATTTGAACTGATTGCTGAGAAAATCACCGATATGCTCCAAGAGTTGGATGAGCTCCATCAAAAGATGTTGACCATTGAGAAGGAAAAGTGGATCTTTGAAAGAAAGATGCTGGAAGCTCAGTTTAATCCTCACTTCCTCTACAATACCTTGGAAACCATTAAAATCACGAGTATGATTGATGCTAGTATTACTCAAGAACTTATTCAAAATCTCACGCGCATCCTGCGATATAGTGTAACTGAACTAGAAAAAGAAACGACTCTTGGGCAGGACCTAGAGATTATCGAAGCTTATCTGAAAATCCATCAGATTCGATTTGAACATTTTTCTTATCAGATTAACTGTTCTGAGAATCTACATTCCCAAACTATTCCGAAACTTTTCCTATTACCCCTTGTAGAAAATGCTCTAAAATACGGAAGGCAGTATCGTATCGACCTTGCCATCTCTATCCAAATTACTCAAGAGCAGGAAGCATTGATCTTTATCGTTAAGGATAATGCTGGTGGTCTAACCAAACAAGAACGTCTACACATCTTAGAATCCTTGGACAGTCCACATACACAGCACGGTATTGTCAATAGTTACAAACGATTGAATAACTTTTTTGAAAATGTCGAATTGGATTTAGGAGTGAACCCGCAAGGTGAAACCTGGGTAAAATTTGTCACGAAAGGAAGAACGCATGTTTAAGCTAATCATTGTCGAAGATGAACACCTGATCCGAAAATGGCTTGAAATTGCCGTCGACTACTCAGCCTTGGGCATTCAAGTCGTTGGAACTGCAAGTCACGGACAAGAAGGCATGGAGTTAATTCAAAAAGAGAAACCACACATCGTCCTGACAGACATTACCATGCCCATCATGGATGCTTTTATGATGTTTGAAGCGACTCGTTCACTCTCATATGAAAAAGTGATCCTCTCTGGTTACAATGATTTCCAAAATGCAAAAAAGGCCATGCAATTCGGAGCAGTAGACTTCCTTCCAAAACCCATAAATGTCGTAGAATTAACAGAGTGTTTAGAAAAAATAACTTTGCGCCTCAAGATGGATCAACACCAAACCAATCCATTTTTACATGACTACCAAGCCTTTGTTACGTCGCTTCAAAAAATCAATCCTCAAAACCAATTGATTCAACAAATTCTCGAATTTGTCCACCAACACTACTACCTACACTTTACCATTTCTACCATTGCAGAGAATCTAGGCTATAGCGAAAGTTATCTCTACAAGGTTATCAAAGAAGACTTCCCTATCACCTTGAACGAATACATTCTTCAGTATCGTTTAAAACAAGCCGTTGAAAAGATGAGTCAACATCCTGATTCCCCTCTTAGCCAAATCGCTGAAGAAGTCGGCTTTTCAGACTATAAATATTTTGGTAAAGTTTTTAAGAAATACTTTCATATCTCTCCTAAAGAGTTAAAATCCATTGGAAGAATAGTTTAGACACTGTTCTTCTTTTTTGTAGAGAATTTTACCCCATTAGGATAGAATTTTAGGTTTTAAAAACGCTTTCATTACTTTACAATAGAGGTAACAAAACTATGGAGGTATCCATCATGAAAAAGAAATGGATGTATTATGCTGCGTGTGGACTTGCTATTTTGGGGCTTGCTGCCTGCTCTTCTGACGACGCTTCAGGAGAAAAGGCAACTGAAAATGGAGGAAGCGATACTCTAGTAGTCTACTCCCCAAACTCAGAAGGATTGATTGGAGCAACTATTCCTGCTTTTGAAGAAAAGTATGGCATCAAGGTTGAACTCATTCAAGCAGGAACAGGTGAACTCTTTAAAAAACTAGAATCTGAAAAAGAAGCCCCTGTGGCAGATATCATCTTTGGTGGTTCCTATACCCAATATGCTACCCACGGGGAACTTTTTGAAAATTACGTATCAACGGAAAACGATAATGTAATCAAAGAATATCAAAATACAACTGGCTACTCAACTCCTTATACATTGGATGGTAGTGTTTTGATCGTCAACCCTGACTTGACTAAGGGGATGAATATTGAAGGTTATAGCGACCTCATCAAACCAGAACTCAAAGGAAAAATCGCAACTGCAGACCCAGCCAACTCTTCTAGCGCCTTTGCTCAACTAACAAACATGTTACAAGCTGAGGGCGGCTATACAGACGACAAGGCTTGGACTTATGTCAAAGATCTCTTTACTTTGATTGACGGTAAAATCGGCTCAAGTTCATCTGGCGTTTACAAGGCCGTAGCAGATGGAGAAATGGCTGTTGGTCTTTCTTACGAAGACCCCGCAGTGAAACTTCTAAACGACGGAGCTAACATCAAGGTTGTTTATCCAAAAGAAGGTACTGTCTTCCTGCCTGCTAGCGCTGCTATTATTAAAAACGCTAAGAACATGGAAAACGCTAAGAAATTTATCGACTTCATCATTTCTCAAGAAGTCCAAGACACGCTTGGTACAACAACTACTAACCGACCAGTTCGTAAAAATGCTAAAACTAGCGAAAACATGAAACCAATCGAACAAATTAAAACACTAACTGAAGACTATGATTATGTCATCAAAAACAAATCAGATATCGTGAAGAAATACAACGAAGTCTTTACAGATATCCAATCTAAACAGTAAAAGAGGTTAACTATGAGTGAGATCAAGATTATTAATGCCAAGAAAATTTATCACGATGTAGCTGTTATCGAAAATCTAAGCGTGACCATTCCTAAGGGGAGCCTTTTCACTCTCCTTGGGCCTTCAGGCTGTGGGAAAACAACCTTACTTCGTATGATTGCAGGTTTCAATAGCATCGAAGGAGGAGAGTTCTACTTCGACGATACTAAAATCAACAACATGGAACCTAGCAAGCGAAACATTGGGATGGTTTTCCAAAACTATGCAATTTTCCCACATTTGACAGTGCGTGATAACGTTGCATTCGGGCTCAAGCAAAAGAAAGTTCCAAAAGATGAACTCATTGAACAAACAAATAAATACCTTGAGTTGATGCAGATTGCCCAGTATGCTGATCGTAAACCAGATAAACTTAGTGGTGGTCAGCAACAACGGGTTGCACTAGCACGTGCCTTGGCTGTTAATCCTAGCGTTCTCCTCATGGACGAACCCCTCAGTAACCTAGATGCCAAACTTCGCTTGGATATGCGTCAGGCTATTCGCGAAATTCAACACGAAGTTGGTATTACCACTGTCTACGTAACCCACGACCAAGAAGAAGCTATGGCTATTTCTGACCAAATTGCTGTTATGAAAGACGGTGTTATTCAACAAATTGGTCGTCCAAAAGAGCTCTACCACAAACCAGCAAATGAATTTGTCGCAACCTTTATTGGTAGAACAAATATAATCCCTGCTCGTTTGGAAAAGCAAGCTGACGGAGCTTACATCGTTTTTGAAGATGGTTATTCTCTTCGTATGCCAGCACTAGATCAGGTGGAAGAACAAGCTATTCATGTCAGCATTCGTCCCGAAGAATTTATCCGTGACGAAAACGGACCAATCGATGGAACAATTACTGATAGTGTCTATCTTGGACTTAATACCGAATACTTCATTGAGACAGGATTTGCTTCAAAACTTCAGGTAAGTGAAGAATCTACATTTGAAGAAGATTTGAAGAAAGGAGATCGCGTTCGTTTGCGTATCAATACTCAAAAACTCAATGTTTTCTCTGAAAATGGTTCGCGCAATCTCATAAAAGGAGTCAGCCATGGAGCGTAAAAAACTAAATATCTGGACGGCGTCTTCCTTCTTCATCTTCCTTACTTATCTTGTTTTTCTAGTCTATCCAATTGTTACGGTATTAAAACAGGCACTGGTACATGAAGGTCATTTCTCATTAGAAAATTTTGTTACTTTCTTTAGCAAATCTTACTACTCTGAAACCCTTATCAACAGTTTCAAGGTTTCTGTAACTGCAACAATCACTTCTGTCCTTGTTGGTACCTTGCTAGCTTATCTCTTTTCAATGTATGACTTCAAGGGAAAGAAGTTTTTACAGATATTAATCATCATCGCATCCATGTCAGCTCCCTTTGTAGGTGCCTATTCTTGGATTCTATTGCTGGGAAGAAACGGGGTCATCACAAAGTTTCTAACCAACACACTTCACTTGCCAGGTCTTGACATCTACGGTTTCAAAGGTATTGTGCTTGTCTTTACACTTCAACTCTTCCCTCTCGTCTTTCTTTACGTAGCTGGGACTATGAAGAGTATCGACAACTCCCTCTTGGAAGCTGCTGAAAGCATGGGATCTTTCGGTCTAAAACGAATTGTAACAGTCGTTTTACCTCTCTTAGTTCCAACCTTACTAGCAGCTGCACTCCTCGTCTTTATGAGAGCCTTCTCGGACTTTGGTACTCCGATGTTGATTGGTGAGGGATATCGTACCTTCCCAGTCTTGATCTATACACAGTTTATCAGTGAGGTAGGAGGCAACTCCGCCTTCGCATCAGCCTTAGCAATTATGGCGATTACAATCGCCCTAGTTATCTTCCTCATCCAAAAGTACGTTTCAAATCGCTACAGTTTCAGTATGAACTCGCTTCATCCAATTGAACCTAAGAAAACGACAAAAGGGAAGATGGCTGCTATTTATGTGACAGTTTATGGCATTATCTTATTCTCTGTTTTGCCTCAAGTTTACTTGATTTATACATCCTTCCTGAAAACATCTGGTATGGTTTTCGTCAAAGGATATTCACTAAACAGCTATAAGACTGCCTTTAGCCGTATGGGATCTGCTATTTTTAATACCATTCGTATCCCTCTCCTTGCCTTGGTTCTAGTTGTTGTCTTTGCGACCTTCATCTCCTACCTTGCAGTTCGCAAACGCAACCTATTTACCAACTTAATCGATAGTCTTAGTATGGTACCTTATATCGTACCAGGAACTGTACTCGGTATTGCCTTTATCTCTTCATTCAATACAGGCCTCTTCGGAAGTGGTTTCCTGATGATTACTGGAACAGTCTTCATCTTGATTATGTCCTTATCTGTCAGAAGACTTCCTTATACCATTCGTTCTTCAGTTGCAAGTTTGCAACAGATTGCTCCTAGTATTGAAGAAGCAGCAGAAAGTTTGGGAAGTAGTCGTCTCAATACCTTTACTAAAATCACAACCCCAATGATGCTTTCAGGGATCATCTCAGGAGCAATCCTTTCATGGGTAACAATGATTTCGGAACTATCTACTTCCATTCTCTTATATAACGTTAAAACTAGAACAATGACCGTAGCTATTTACACTGAAGTACTTCGTGGGAATTATGGTGTGGCAGCAGCCCTATCTACTATCCTCACTATCTTGACAGTCACTTCCTTGTTACTATTTATGAAAATTTCTAAAAATAACAGCATTACGCTCTAGTTTTTTTCCTACTAAAACAGCCAATTCCCCCGAGCCCACTGAAAAAGTCATCCAATAGATGGCTTTTTTGTTATACTAGAGATGAGGTGAAATGATGCTTGATAATCAGTTAACTATGGATGTCAGTCCTTATTCTAGTTTGTATAATATCGTGGTT
>NZ_JASGZS010000030.1:0-23185 GCF_047465525.1 Streptococcus infantis | reverse complement strand
AACCACGATATTATACAAACTAGAATAAGGACTGACATCCATAGTTAACTGATTATCAAGCATCATTTCACCTCATCTCTAGTATAACAAAAAAGCCATCTATTGGATGACTTTTTCAGTGGGCTCAGCTAGCTGGGTGTCTTTTTGTGAAATGATTTCCCCTATCTATCGGATAAAAGAAATTGTTTTTCATCAATGTTTTTAAAGTCTATCATCTTCTGAAGATTAGAAGTAGAAGGAGCGCTCTCTATGTCTAAAAGGAGTTTTATGGATATGTCAAATTTCTGTAAAACTAAACAACTTTTGAAGTAAAGATTGCAATTCAAACACCATCCAAGCGTAAAAATAAATAAAAAAAGGCTGTGAATTAGAAAGCGGTAGACCAAGTATCGCTTTTCTAGTCGCAGCTCTTTAGCTATCGTAGAAAAAATAGGTCGGGACAAAAATCCCGACCTTTTGAATCTAATAAAATTTCTTCTTAATCATTGAACGTTGAAAGTTTGATGCCGCTAAACTCAAGGCAATTGCTAGGCTAAAAGCCAGAACTGTATTAAACTTGAGGGCTAAAAAGATAAAGCTAAACAAGGCTAAAAAGACGCAAAAACAAGCAATGTTTACAAAGAAAAGAACTTCCTTCAAACTAGCAACGGAAGTTGTTTCTGGAACATAGTCTTGGTATAGCGTTGTTTGAGTTTCCTCTTCTTCAAACTCATACGATTGATATTTTCTTACGGGCATGATTCTCTCCTTAACAGTACTCTTTCATTTTACCATTTTTCAAGAAAAAAATTATTACAGTAAGGTTACAAAAATAATAAGTAAATTTATCATTTTAGGGAATAGCTGATTTTTCAGAAATGTGGTATAATTTTTCTTATGGAAAAGATTATTATTACAGCAACTGCTGAAAGCATTGAACAAGTAAAAGAATTACTAGAGGCGGGAGTTGACCGTATCTATGTCGGTGAGAAAGATTTTGGGCTTCGTCTACCAAAGACTTTTTCTTATGATGAACTGAGAACCATCGCTGGTCTGGTTCATGATGCAGGTAAGGAATTGATCGTAGCGGTCAATGCTCTTATGCATCAGGATATGATGGATCGTATCAAACCCTTTCTTGATTTCTTGGAAGAAATTAAAACAGACTACATTACTGTTGGGGATGCGGGTGTCTTTTATGTTGTCAATCGCGATGGTTATTCTTTTAAAACCATCTATGATGCCTCAACGATGGTAACTAGCAGCCGTCAGATCAATTTCTGGGGACAAAAGGCTGGCGCTTCTGAGGCAGTATTGGCTCGTGAAATTCCATCAGCTGAACTCTTTAAAATGCCTGAAATTTTGGAAATTCCTGCTGAAATTTTGGTCTATGGAGCAAGTGTTATCCACCACTCTAAGCGTCCACTCTTGCAGAATTACTATAATTTTACTCAGATTGATGATGAAAAAACACGTCAACGCGACCTCTTCTTAGCAGAGCCTAGTGATCCAGATAGCCATTACTCTATTTTTGAAGACAATCATGGAACTCACATTTTTGCCAATAACGACCTCGATTTGATGACCAAATTGCCAGAGTTGGTAGAGCATGGTTTCACTCATTGGAAGTTAGAAGGACTTTATACTCCAGGGCAAGATTTTGTTGAGATTGCAAAACTCTTCATCCAAGCCCGTAGCTTGATTGAAGAGGGAAGCTTTACGCATGACCAAGCCTTCTTATTGGATGAGCAAGTTCGTAAACTCCATCCAAAAAATCGTTTCCTTGACACAGGATTTTATGACTACGATCCTGACATGGTTAAATAAGAATCAGAAACCCGAAATAAAATGTTCGGGTTTTTCTAGTGCAAGGATGAATTTAAAGCGTATTCATGTTATAATAAAAGTAGCTTTTTGTTTGGAGGTGTTTAAGTGGAAAATCTGAAAAAAATAGCAGGCATCAAGGCTGCTGAGTTCGTAACCAACGGAATGGTTGTAGGACTTGGAACAGGCTCGACTGCCTATTATTTCGTAGAGGAGATCGGACGTAGAATTAAAGAAGAAGGACTTCAAATTACAGCCGTAACGACCTCGAGTGTAACGACAAAACAGGCACAAGGATTGAATATCCCACTTAAGTCGATTGACGAGGTGGATGAGGTTGATGTGACTGTTGATGGAGCTGATGAGGTAGATCGCCAGTTTAATGGTATCAAAGGAGGCGGTGGAGCGCTTCTAATGGAAAAAGTAGTTGCGACCCCAACCAAACAGTATATCTGGGTGGTAGATGAGAGCAAAATGGTTGAGAAACTGGGCGCTTTCAAACTACCTGTCGAAGTTGTCCAATACGGAGCAGAACAGGTTTTCCGTCGTTTTGAAAAAGCTGGTTATAAGCCAAGTTTTCGTGAAAAAAATGGCCAACGCTTTGTGACGGATATGAAAAATTTCATTATTGATCTTGATTTAGGTGTTATTGAAGATCCGATTGCTTTTGGTCATCAACTGGATCTTCAGGTCGGTATTGTTGAGCACGGTTTATTTAATCAAATGGTTGATAAAGTCATTGTTGCAGGGCAAGCTGGCGTTCAGGTTTTAACTACAACAAAAGGGAAATAAAGGAGGCAAACGATGTCAAAATTTAAACGTATTCATTTGGTAGTGCTCGATTCTGTAGGAATCGGTGCAGCACCAGATGCTAATAACTTCGTCAATGCAGGAGTACCAGACGGAGCTTCTGATACACTAGGCCATATTTCAAAATCAGTTGGTTTGAATGTTCCTAATATGGCTAAGATTGGTCTTGGTAACATTGAGCGTGAAACAGCCCTTAAAACGGTTCCCGCAGAAGCAAATCCTAGCGGTTACTACACTAAACTTGAGGAAGTTTCACTAGGTAAAGACACTATGACCGGTCACTGGGAAATCATGGGGCTAAATATTACTGAGCCTTTCGATACTTTCTGGAATGGATTCCCAGAAGAAATCCTTACAAAGATTGAAGAATTCTCAGGTCGTAAAGTAATCCGTGAAGCAAATAAACCTTACTCAGGTACTGCTGTTATCGATGACTTTGGACCACGTCAAATGGAAACAGGCGAGTTGATCATCTATACATCAGCTGACCCGGTTCTTCAAATCGCGGCCCATGAAGACATTATTCCTTTGGATGAACTTTACCGTATTTGTGAGTACGCTCGTTCGATTACATTGGAACGTCCAGCTCTTCTAGGACGTATCATTGCCCGTCCATACGTTGGGGAGCCTGGAAACTTCACACGTACTGCAAATCGTCGTGACTTGGCTGTATCACCATTTGCTCCAACAGTTTTGGACAAACTCAACGAAGCAGGTATTGATACTTACTCAGTAGGTAAGATTAGCGATATCTTTAATGGTGCTGGGGTGAACCATGATATGGGCCACAATAAGTCAAATAGCCATGGAATTGATACGCTTTTGACAACAATGGGACTTGCTGAGTTTGAAAAAGGATTCTCATTCACTAACTTGGTCGACTTTGATGCCCTTTACGGTCACCGCCGTGATCCACATGGTTACCGCGACTGCTTGCACGAGTTTGATGAACGATTGCCAGAGCTTATCGCTGCTATGAGAGAAGATGATCTACTCATGATTACTGCCGATCATGGTAATGACCCTACTTATGCAGGTACAGACCATACTCGTGAATACATTCCATTTTTGGCCTACAGCCCATCACTAAAAGGAAATGGGCACCTACCAATCGGTCATTTTGCAGATATTTCTGCGACAATCGCTGATAACTTTGGCGTAGATAAGGCTATGATTGGTGAAAGCTTCTTAGATAAATTGGTTTAAGATGACTCGCTTGACATTACTGGTTAGAGGGATCAATGTCGGTGGAAAACATAAGGTGGTCATGGCCCAGCTTCGTCAAGAATTGACAGAGTTGGGATTGGAAAATGTTGAAACCTACATCAATAGTGGCAATATTTTCTTTGATACTAGTATACCTAGAACTCAGTTGGTTGAGAGGCTACAGGATTTCTTTAAAGAACATTATCCATTTATCCAACGTTTTTCCTTGTTAAGTCAAGAAGACTACGAAGAGGAGCTTAGAACTCTTCCGGAATGGTGGTTCCAAGAAATGGCTCGAAAGGATGTTCTCTTTTATACTGAGGAACTGGATATCAAGCAAGTCATCGAGAAAGTCGAAAGTATGGAACTGGTAGATGAAGTGCTTCATTTTGGGAAACTGGGAATCTTCTGGGGCAAATTCTCAGAAGAAACCTATAGCAAAACAGCCTATCACAAGTATCTGCTTAAGATGCCTTTCTATCGTAATATTACTATTCGAAATGCAAAAACCTTTGACAAAATCGGTCAATTTTTAAAAGATTATGAAGGAGACAGACAATGACATTATTAGCAAAAATCAATGAAACAGCTGCTTTCTTAAAAGAAAAGGGAGTAGAAGCACCAGAGTTCGGCTTGATTCTTGGATCAGGACTTGGTGAACTTGCTGAAGAAATCGAAAATCCAGTTGTGGTAGACTATGCTGAGATTCCAAACTGGGGACGTTCGACTGTTGTTGGACACGCTGGAAAATTGGTGTACGGTGAACTTGCAGGACGTAAAGTCTTAGCCCTTCAAGGACGTTTCCATTTCTATGAAGGAAATCCGCTTGAAGTCGTGACTTTCCCAGTTCGTGTCATGAAAGTTTTGGGCTGTGAAGGTGTGATTGTAACCAACGCTGCTGGAGGTATCGGCTTTGGTCCTGGTACTTTGATGGCTATCACTGACCACATCAATATGACAGGCCAAAACCCTCTAATCGGTGAAAACTTGGATGACTTCGGTCCACGATTCCCAGACATGTCAAAAGCCTACACTCCAGAATATCGTGCTACAGCTCATGCAGTTGCTGAAAAGCTTGGTGTTAAACTTGATGACGGTGTTTATATCGGTGTAACTGGTCCAACTTATGAAACTCCAGCTGAAATCCGTGCTTATAAGACACTTGGTGCAGACGCTGTCGGAATGTCAACCGTTCCTGAAGTTATCGTTGCAGCACACTCTGGCTTGAAGGTTCTTGGTATTTCATGTATTACCAACTTTGCTGCTGGTTTCCAAGAGGAACTTAACCACGAAGAAGTAGTAGAAGTGACCGAACGTGTCAAAGGAGACTTCAAAGGATTGCTAAAAGCTATTCTTGCTGAATTGTAATGCCATGAGAGTACGACTCCAAAGTATTCCCTATGGACTGAGAGTGCTTCTAGCCACTTTATCATTAGGAATAGGGACGGGTCTGGTCGGAATTGCCTGTCATTATCTACTAGAAGGGGTGCAAGGGCTGGCTTTTGGCCAAGATAAGTCGGATTTACTCCAGCAATTTCAAGAAGCTGGAAGTCTCCGTAGATTTTTGGTCTTATGTGTGACTGGGTGCTTGGCAGCTGGTTTTTGGTATGTCTTGCAAAAGCGTTATAAGATTCTGTCTATTCGCCAGCAAATTGACTTAGCTGGAGACAGGGAACCAGCGCCCTTAGCCCACCTCCTTCATGCAGGTATGCAGGTTGCGATTGTCGGAGCAGGTGCATCGGTCGGAAAAGAAGGAGCACCACGTGAGGTCGGGGCTCTTCTAGCTGGTCGCTTGGTGAAAGGTTTTTCTCTAGCCCTCAAAGAGCGAAAAGTCTTGGTCGCCTGTGGTGCTGGAGCTGGTTTAGCTGCGGTCTATCAAGTTCCCTTTGCCAGTAGTTTGTTCGTCTTTGAGACCTTAGGACTCGCCTACAGTTGGCAGAACCTTCTACTGGTTTTGACCAGCACTTATCTGGCCACCTGGGTCGCTCAGTCCATCGTTGGTCAGGAGTCTATTTATCACCTGTCCGCAGTCTCATGGTCGGCTAGCAGTTTCTTACAGGCTATTGTGATTGCTTTCTTG
This sequence comes from Streptococcus infantis, assembly GCF_047465525.1. Lineage (GTDB taxonomy): Bacteria > Bacillota > Bacilli > Lactobacillales > Streptococcaceae > Streptococcus > Streptococcus infantis_R. The sequence continues at coordinate 17,286 of NZ_JASGZS010000030.1, read as the reverse complement.
GTCACTCCCTTGGCTCTGGTCTTTGCTTTCCTCGCCAAGCGGGCTAGTCACAAACGGCGGAAGGATGGGACGATTCTTTGGGCTCTTCCTCTAGCCTTTCTAGTGCTGGGGAGCCTAGTAGCCTTTTTCCCTATCTTTATGGGAAATGGCCAGGTACTAGCGCAAGCCCTCTTGTCTAGCCAGTCGATTCCTTATCTTCCACTGGCTCTTGCAGTGAAGGGGCTTCTGGTTTATCTCCTCTTGCGCAATGGTGCATATGGAGGAACTTTGACACCATCATTTGCCTTAGGGATTGGCTCTGGCTACCTAGTGACCTTGCTTTTGACTGTAGTTGGGATTCATATGGATCCTGCTCTAGGGATGTTACTAGGAGCGACCGTCTTTTTAGGGACGACCTTAAAAGCTCCTCTGACAGCTATTGCCCTGAGCCTTGGATTTACAGGCCAAACTTGGAGTTTGACAATTCCGCTTGTACTTGCAGCTAGTCTGTCTTACGTGATTCGAAAGAGATGGGAGAAGAAACGATGAAGGTACATTTTGTACTGCATGAAACCTTTGAAGTGCCGGGCGCTTATCTAAAATGGGCGCAGGAGCGTGGCCATCAAGTGACCACGACCAAAGTCTATGAGAATGAAGCCTTACCAGAGACAGTGGATGAGATTGACTTCTTAATTGTGATGGGAGGACCTCAATCGCCAGATGAAGATCGGAAAACTTTTCCATACTACGATCCTCAGGCAGAGATTGAGATGATTCAAAAGGCTATGAAGGCAGATCGTTATATTGTTGGTGTCTGTCTTGGTGCTCAACTCTTGTCTGTTGCTTATGGCGCAGAGTATGAACATAGTCCAGAGCGTGAGATTGGTGTTTTTTCAATAACGCTAACTGAAGCTGGATTAAAAGACAATCATGTCAAAGTTTTTGGACAAACTTTAAATACCGGCCACTGGCATGGAGATATGCCAGGTTTGACAGAGGATGCTGTCGTCCTTGCGACCAGTCAAGGCTGTCCACGTCAGATTATTCGCTTTAGTCCTAAACACTATGCCTTCCAAGCTCATTTGGAATTTGATCCAGAAGCAGTAGAGCTCTTAATTGCTGCGGATGGTGAAGAAGTTTTGGAAGAACAAAGCAAGAATTTGACTTATGTTCAAAAGCCTGAAGCTATTCGTGCATATGATTATCAAGAAATGAATGCAAAACTCTATGCATTTTTGGATTCATTAACAAAATAAATATAAAAATGAAAGAAAAGGAAAGGGAGTTCGGGTTTGAAATTGAACCCGTAATCGCCTCAACTTTCAAAACTAACTTACAATTGAACCCGCCCTAAAAGCTGTGTGAAAAAGATCGATTGCCTTGCAAGTCCAGTACTTGCTGCGTCAATCCCCTATTTTCACTGTTCTTTTTACGGGCTTGGTATCTTATAGAAAGGTAGAGCATGTGTTCAGATTTGAACACGAGCGGAAAGCTTTTCTAATTACTCAATTAAAAAAGAAAGGATGGGTTAACCGTATTCGCTGAACTGAATACGGGCGGAGAACTGTGTAAAAAAGATAAACTGTCTAGCACCTGCGATGCGTAGTCAGTTTCCTATTTTTACTTTGTTCTTTGTTGCCTGTCTTGTATATCAAAAAGAAAGGTAGAGCGTGTGTTCAAATTTGAACACGAGCGGAAAGCTTTTCTAATTACTCGATTAAAAAAGAAAGGATGGGTTAACCGTATTAGCTGAACTGAATACGGGCGGAGAACTGTGTAAAAAAGATAAACTGTCTAGCATTTATAATGCGTCGCCAGTTTCCTATTTTTGCTTTGTTCTCTGTCGCCTGTCTTGTATATCAAAAAGAAAGGTAGAGCGTGTGTTCAAATTTGAACACGAGCAGAAAGCTTTTCTAAAAACAAAAATGAAAGGAAGGGTAGTTCGGGTTTGAAACTGAACCCGGGCTAGAGGCTGTGTAAAAAAGATAAATCCTCCTAGATGCGAGGCATCTTTGTCGGATTTCCTATTTTTACTTTGCCTCTTTTACGCCCTTGGTATCTTATATTATGTCTATCCATATTGCTGCTAAGCAGGGTGAAATTGCTGATAAAATTCTTCTTCCTGGGGATCCTCTTCGTGCGAAATTTATCGCTGAGAATTTCCTTGAAGATGCTGTTTGCTTTAACGAAGTCCGTAACATGTTTGGTTACACTGGGACTTACAAGGGCCATCTTGTATCTGTTATGGGAACAGGGATGGGAATGCCATCAATCTCCATCTATGCGCGTGAATTGATTGTCGATTACGGTGTGAAAAAATTGATCCGTGTGGGAACTGCTGGTTCTTTGAATGAGGATGTTCACGTCCGTGAATTGGTCTTGGCGCAAGCAGCTGCAACCAACTCAAACATTATCCGCAATGACTGGCCTCAATATGATTTTCCACAAATCGCTAGCTTTGATTTGCTAGATAAAGCCTACCATATCGCCAAAGATCTTGGTATGACCACTCACGTTGGGAATGTCTTGTCTTCAGATGTCTTTTATTCAAACTACTTTGAAAAGAATATCGAGCTTGGTAAATGGGGAGTCAAGGCTGTGGAAATGGAAGCGGCAGCTCTTTACTATCTTGCTGCTCAACATCATGTTGATGCCCTTGCTATCATGACTATTTCAGATAGTTTGGTTAATCCAGATGAAGATACAACTGCAGAAGAACGTCAAAACACCTTCACTGATATGATGAAGGTTGGTTTGGGAACATTGATTGCTGACTAAAGTAGGCTATATTCAGAATGATTTCTCTTGTTCTCAAAATGATAACCACCAACAATGAATCAATCCTGAAATAGGTAAGAATAAGGAAATTGAAGAAAGCCTAATTGTGTCAAAGGACCGAGACTAGTCAGTTTAATATCTAAATCATAATCAAATGAAGTTGGAAGCCAAGTTGACAAGAAGTCAAGGCTTTCAACTTTTTAACTTGAAAATTCCTAGGAGTACAAAATGGATAAAATTGAACAACTACAAGGTATTATTGATCAAAGTCAGAGAATTGTCTTTTTCGGTGGTGCAGGGGTTTCTACAGAGTCTAATATTCCAGATTTTCGTAGTTCAGATGGTATATATAGTCTGAAACTAGGTCGCCATTTTACTGCCGAGCAACTGGTTTCACGCACTATGTTTGAACGCTATCCAGAGGATTTTTTTAATTTCTACAAAAAGTATCTGGTCTATCCAGATGCCAAGCCGAATTTAGCACATGATTATCTAGCGTATTTGGAAAAAACAGGTAAATTAAAGGCGATTGTGACGCAAAATATCGATAGCCTCCATGAAATGGCAGGATCTCAGAAAGTTTTGAAACTGCATGGTAGTGCAGATTGTAATTACTGTTTGGGCTGTCATCGCTTTTATGATTTGAATGCATTTTTGGCACTTGAAGGTCCAGTTCCTCACTGCTTAGATTGTGGTAAGGTGGTCAAACCTGACGTAACCCTTTATGAGGAACCTCTGGATATGGATGTTTTTAGTCGAGCAGCCCAAGTCATTCAGCAAGCAGATTTATTGATCATTGGTGGAACTTCCTTAGTCGTTTATCCTGCGGCTAGCCTAATCAATTATTTTTCAGGGTCAAATCTTGTCGTTATCAACAAGTCCAGCACTCCTCAAGACAGCCAAGCTGATTTAGTTATCGAAGGTAAGATCGGAGAAGTATTTTCTAAATTGAGACAATAAAAAACTGAAAGAAGTAGGACTATACTTCTTTCAGTTTTTTTGTATCACGAACTCAGAAACTATGAACAAGATTCTCTCCATTTCTAGGGGAATATTATAGTGGATTAAAATAAGATGTGAACAGAGAGATTAGAAAAGTCAAACTAATTTCTAGAAATATTTTTAGCAGTTGTAGTGTACTGTTCTAGATTCAATCTACTATATTGTTGATTTATAAATTGCTCGAGTTATTTTTAATTGTTGAATAAAAGGAAAAAAGGAAGATTTTCTGGATGAAAATCTTCCTTTTTTAGTCAATCAGTACAGTACATGCTGATTTTAATGAAATGCTACTATATTGTTTACTTTTTTAAAGATCGCAAAAAACAATCAATCTCTGCTTGAGAATGGAGAATACGCATCTTTTCTGGGTAAGTATTGTTTAAGTGTTGGTATCTTTCCTTAGCATTTTTAGTTCGTCCATCCCAGAGAATCCATCGAATAAACTCCCAATTAAATTGTTCTTGACAACCTTCAGCCATACTGTCTCTGACCTTGCCTCGGTATTTGAGATAACGTTTAAAAGCCCGAAATAGACAAGTCCATGGCGAAAAGTTGAGAAAGATGATTTGGTCAGCTTGCTCCATTCTTTCCTCATAGCAACACCAAGAGTAGTTGCCATCAATGACCCAATCTTTGTGTTTGGTAAGGAAAGTCTCCATTTCCTTAAGCATCCAATCGCGGTCACTGTCTACCCAGCCTGGCTGAAATTGAAGTGTGTCCATGTGAAGTTTTGGGATGGAGTAGTGCTTAGATAGTTTTTCAGCAAGAGTAGATTTACCTGATCCTGAATATCCGATAATGGCTATTTTCATAATGACCTCCAGAAAAAAGTGTACAAAAAAAGCTCCGAAGAGCTCATTTTGTATGCAGTTAAAGATTAACCAAGTTTAGCTGCAAGACGTGCTTTATCACGGCTAGCTTTGTTTTTGTGGATCAAACCTTTAGTTTCTGCTTTATCGATAGCTGAGCTGGCAGCACGGTAAAGTTCTTCAGATGGGTTTGCTTCAAAAGCTTTGATAGCAGTACGCATAGCTGATTTTTGAGCTGAGTTCTTTTCGTTTTGTTTAACGTTTAATTCAGCGCGTTTGATAGCTGATTTAATGTTTGCCAATGTTCTTACCTCCATTTTTACTAACTATACCATTATATCTGAAAACTTACGTTTTGACAAGGGAAAATTATTTTTTTAAGTAAATTTCATCAATTTCGTGATTTTTAGATTTATGGAGAATGACCTCGGCTCGATTTCGTGTCGGTTCAATGTAATTTTGGAGATTGGTGAGGTTGATACTGGTCCAAACTTGGTGAGCAAAATCCTTGACTTCACTAAGAGGAAGTTGAGTGAAACGGTAGTAATAGTTGCCTGGATCATCTTGAGCAAAGCTCAAAAGTTTTAAGAATCGATCCAAATACCAACTTTCAATATCTTCGACTGCAGCATCGACATAGATTGAAAAGTCAAAGAAATCAGTAATATAGAGACGGGCATTATGAGGATTTTGAAATACGTTGATTCCTTCAACAATGACAAAATCAGCGGCTTGAACTCGTTGTTTTTGACCAGGGACGATATCATAGATTTCATGGGAATAAACAGGTATTTCAACATCCTGCCCATTTTTGAGTTGGTCTAGGAAATTGAGCAAAGCTTCCATGTCGTAACTCTCAGGAAAACCCTTACGATTAAGGATATCTTGCTCAATTAAGACACTATTTGGGTATAAAAAACCATCCGTAGTAACTAGTTCAACACTTGCTCCAGGAACGATACGGGACAGCAAAATTTGCAAGAGCCGACTAGTAGTTGATTTACCGACAGCGACACTTCCTGAAACTCCAATAATAAAGGGCTGTTTTTTGCTCTCTCTTTGAAGGAAAATGCCTTTTGAGAAGGCGAGGTCTTCTTTGGAACGTTTGTAAATCTGAATCAGATGTGCCAGTGGCAGATAGATATCTGTAACGTCTTGAAGGCTAATCTGGTCATTGAAACTCTTAATAGAATCTAACTCTTCCTCGGTCAAGGGAGGAGTTGTTTTGCGATGCAAGGATTGCCAAGTTTCGCGGCTTATCCTTTCAAAATGTAAAAATTCGTTGGTCATACTATATCCTCGTTTGATATCTTAGTATACCATATTTTAGAAAGAATAACCATCTGACCAATTGAGAAAAAGCGCTTTCTTTGTTAAAATATAAGGGGAATACCTATAAAGGAGGTGCTAAGATGAAAGCTAGATTAAGAGAAAAGGCTCTGGGTTTGTTCAGCCTATTTGTAGTTGTTTTATGGTTATCACCAAACTGGGTGAATTTCTCCTTTACGATAGGAACTCAGAGCTATAACTGGACCACTTTTGTTTTGTTTATCTTATTACCCCTCATAGGTCTTGGCTACCTTGTGCTCGCTTTCTTTAAAAGAAAGTGCTGGCTCTTCTTTTTTGGTCTTGCTTGCATTTTTGCTTTTCCGATTACCATGGCAGTAGGGAGCTTTTTACTAGGGCCCTAACGCTAATCAGAACTTATATTATTTTTGAGAAAATACAATGTTATTTAAGGGCTTGATACCTTTGTAAACGATTTACAAATAACTTATTTTTATGGTAAAATAGTGTCATGAGTAAAATGTATTATGCAGAAAATCCAGATGCAGCCCATGATGTTCATGAGCTTAGAGTTGAGCTACTTGGGGAAAAGATGACCTTTTTGACAGATGCTGGTGTCTTTAGTAAAAAAATGATTGACTTTGGAAGTCAGTTGTTGTTAAGATGTCTTGATATTGAAAAAGGTGAAAAAATTCTTGATGTTGGTTGTGGCTATGGTCCGATAGGTTTGTCTTTGGTTAAAGCTTATGGTGCCCAAGCAACTATGGTGGATATCAATAATCGTGCCCTGGATTTAGCCCAGCAAAATGCAGTAAAAAACAAGGTTCAAGCGACTATCTTCCAGTCTAATATTTATGAGCAGGTAGAAGGACAATTTGACCATGTCATTTCCAATCCACCTATACGTGCAGGTAAGCAAGTAGTCCACGAAATCATCGAGAAAAGTATAGACTTTTTAGTAGATGGTGGAGATTTGACGATCGTCATCCAGAAAAAACAAGGAGCTCCTAGTGCCAAAAGTAAGATGGAAGAAGTTTTTGGCAATTGTGAGGTTGTAAAGAAAGATAAGGGATATTATATCCTTAGAAGTGTGAAAGAATGAGAGCAGTAGATCTAATCCAGAAAAAAAGAGACGGCCAAGAACTAAGCTCCAGTGAGATCCAATGGCTGATTGAAGGTTATGTATCTGGAATCGTCCCTGACTACCAGATGGCTGCTTTTGCTATGGCAGTATATTTTCAGGGAATGACTATAGATGAGATTTCTGACTTGACTATGAACATGGTTAAGACAGGTCAGGAGTTTGATTTATCGCCAATCGAAGGCATTAAGGTGGATAAACACTCTACTGGTGGAGTTGGTGATAAGGTAACTTTAATCCTAGCACCTTTAGTAGCTAGTTTCGGTGTTCCAGTTGCTAAGATGAGTGGTAGAGGTCTGGGGCATACCGGCGGTACTATCGATAAATTAGAATCCATCAAAGGTTTTCAGATTGAACGAAATCAGGATGAATTTATCAAACAAGTTCAGGATATTGGTGTCTCAGTCATTGGCCAGTCCGATCAACTGGTTAAGGCTGATAAATTGCTCTATGCTCTTCGTGATGTGACGGCAACGGTTGATACTATTCCCTTGATTGCTAGCTCAGTCATGAGTAAAAAGATTGCAGCTGGAGCTGACGCTATCTTACTGGACGTTACTGTTGGTGAAGGTGCCTTCATGAAAACAGTGGACGAGGCCCGTGAATTGGCTCAAACCATGGTAAATCTTGGTAAGGCTGTAGGTCGCAAGACAGTAGCAGTCATTACGGACATGAGTCAACCATTGGGACGTGCCATTGGAAACCGCTTGGAAATCCTAGAAGCACTGGAAATTCTTCAAGGAAAGGGACGTGAAGATATTAGTCATTTTATCTGCGAGTTAGCCCAGATTATGCTATCTTTAGCAAATGTTGAAAAAACAGTCGAGGAAGTAAGGGAACATCTTGAAAATGGTAAGGCACTCCAGAAATTCGAAGAAATGGTTGTAGCTCAGGGTGGAGATTTAGAAGACCTCTATCGTCCAGTAAAAGTTGACCATATAGTTGATATTCCTGCTCAGGAGGATGGTATTATCGCAGAACTTCCAGCCATGGAGTTTGGTCTTTTTGCCATGAGATTGGGTGCTGGTCGTGCAGTGAAAACAGACGCTCTTGACTATGAGACGGGGATTGTTTTTGAGAAGAAAGTTGGAGACTTTGTCAGAAAGGGTGAAATTGTTGCAAAAGTATATACAAATGGCAAAATTTCTCCGGAACTAGTTACAGATTTCCAAAAATATGTTAAAATTAAAATAAGTGATGAAGTGATAAAATCACGTGAAATTATCGAAATCATCTCCTAATTTAAGGAAAAACCGAAATGAAATTAAATAAATACATTGATCATACGCTTTTAAAGCAAGATGCAACAGTGGAACAAATTGATCGTTTGTTATCTGAAGCCAAAGACTATGATTTTGCCAGTGTTTGTGTCAATCCGTGCTGGGTTGCTCATGCCAAATCTGGTCTAGAAACTACTGATATCAAGGTTTGTACGGTTGTAGGCTTTCCTCTTGGAGCCACAACATATGCTGTTAAAGCCTTCGAAACTAAAGAAGCTATCCAAAATGGTGCTGATGAGATTGATATGGTCATCAATGTTGGAGCACTCAAGTCTGGGAATGCTGATTTAGTTGAGTCAGATATTCGAGCAGTTGTTGAAGCAAGTGGTGACAAACTGGTTAAGGTTATTATTGAGGCTTGTTTGTTAACTGATGAAGAAAAAGTTCAGGCTTGCCAGCTAGCCCAGAAAGCAGGAGCAGACTTTGTCAAGACGTCAACAGGCTTCTCAACAGGTGGTGCAACCCTATCAGATGTTAAATTAATGCGCCAGACAGTTGGACCTGATATGGGGGTTAAGGCTGCTGGTGGTGCTCGTTCTTATGCAGATGCTGTAGCCTTTGTTGAAGCTGGAGCTACTCGTATCGGAACATCTTCTGGTGTAGCAATCTTAAAAGGAGAGTTAGCAGATGGCGACTACTGAGTTGATTGATTTAGCGATTGAAACTAGTAAAAATGCCTATGTACCCTATTCACATTTTCCAATTGGTGCCGTATTGGTAGCCAAGGACGGAAGTATCTATACAGGGGTTAACATTGAAAATGCTAGCTATCCCTTGACCAACTGTGGCGAAAGAACGGCAATCTTTAAGGCGGTTTCTGAAGGACAACGAGACTTTTCAGAATTGATTGTCTATGGTCAAACTGAAAAACCAATTTCGCCTTGCGGTGCTTGTCGCCAAGTTATGGTCGAATTTTTTGAACAAGATCTAAAGGTGACCTTAGTTGCCAAAGATAAATCGACGGTCGAGATGACGGTCGGGGAATTACTTCCATACTCATTTACAGACTTGCATTAGTCTGCGTCACTCCCTGAGTGACAAGGGTCCTTGTGACCAATCAATCCATACTTGCAACTTCGTTGCGCATCTTATTTAGGAGGTTCAGTAATGAACAAGAAACAATGGCTAGGCCTTGGTCTAGTTGCAGTGGCAGCATTTGGACTTGCTGCATGTGGTAATCGCTCTTCTCGTAACGCAGCTTCTTCATCTTCTGATTTGAAGACTAAAGCAGCTATCGTTACAGATACTGGTGGTGTTGATGATAAATCATTCAACCAATCAGCTTGGGAAGGTCTTCAAGCTTGGGGTAAAGAGCACAATCTTGCAAAAGATAAAGGCTACACATACTTCCAATCAACAAGTGAAGCTGACTACGCTAACAACTTGAACCAAGCAGCAGGAAGCTACAACTTGATTTATGGTGTTGGTTTTGCCCTTCACAATGCGGTTGAAGAAGCAGCGAAAGAACATGCAGACTTGAACTATGTTTTGATTGATGATGTGATTAAAGATCAAAAGAACGTAGCAAGTGTAACATTTGCTGATAACGAAGCAGCTTACCTTGCAGGTGTAGCAGCAGCTAAAACTACTAAAACAAAACAAGTTGGTTTTGTAGGTGGTATGGAATCTGAAGTTATTTCTCGTTTCGCAGCTGGTTTCAAAGCTGGTGTTGAGTCAGTTGACCCATCTATCAAAGTACAAGTAGACTACGCTGGTTCATTTGGTGATGCCGCTAAAGGTAAAACAATCGCTGCAGCTCAATACGCTGCAGGAGCAGACGTAATCTACCAAGCAGCTGGTGGTACTGGTGCAGGTGTTTTCTCAGAAGCTAAATCTTTGAATGAAAGCAAGAACGAAGGCGATAAAGTTTGGGTTATCGGTGTAGACCGTGACCAAGTTGAAGAAGGTAAATATACTTCTAAAGATGGTAAAGAATCAAACTTCGTACTTGCTTCTACTTTGAAACAAGTCGGAACAACAGTTCAAGATATCGCAAACAAAACTGAAAAAGGTGAATTCCCTGGCGGTCAAGTGATCGTTTACTCATTGAAGGATAAAGGGGTTGATCTAGTAACAACTAACCTTTCTGAAGAAGGTAAAAAAGCTGTTGAAGATGCAAAAGCTAAAATCCTTGATGGAAGTGTAAAAGTTCCTGAAAAATAATGGATGAAAGTCATTTCTTAGGGGAGCGGCCTGTGGCCGCTTCTTTAAGAATTGAGACAAAGTGTTTTGTCTCAATAGAGCTTGCTAAGTTTCTTTAGCAGGTTTTATTGAAACAAAATAAAACTCTGAAAGGAAGAGCACATGGCACACGAAAATGTCATTGAGATGCGTGAAATTACCAAAGTTTTTGGTGAATTTGTCGCTAACGACAAAATTAACCTAGAACTTCGTAAAGGTGAAATTCATGCACTTTTAGGAGAAAATGGAGCTGGTAAGTCCACTCTTATGAACATGCTAGCAGGCCTTCTGGAACCGACTAGTGGTGAAATTGTGGTTAACGGTCAAGTTGTGAAACTAGACTCGCCATCAAAAGCCGCTAGCCTAGGGATTGGAATGGTTCACCAACACTTTATGTTGGTAGAGGCTTTCACTGTTGCTGAAAATATCATTTTGGGAAGCGAATTAACCAAAAATGGAGTTCTAGATATTGCTCGAGCAAGTCGAGAAATTCTTGAATTATCAGAGCGTTATGGACTAGCTGTAGATCCTTCTGCCAAAGTAGCAGATATCTCTGTTGGGGCTCAACAACGTGTTGAAATTTTGAAGACACTTTATCGTGGTGCCGATATTCTTATCTTTGACGAACCAACTGCTGTTTTAACGCCATCAGAAATCGATGAGTTGATGGCTATCATGAAGAACTTGGTCAAAGAAGGCAAATCAATTATCTTGATTACCCACAAGTTGGATGAAATTCGTGCAGTTTCTGACCGTGTTACAGTTATCCGCCGTGGGAAATCAATCGAAACAGTTGAAATTGCGGGTGCGACTAACGCTGACTTGGCTGAAATGATGGTGGGACGTTCTGTTTCCTTCAAAACTGAGAAGCAAGCACCACAACCTAAAGAAGTCGTTCTTTCCATCAAAGACTTGGTTGTAAATGAAAACCGTGGTGTTCCTGCTGTTAAAAATCTTTCACTCGATGTTCGAGCTGGTGAGATTGTCGGAATTGCCGGAATTGATGGAAATGGTCAGTCTGAATTGATCCAAGCTATCACAGGACTTCGTAAGATTGAGTCTGGTAGTGTGGAATTGAAAGGCCAGTCCATTGTAGGATTGCATCCACGTCAAATTACTGAACTGAGCGTTGGTCACGTTCCGGAAGACCGTCACCGTGATGGTTTGGTCTTGGAAATGATGATTTCTGAAAATATCGCTCTTCAAACCTACTATAAAGAACCTCTTAGCAAGAAGGGAATTTTAAATTATACGAATATCGTTGACTATGCAAAAAAATTGATGCAGGAGTTTGATGTTCGTGCTGCTAGTGAGATTGTTCCAGCTTCTGCCCTTTCTGGAGGAAATCAACAAAAAGCAATCATCGCTCGGGAGATTGATCGAAATCCGGATCTCCTCATCGTCAGCCAACCAACTCGTGGTTTGGACGTCGGTGCCATTGAGTACATTCACAAACGCTTGATTCAAGAACGTGATAATGGGAAAGCTGTCCTTGTAGTCAGCTTTGAACTAGATGAGATTCTAAATGTCTCAGATAGAATCGCTGTTATCCATGATGGTAAGATTCAAGGGATTGTAACGCCAGAAACAACCAACAAGCAAGAACTTGGTGTCTTGATGGCTGGTGGTGAATTGGAAAAAGGAGAAGAGTGATGGCTAAAAAATTACAACAAATTTCGGTTCCCTTGATTTCTGTTATCCTTGGAATCTTGCTTGGAGCCATCGTCATGTGGATTTTTGACTATGATGCTATTTGGGGTTATGAAGAGTTGTTCTACACAGCCTTTGGTAGTGTTCGTGGAATCGGTGAAATTTTCCGTGCAATGGGGCCATTAGTCTTGATTGCTCTTGGATTTGCAGTTGCGAGTCGTGCTGGTTTCTTTAACGTTGGTCTTCCAGGACAAGCACTCGCTGGATGGGTTATGAGTGGCTGGTTTGCTCTTTCGAATCCAGATTTGCCACGTCCATTGTTGATTCTTGCGACAGTTGTCATTGCGTTGGTGGCTGGAGGAATCGTTGGTGCCATTCCTGGTATTTTAAGAGCCTATCTTGGAACATCTGAAGTCATCGTAACCATCATGATGAACTACATTGTTCTTTATGTGGGAAATGCCTTTATCCACCACTTCCCTAAAGAAATCATGCAAAGTACTGACTCATCAATTCGAGTAAGTGCAAACGCAACTTATCAAACACCTTGGCTTGCTGAGTTAACTGGAAACTCTCGTATGAATATTGGGATTTTCTTTGCTATCATTGCAGTTGCAGTAATCTGGTTCTTGCTTAAGAAGACAACTCTCGGTTTTGAAATCCGTGCAGTTGGTCTCAATCCAAATGCTTCTGAATACGCAGGTATTTCAGCTAAACGCACCATTATTCTATCAATGATTATCTCAGGTGCCCTTGCAGGACTTGGTGGAGCGGTAGAAGGTCTTGGTACCTTCCAGAACGTTTATGTCCAAGGTTCATCATTGGCGATCGGATTTAATGGTATGGCGGTCAGTCTACTTGCTGCAAACTCACCAATTGGAATTCTCTTTGCAGCCTTCTTGTTCGGAGTGCTTCAAGTTGGAGCTCCTGGTATGAATGCTGCTCAAGTACCATCTGAGCTTGTAAGTATCGTTACAGCCTCAATTATCTTCTTTGTCAGCGTTCATTACATCATCGAACGCTATGTCAAACCAAGAAAACAACTTAAAGGAGGTAAATAAGGATGTCGATTACAACAATGTTAACCCTTATGGTTTCTTCAATGTTGATTTACTCAGCACCACTTATTTTCACAAGTATCGGAGGCGTTTTCTCTGAACGTGGTGGAGTTGTTAACGTTGGACTTGAAGGAATCATGGTCATGGGTGCCTTCTCTGGAGTTGTTTTTAACCTTGAATTTGCACAAGATTTGGGAGCATTAACTCCTTGGTTGGCTCTTCTAGTTGGTGGATTAGTCGGAGCTATCTTTTCACTGATTCACGCAGTAGCTACAGTTCATTTTCGTGCTGACCATGTTGTCAGTGGTACCGTACTTAACTTGATGGCGCCAGCTTTGGCAGTCTTCTTGGTGAAGGTACTTTATAACAAGGGACAAACGGATAACTTAACGCAAACTTTTGGACGTTTTGATTTCCCTCTTTTGGCTAATATCCCAGTTATCGGAGATATCTTCTTCAAGTCAACAAGTTTACTTGGTTACCTAGCAATTGCCTTCTCATTCTTAGCATGGTTTGTCCTTTTTAAAACGCGCTTTGGACTTCGCCTCCGTTCAGTTGGTGAACACCCACAAGCAGCAGATACTTTGGGGATTAATGTCTACAAGATGAGATATCTTGGAGTTGTGATTTCAGGTTTCCTTGGAGGAATCGGTGGAGCTATCTACGCTCAGTCAATTTCCGTTAACTTCTCAGTTACAACCATCGTTGGACCTGGATTTATCGCACTTGCTGCTATGATCTTCGGTAAGTGGAATCCTGTTGGTGCTATGCTTTCAAGTCTCTTCTTCGGACTATCACAAAGTTTAGCAGTTATCGGTTCTCAACTTCCTTTCTTGCAAGGAGTCCCAGCCGTTTACTTGCAAATTGCACCATATCTCTTGACCATTGTCGTACTAGCAGCCTTCTTTGGTAAAGCTGTTGCACCGAAAGCAGATGGTATCAATTATATCAAATCTAAATAAACAAAAAAGCGTCGGTTTGAAACTGACGCTTTATTGTTTAGGTTTTTGATGGGTAAGATTTAGTCCCCAAGGAACTAGGTTCTCAGTTTTGTTTTGAATACGATTGATATTATCCTTATGGCGAATGATAATTAGACTTGCGAGGGCTAAGATAATCACTACAAATAATATATCGTAACTTGGCAGTAGGAAACCGATAAGCGGAAAGAGAATCACCCCAAGTACAGCAGCAAGGGCAGCAGTAACACTAGAGAGAGAGATCATACTGCCTAGATAAAGAGTGCCGAAGAAGACAACTGCTAGATAGAGGCAAAATAGAGGAGCAAATCCGAAAATGACTCCAGCACTAGTTGCGACAGCTTTTCCTCCTTTAAAGCTTGCAAATACTGGGAAGGTATGCCCAATCACAGCTAAAAGGCCAAAGACTAGAGGTGAAACACCTTGAACATGAAATATAAGTGGGAGTAAGGTTGCGATGGTTCCTTTGAAAAAGTCAATCACGAAGGTTGCCATACCCGCTTTCTTACCTAGGATTCGAAAGGTATTGGTAGTTCCAGTATTACCAGAACCATGTTCTCTTAGATTAATCTTAAAGAATATTTGCCCGATCCACAGTCCTGAAGGGATAGAACCCAATAAATAAGCTAAAATTAATAATACTATTGTCATCATGCTTCTATTATACCATGAAATAGGAGAGAAACGGAAAGGAATCTCTTCTCAAATTGTGACATCTGATTCTTTATGTAAGTAGAAAATTTTTCTCATGAACACTATTGTTCGGAAATCAAGGTTAAAGTTTTAAAAATTCATGAAAGTTTCTGAAATTCTTTGATTTTGTGTTTATTTATGCTATAATGAGAACAATTATTTTTAGGAGGTGGAATATGTCTTACTTATTTGAGATATTACCAAGTTTATTGAGCGGTGCGACAATGACTTTACAAGTTTTTGCACTGGTCTTGCTCTTTTCAATCCCTTTAGGCATTTTGGTTGCCTTTTGCTTACAGGTCCATTGGAACCCCCTCCATTACATGATTGATATCTATATCTGGGTGATGCGCGGGACACCCTTGCTCTTGCAGTTGATTTTTATTTATTATGTCCTACCAAGTATCGGAATTCGTTTAGATCGAGTGCCTGCTGCGATTATTGCCTTCACGCTTAATTATGCAGCCTATTTTGCTGAAATTTTCCGTGGAGGGATTGCAACCATTCCTCAAGGACAATATGAAGCAGCTAAGGTTTTGAAATTCAAACCTATCGATACCGTCCGCTATATTATCTTGCCACAGGTGACCAAGATTGTCTTACCAAGTGTATTTAATGAGGTTATGAGTTTGGTTAAGGATACTTCTTTGGTCTATGCACTCGGTATTTCAGATTTAATCCTAGCTAGTCGAACCGCTGCCAATCGTGATGCTAGCTTGATTCCAATGTTTCTAGCAGGAGCTATTTATCTGCTTATGATTGGTATCGTTACAATCTTAGCTAAGAAACTTGAGAAGAAGTTCAGCTATTATAGATAGGAGGTTATCCATGTTAGAGTTAAGAAATATCAGCAAAAAATTTGGAAAAAAAGAAATTTTATCCAATTTCAGTTTAACAATTCCTGAAAAGCAAATTTTGGCCATCGTTGGACCTTCTGGTGGTGGGAAGACTACCTTGCTCAGAATGTTAGCTGGACTTGAAACTATTGATTCAGGAGAGATTTTTTATAACGGAGAATCGTTGCCTTTGGATGAACTTGAAAAGCGCCACTTGTTAGGATTTGTTTTTCAAGATTTTCAGCTTTTTCCTCACCTATCTGTTATGGAAAACTTGATTTTGTCACCTATTAAGACTATGGGAATGTCTGAAGTAGACGCAAAGAAGAAGGCGGCTGACTTACTCGCTCGTCTAGGGCTCGAAGCTCACGCAGATGCTTATCCATACTTATTATCTGGTGGTCAAAAGCAACGGGTTGCCTTAGCACGTGCAATGATGATAGATCCAGAAGTGATTGGATATGATGAACCAACTTCTGCCCTTGATCCAGAGTTGCGTCTCGAAGTTGAAAAACTGATTTTACAAAATCGAGACTTAGGCATGACGCAGATTGTTGTGACCCACGACCTCCAGTTTGCAGAGAATATTGCTGACCAGATTCTCAAAGTAGAGCCTAAGTAGGAGGTGTCTATGAATCGAAAGAAAATCAGCCTTGTTTTGGTATTCTTTCTGGCTTTTTTCCTTGTAGGATGCACACAAAAAGCTAGCAATCCTAAAGTAGATAATTGGGAAAAATACCAACAACAAGGAACAATTACTATCGGATTTGACAATACTTTTGTTCCTATGGGATTTGAAGAAAAGAATGGGCAATATGCTGGATTTGATATTGATTTAGCCCAAGCCGTTTCTGAGAAACTGGGGTTCAGGGTACAGTTTCAACCCATTGATTGGGATATGAAAGAAACAGAACTTCAAAACGGCACTATTGATGCTATCTGGAATGGATATTCAGCAACAGATGAACGCCGTGAAAAGGTTGCTTTTACAATTCCTTATATGGAGAATCAGCAGGTTCTAGTCTCAAAAAAATCGCAAAATATTCAATCAGTGTCTGATATGGCAGGAAAGATTTTGGGGGCTCAAGCAGGTTCTTCTGGTTATCTAGATTTCGAAGCTCAACCAGAACTCTTAAAAAATATCGTAAAAGATCAAAAGGCTAACCAGTATCAAAGTTTTAATGAAGCCTTGATTGACTTGCAAAATGATCGGATTGATGCTCTTTTAATTGACCGTGTTTATGCCAATTATTATCTTAAAACGGAAGGAATTTTAGATCAATATGAGATTTTTCCAGCCGGTTTTGAGAGTGAGTCTTTTGCAGTCGGAGTAAGACCAGCGGATAAAATCTTATTAGCCAATTTGAATAAGGCTTTTGTGGAACTCTATCAAGAAGGAAAATTCCAAGAAATTAGCCAGAAATGGTTTGGCGAAGATGTGGCTACAAGCCAAATTAAAGGAAAAGAAAACTAGGATGTATATCTAAGCCCACTGAAAAAGGAGCTCTCTTACTTTTAATGAAATGAAAACCGAGGAATCACTCATCAATTTGAGCGAATTCCTCGGTTATTTTGTATTTATTAAGGCCATAATTCGTTTCATATTGACCAC
>NZ_JASGZS010000029.1:0-23479 GCF_047465525.1 Streptococcus infantis | reverse complement strand
CAATTTTCATGCCAAAAAGAAGGAAGGGATTCTCCAAGAAATCTTTGCCCGATTTACAAATTTTAACTTTTGTCGTTGGTTAACCTCGCAAGTTGCCATCGACAGTAGTCACAAAAAACAAAGATATTCGGTAGTTGATTTCATCTATAGAGTAACATAAATCTCAAAAAATAGGGTGAAAAAACCTTTATTTGTTATGCAAAAAAATAGAAGATAGGATAGAGAATCACTTTGATGATCTCAATCCTATCTTCTATTCAAATAGTTAGATTACTAACTTAATGACATTGTCAAACAACCAACTTCTTTTCTTTTTATCCCACTACCGCTTCAGCGATTTCTTCACGACTAATACCAGCGAAGTATCTTGTAATGTCAATAGTTTCTAAGGCATTAATAACATCTTCCCGTTCGTATTTAACGCCTCGAAGGACATCTTCTACAGCTGCAACGTCTTCGATACCAAAGAAGTCACCATAAATCTTGATGTCTTGGATTTTTGATTCAATGACGTTAGCGAAGATTTCAACCTTACCGCTTGGGAATTTAGTTCCACGACGGACGTTAAATTCCGGTGATTTACCGTAGTTCCAGTCCCAAGTTCCAAACTTAGTATCCTTGATGCGATTGATTTCGGCCAATTCTTCTTCTGAAAAGACGTATTCAGTCATCTCTGGGTACTCTTTTTTCATGTATTCCAAGAGTAAATCACGGAATTCTTCAACTGTGATTTTTTCTGGTAATTCATTGACAATATTGGTTACACGGGCACGGACGGATTTGACGCCTTTTGATTCAAATTTATCTTTTGAAACCTTAAGGGCGTTTGCTAGGACTGACAAATCAACGTCAAAGAGCAAGCAACCATGGTGCATGATACGACCATTGATATAGGCTTGGGCATTGCCACAGAATTTCTTGCCGTCAATCTCAAGGTCGTTACGACCTGTGAACTCAGCTTTAACACCAAGTTGAGCCAAGGTATTGATAACTGGAGTTGAGAAGCTCTTGAAGTCAAAGGCCTTGTTTTCATCTTCTTTTGAAATGATGGTGTAGTTAAGGTTGTTTAGATCGTGGTAAACAGCACCACCACCACTGATACGGCGGACTACCTCAATGCCATTTTCACGAACATAATCACGGTTGATTTCTTCAATGGTATTCTGATGACGCCCAACAATGATAGATGGTTTGTTGATCCAAAGAAGGAAGATTTGATCCTCGTCCAAAAGGTGTTTAAAAGCATATTCCTCTAAAGCAATATTAAAGGCAGTGTCATTTGAATGATTGATAATGTATTTCATAAGTTACCTTCTAATACGATAGAGACTGGAAAATAATTCCAGTCTAGTCTATCTATTTTTATTTTTTCTTAGGTGAATGGATAGCCATTCCAAGAACATCCGCAAACGCTTCGTACATAACTTCTGAGTATGTTGGGTGTCCGTGGATTGTCTTAAGCATTTCTTCAACAGTGATTTCCATTTCGATGATGCTTGACGCTTCGTTGATCAATTCAGCTGCTGCAGGACCAATGATGTGAACACCAAGGATTTCACCATATTTCTTGTCTGCAATGACTTTAACAAATCCTTGAGCAGCATCTGATGCAATTGCACGTCCGTTTGCGGCAAAGTTGAATTTACCGATTTGGACATCATATTTCTCACGAGCTTGTTCTTCAGTCAAACCAACTGCTGCTACTTCTGGAAGTGTATAGATAGCTGCAGGAGTCAAGTTCAATTTGGCAACAGCGTGGTTTCCTTTAAGAGCATTTTCAGCCGCTACTTCACCCATACGGAAGGCAGCGTGAGCCAACATCTTAGTACCATTGATATCACCTGGTGCGTAGATACCTGGAACAGAAGTTTCCATGTACTCGTTAACCATGATACGACCACGGTCTAACTCAAACTCAACTTCTCCGATACCTTCAAGATCTGGAACACGACCGATTGATAGAAGAGCTTTGTTAGCAATGATATCATCTTTTCCTTCAACTTTGATACGGAGTTTGCCGTCTTCTTCAATGATTTCTTGGAGTTTAGTACCCGTCAAGATAGACATACCTTTGCGCTCGAGGATCAAGCGAAGGTTCTTAGATACTTCAGCATCCATAGCTGGAACGATACGATCCATCATTTCGATAACAGTTACTTTTGAACCAAATGTCATGAAGGCTTGACCAAGTTCGATACCGACAACCCCACCACCGATGATAACAAGGCTTTCTGGCACTTCATTCATTTCAAGGATGTCGTCACTCGTCATCACAAGTGAGGATTCCATACCAGGGACATTAATCTTGCTTACTTTAGAACCACCAGCAAGGATGATCTTCTTAGTTTCAAGCAATTCAGAACCATTCACCAAGACATTCTTATCTTTAGTAATAGTACCGATACCTTTATGAACATCAACTCCATAGCTACGAAGAAGTCCTGCAACACCAACAACAAGAGTATTAACAACTTTAGATTTAGTTTCTAAAAGTTTGTCCATATCAACAGTGAAGTTAGGATTTTCAATTACGATACCACGATTTGCTGCATGACCGATATTTTCGATAATTTCGGCGTTGTGAAGGTAAGTCTTAGTTGGGATACATCCACGGTTCAAACAAGTTCCACCAAGTTCAGATTTCTCAACAAGAGCAACCTTACCACCTAATTGAGCTGCTTTAATGGCAGAAACATAACCAGCAGGTCCACCACCAATAACAACGATATCATAAGCATCATCGCTCTTACCATCATCGTTCGAAGCACTTGCTGCAGGTGCTGGGCTAGCTTCTGGTGCAGCTGCTCCAGCTGTTGGGATATTTTCCCCTTCTTCACCAAGATAACCGATAACTTCAGTAACAGGGACAGTCTCTCCGTCACCTTTTAGGATAGCGATCAAATAACCGTCTTCTTCTGCTTCCAATTCCATGCTGACTTTGTCAGTCATGATTTCCAAAAGGATTTCTCCTTCTTTTACAAATTCTCCGACTTTTTTATTCCATTGGACGATTTGTCCTTCTGTCATATCCACGCCGGCTTTTGGCATAATTACTTCTAAGGCCATATCTTACTTCCTCTATCTATATTTCTAAAACAAATATTTTAAACCAACATTGAGATTGGGTTTTCAATTAAAGCTTTCAAGTCTTTCATAAACTTAGCACCAGCCATACCATCTACGACACGGTGGTCAATTGTCAATCCAAGACTCATAATTGGACGAATCACGATTTCACCATTAACTACAACTGGTTTCTCAACTGTTGAGCTAACCCCGAGAATTGCTGAGTTTGGTTGATTGATGATAGGACCAAATGATTGAACACCAAACATCCCCAAGTTACTGATTGTGAAGGTTGAATTTTGCAATTCGCTAGGAGCTAGTTTACCATCCAAAGTACGTCCGATGACATCTTTGAATGCAACTACCAACTCAGACAAGCTCATCTTTTCAGCGTTGTAGACGACTGGAGTCATAAGACCATTATCCATACCAACAGCCATCGCAAGGTTGACGTAGTTGTGGGTGATAATTGTCTTGCCGTCTTCAGTCAATGAAGCATTGATGTATGGGTGTTTCATAAGTGTCTTAACAACCGCAAGTGAAAGCAGATCTGTAACAGTGATTTTCTTACCAGTTGCTTCCATGATTGGTTCAAGGACCTTCTTACGAAGGGCAAGCATCTCAGACATATCTACATCGTAATTTAGCGTGAAGGTTGGTGCAGTCAAGTAAGACTCAACCATACGTTGAGCAATAACTTTACGCATCGGTGTCATCGGAATACGCTCGATTTCACCGTATGGTGTTACGTTATCAGGAACTTCTTCCACTTTTTCGATTTGTGCAGGAGACTTAATGGTATCGTTCTCGATATTTTCAGGAAGGAAGGCTAAAACGTCTTTCTTCATAATCTTACCACGATGACCAGTTCCTTGGATTTCTTGCCAAGCAATATTATGCTCTAGTGCAATTCGTTTTGCGAGTGGTGAAATGCGAACCACGTTAGTGTCTTTATATGTTTCCACGTCTTCTTTGTGGACACGACCGTTTGCGCCTGAGCCAGAAATGTCGTAGAGATTAATCCCTAAATCATCTGCTAATTTTCTAGCCGCAGGAGTCGCTCTTAGCTTATCATCAGCCATGACCTCTCCTATTCTATTATAAGATACTAAGGGCGTTTAAAAGCGACCGAAAAATAGGAAATCAACGCAGACTTCTATGAAGTCAAGGAGATTTATCTTTTTTCCGAGCTTTTAGCCCGTGCTCTAATCTAAGATATCAAGGACGCAGAGAACTCTGCACCTAAAAGATACAAAGCTTCTCGTCTGATTTATCATATATTACATAATTTATTTTATGTATTATTGTTTGTTATGAGTTTTACGAATGGCATCTTTGATGCTTTCAACTGTCGGAATCATTGCATTTTCAAGATTTTGTGCATAAGGCATTGGTACATCTTCACCAGCACAACGGCGAATAGGTGCATCCAAGTAATCAAATGCTTCTGATTCTGAGATAATAGCTGAAATTTCACCGATAAAACCACTTGTCTTGTGGGCATCGTTGACAAGAACTACTTTTCCAGTCTTCTTAACTGAATTAATAATGATGTCTTTATCAAGTGGAACCAAAGTACGTGGGTCTACTACTTCAACTGAGATTCCTTCTTCAGCCAATTCTTCAGCCGCTTGTAGAACACGACGAAGCATTTTACCGTAGGTTACTACTGTTACATCAGTACCTTCGCGTTTGATTTCTCCGACACCAAGTGGGATAGTATAGTCTGGATCAACAGGAACCTCACCTTTTTGGTTGAATTCTGATTTGTATTCAAGAATGATAACAGGGTTGTTATCGCGAATAGAGGACTTGAGAAGTCCCTTCATATCAGCTGGTGTACCTGGAGCTACTACTTTCAATCCTGGGATATGCGTAAACCATGTTTCCAATGATTGTGAGTGTTGTGCTGCAGAACCTACTCCATTACCAGCTGCACAGCGGATTGTCATTGGGACTTGACCTTTACCACCAAACATATAACGTGTTTTAGCGGCTTGGTTAACGATAGCATCCATGGCAATTACAGAAAAGTCCATGAAAGTCATATCAACGATTGGACGAAGTCCTGTCATAGCAGCACCTGCTGCTGCACCAGAAATTGCAGCTTCAGAGATTGGACAGTCACGAACACGTTCTGGACCAAATTCTTCAAGCATACCTACTGAAGTACCGAAGTCTCCACCGAAAACTCCGACATCTTCACCCATCAAAAGCACATTTTCATCACGACGCATTTCCTCAGACATTGCAAGGATAATGGTATCGCGGAAAGACATTAATTTAGTTTCCATATTTTCTCTACTTCTCCTTAGTCTGCGTAAATATCTTCAAATGCTGATTCTAGTGGAGGGAATGGACTTTCTTCTGCAAATTTAACAGATGCCTCCACTGCTTCCTTAACTTGTGCTTGAATTTCTTCAAGTTCCTCTGCACTAGCAATCTTGTTCTCAACAAGGTACTTGCGAAGATTTTCGATTGGATCTTTTTGTTTCCACTCTTCTACTTCTTCACGTGTACGATATTTACCTGGGTCTGAAGATGAGTGACCAAGCCAACGGTAGGTTACACTCTCAATCAAGACAGGACCTTTACCAGAGCGAACATGGTCAACTGCCTTTTTAAATCCTTCATAGACATCGATTACATTGTTACCATCTTCGATAAACATACCAGGAATACCGTAAGCTGCGCTACGTTCATGGATATGTTGAACATTGGTCATTTTCTTAATATCTGCTGAAATTCCGTAACCATTATTGATACAGTAGAAAATAACTGGGAGATTCCAGATCGAAGCCATATTCACCGCTTCGTGGAAGACACCTTCGTTTGTCGCTCCGTCACCAAAGAAGCAGACAACGATTTTACCAGTGTTTTTCATTTGTTGAGTAAGGGCAGCACCAACTGCAATCCCCATACCACCACCTACGATACCGTTGGCACCAAGGTTACCTGCATCAAGGTCGGCGATGTGCATTGATCCACCTTTACCCTTACAAGTCCCTGTATATTTACCTAGGATTTCAGCCATCATGCCATTGAGGTCAATACCTTTAGCGATAGCTTGACCGTGACCACGGTGATTTGAAGTGATCAGGTCATCTGCGTTTAGAGCTAACATAGCCCCAACGTTAGCAGCTTCCTCACCAACAGAAAAGTGCGTCATTCCTGGCACTTTTCCTTTTTTTACTAATTGAGCAATTTTTAAGTCCATACGACGAATTTCTTCCATCTTACGGAACATCTCAAGCAAAAGATTTTTATCTAAAGTTGACATAATCTTGCCTTTCTAAGTTTAAATTCTTATAGTTCTATTTTACTTTATAGGTTAATTAGTGTCAAAAAATATGCTTGCAATTTTTCACAATATAAAAAAAGAAAAGCCAATAAAATCAAGACTTTTCTTTATATAAAATACAAATTTCACAAGCTGTTTTTTCATCATTTTTCAACAAATTATTTGAATCTTTTCATAATAACTTGTAAACGCCACTGATAAAGAATTCCACTTACCATTAAACTAATAATGAGAGCAATCCAATAGGAATACGCACCTAAACTAGTCGAATAATCAAGATATAACCCAAGCGGAATCCCAACACCCCAGTACCCAAGAAGACCAAGGCAAAAAGGAACAATCGTATCCTTGTAACCTCTTAAAATTCCTTGCAAAGGTGCCGCAAAGGTATCAGCTAACTGGAAGAACAAGCTATAGGTCATAAAAGAAGCTGTCAGTTGGATAAATTCTGAATCTTGACCATATAGTCTGGCTACATTTTCACGATAAATGTAGAGAAAACTAAGTGTTAAAACCGCAAACACCATAGCTGTTAAACGACCAATATGGATATACTGTTTTGCATCGTCTAACCGTTTAGCTCCTACCTCATAAGAAATCACAATGGCCATCGCAGTTGAAATACTCATAGGAAAAGCATACATCAGATTTGAAAAGTTCATAGCTGACTGATGACTGGCAATAATAAGTGATGAGAATTTCGCCATAATCAAACCAACAACTGAAAAAATGGCAACCTCAGCAAATACCGTCCCCCCAATAGGTAGACCAAGATAAATAGCTTCCTTAATTTTTTTGATTTGTAGGGGCATAGGTTTTTGGAGTTGATATTCCTTGAGCTTTTTATGCTTTAACAAGACCAAAACTGAAATCAGCAACAATGCCCAGTACGCAAGGGAAGTCCCCAGACCTGCTCCTGCACCTCCTAACTCAGGAAAACCAAAGGCTCCATAAATCAATACATAGTTGAAACCACTATTTAAGGGTAGCAAGAGGAGCATGAGATACATGGATAATTTTGTTAATCCGAGTGTATCAAGTAGAGAACGTATCACACTAAAAAGCAAGAGAGGAATAATACCGATGGCTAGGAGCCACAGATAACGTATGGCAACACTGGATACAGCCACTTCCAGCCCCATGAATTGTAACACAATTGGTGCTAAAAAGAAAACCAAGCCAAAAAGTACGATAGATAAGGCTAAAGCCAAATAAAGAAATTGATAAAAATCCGAAGAAACTTCTTTCTTTTTTCCTTGTCCCAAATGGTGACCAATAATAGGGACCAAGGCTGAGACGATTCCAGTCAAAAAGGTAAAGAAAGGATTCCATAAACTAGTCGCAATGGAAACACCCGCTAGATCCAGTGTATTATATTGCCCTGTCATCGTGGTATCGACAAAAGATGCGGAAAAATTAGCGAATTGATAAATTAAAATAGGAAAGAAAATTTTTAAAAATAAGATGATTTTGTCTTTAATAGTTTCTGTTGTATGCATACCTACTCTTTCTACTCCTTTTCATCCAAGCCAAAAAGCTTTAAGCCGTATTTTCTCAAGCTCAAGGGTGGATTACTAGCTTTTGATGTCGTGTGCCAACAATTACATGAGGCGCAATAATAGCTTCTAACCAAGCCACCATTATCATAGTCTACGGCGTGATCAGCTTTTTCCTTGGTTTCATACTGAATTTTAGCACGGTTAGCGGCTGGACAATATACTCCGTGACAAGCATTGCGTTTTCGATTTCTAAGTTTACGAAAATAATTCATCCTCAAGCTCCTAATCTGCTTGATAAACGATTTGTCCCTTACAGATAGTGTATTTAACCTGCCCTTTTAATTGTTCACCAATGAATGGTGAATTAGCTGCTTTAGAAGCAAAATGTGTATCTACAATTCGATCCGCTTTATCATCAAAAATTGTAATATCAGCTGGACCATTTTCAGTTAGATAACCTGCTTCAAAATTATACAGTTTTGCTGGATTGTAGGTCATTTTTTCTAGCAATTGCATTAAACTCAACTCGCCAGCTTCAACCAAGTAGGTTAAACCTAGTGACAAAGAAGTTTCCAAACCAGTCATACCTGATGGAGCTTTGGTAATATCCTCAACATTTTTTTCGTCAGCATGGTGAGGCGCGTGGTCAGTAGCAATGACAGAAATGACTCCAGATTTTAAACCTTCAATGACGGCGCGACGGTCTGATTCCAAACGAAGAGGTGGATTCATCTTAGCGTTACTTCCTTTAGTCAAAAGCAGAGCTTCAGTCTTAGAAAAATGCTGGGGTGCTACTTCTGCAGTTACGTTTGCACCCATATTTTGAGCAAATTCCACAACCTTGACACTTTCTTCCTTAGACAAATGCTGAATATGAACATGAGCCTTGGTTGCATAGGCAATCATGACATCACGTGCAATCATAGCGTACTCTGCAACCCCAGTAGCACCGCAGATATGGAAATGTTCTTTAGCGATATTTTCGTTAAAACCAAGCGTACCATTCAAGCCAGGATCTTCTTCATGAAGACTAATAAAAGTATTTAGTTTTTTCGCTTCTTCCATGGCTTCCTTGACAACTTTACTACTTTCAAGAGGAATCCCGTCATCAGAAAAACCAACTGCCCCTGCTTCTAAAAGGGCTTTAAAATCAGTTAGGTCTTGACCATTAAAGTTTTTGGTAATCGTTGCTACAGACTTAACATTAATTTTTTCATTAGCTGCAGACTGAAGAATTTCCTGTAAAGTCTCAACATCTGAGATAGTTGGATTGGTATTAGCCATCATTACGACTGTCGTAAAACCACCTGCAGCTGCTGCTAGTGCTCCTGTATGAATGTCTTCTTTATGAGTCTGACCAGGTTCACGGAAATGGACATGGATATCCACCAAACCAGGCGCAACTACAAGACCAGTAGCATCGATCACTTGAGCACCTTCTTCCTGGATTTCAGGAGCAATTTGAATGATTTTCCCTTCATCAACCAAAACATCACAAACTTGATCCAAACCAGACTTTGGATCCATGACATGACCATTTTTGATTACTAGCATCTGCTTTCTCCTTTATTCGTAGAAATCAACTTGAGTGTCCAATAATTTATCACCATCATAGACAAACTTAGCTGAAAAGAAGGGCTTATCTTCTAAAAGCCACTCGACAAAGGTGTGATCCCCTTCCCAAGTCGGCTTACTCAAAACCTCATCGTAAGGAACCCATTCTAAGGTCCCTTCGTTACAGTCAATCAATTCACCCTCAAACTCTGTTACCTTAAACACGTAGGTGTACCAGTCCAAGTCCGGTGTAAACTCTGGAAAGGTGATAACTCCTTTTAATACTGGTTTTGCTTTTAGACCAGTTTC
This sequence comes from Streptococcus infantis, assembly GCF_047465525.1. GTDB lineage: Bacteria > Bacillota > Bacilli > Lactobacillales > Streptococcaceae > Streptococcus > Streptococcus infantis_R. Next base: position 13,750 of record NZ_JASGZS010000029.1, on the reverse strand, counting down.
TTCTAAAATCTCACGAGCAGCACATTCTTGTGGAGTTTCTCCACGCTCTAACTTTCCACCTACACCGATCCATTTCCCTTCATGGACATCATTAGGCTTTTTATTGCGATGAAGCATGAGTAGCTCTTTCCCGTTATCAATGTAGCAAATTGTCGCTAACTGAGGCATATTCTCTCCTTATCTAAGCCAATCGATTGGCTCTTGTCCTGTCTCTTTTAAGAATGTATTGGCCTTGGAAAAAGGCTTGGAACCCCAAAATCCTCTGTAAACTGAAAGAGGACTTGGGTGGGCTGATTCGATAATCAAGTGCTGAGGATTGGTAACCAAGCTCTTCTTCTTGCGTGCATAAGCTCCCCAGAGTACAAAAACAACTGGTCTATCTAGATGATTGACAACCTTGATCACAGCATCTGTAAAAGGTTCCCATATCTGCCCAGCATGACCATTTGCTTGACCAGCAGGAACCGTCAAGCAAGCATTGAGAAGCAAGATCCCCTGCTCGGCCCAAGTAGTCAAATCATGAGACGGTTTTACCCCAATATCATCCGCAAGTTCTTTCAAGATATTTTGCAAAGAAGGAGGGGCTGGAATAGAATCTGGAACTGAAAAACTCAAACCCTGAGCTTGACCAGGCCCATGATAGGGATCTTGGCCTAGAATTACCACTTTAACCTCTTCCAGAGGAGTTGTTATAAGAGCCTGAAAAACCTTTTCTTTAGGAGGATATACAGTTCCTTGAGCATAAACCTGCTCCATAAAATGATTGATTTTCCCAAAATAACCCTCAGGTAATTGCTCTTTAATCAAAGCATGCCAAGATGAGTGTTCCATAGCCGACTCCTTCGTTAATACTGCCTCTATTATAGCAAAAAGTGGCTACCTAAACCACTTTTTACAGTTTATATAAGCAATCCAGCAAATCTTTGTAAGAATGAACTTCATAAGTTGGCTGGGCTTGGATTTTATTTTCCAGATGATGAGGATTGTACCAGATGGTATCGATGCCAGCATTATTTCCACCCTGAATATCAGCTGATAAGGAATCACCAATCATAAGGGCATGATTTTTATCAAAGTTAGGGATTCGAGCTCCAATTTTCTCATAAAATGCAGCATCTGGTTTTTGAGTATGGAGCTGTTCTGAAATGAAAATCTCCTTGAAAAATGGTACGATACCAGATTGCTCTAAACGTCCTGTTTGAATAAGGGTAATTCCATTTGTCGCAGCATAGAGCTCATAGCCTTGTTTTATCAAATTTTTTAATAAATCTTCCACACCTGAGAAAGTCTGCCCTTGTTTTGATAGGAAAAACTGGTAGCGCTGTGCTAAGTAGGACCCATCTTTTTCAATACCAAAATGAGCAAACAATTTTTCAAAACGAGTGTTAATTAACTCAGCCTTTGTAATTTTTTTCTGTTCCAAATCCTCCCAAAGGGCTTTGTTCATGGGCACATAATAATCCTTGTAAGTTTGGATATCCTCTACTCCTTCTTCTTCTAAGAGTTGCGTCAGAGCTATATCCTCAGCAGCATCAAAATCGAGTAAGGTGTGATCGAGGTCGAATAATAGAAATTTGTATTTCAATTTTAAAAACTTCCTTTCTTTGGGGGACAAAGAGTGGGACTAAATGATTCAAAAAAATTTAAAAAATTTTACCTCTACTTATTGAATAACTTAGCCCAATTCTGCTTGGAATTTAAAATTCTGGAGACATAAACCTCATATTTGTCGATATAATAAAAAGCTAAGTAATTTTCAATTGGCATATATCGATATCGTTTTCCGTCATCTGTTAATTCACCGTAACCTCGACTCGTTACCAAAGGGCATGCTTCTGGAAAGGTTTCTAAAGTTTCTAGTGCCGTTAGAATAAGGTCTAGTTTACTATCGGCAGATTGTTGGCTATAAAAATTCAGTACAATATAACCATGTATTTCTCTCAAATCTTTCTTAGCTTGATCCGTAAGAGAAACATGGTAACGTTTATGATTACTCAAGGCCAAATTCCTTTCTTACATCTGCCAAAGACGTTAGTTTACCTTGCTCAATTTCTTGATGTCCCATCAAGATTTCCTTTTTCAAGTCTTCAAAAGCAACCTGATATTGTGTCTCTTGTGAATCACTAAATACGAATTCTTTAGGATCAACTGCACCTGTCGCAATTTTACGAAGTGCAGCATTAAAGATATCTGACAGGGTTAACTTTTCATCAGCTAAGATTTCTTTCGTTTGTTGGTAAAAAGTCGAATCTGCTCTAAAATTAACAGGTTGAGTATTTGCCATGATTAATACCTCTTTGTAAAGATGATTTGTAAATACATTTTATCATCTTTAGATTTTAAATTCAACGAAAAGCTCCTTTAACAGAAAAGGAGCTATCTTGTATTTTATTGGTGTACAGCTTGTGCTGCTGTGATTAGTGTAAGTTTGAAGACGTCATCTGAGTTACATCCACGAGAAAGGTCATTAACTGGTTTGTTCAAACCTTGCAATACTGGACCAACTGCTGCAAAGCCACCAAGACGTTCTGCCATCTTGTAGCCAATATTTCCTGCTTCGATACCTGGGAAGATAAAGACGTTTGCTTGTCCAGCAACCTTGCTTCCTGGTGCCTTGAGAGCAGCTGTTTCTGGAACGAAGGCAGCATCAAATTGCAATTCCCCATCGATTTCAAGGTCAGGACGAAGATCATGAGCAATCTTAGTTGCTTCAACGACCTTATCAACGCTTTCACCAAAACCTGAACCTTTAGTTGAATAGCTTAGCATAGCAATTTTTGGTTCGATACCAAACATCTTAGCTGTAATTGCAGAGTTAATCGCAATTTCTGCCAAAGCTTCAGCGTCAGGATTGATATTGATGGCACAGTCACCAAAGAGGTAACGTTCAGTACCACGAACCATGAGGAAGGCACCTGAAGTTCGGCTAACATTAGGACGAGTTTTAATGATTTGAAGGGCTGGGCGAACAGTTGCCGCAGTAGAGTGAATAGCTCCTGAAACCATTCCATCTACCAAGCCCATGTAAACCAACATAACACCAAAATAGTTCACGTCTTTAACCAAGATTTCGCGAGCTTCTTCTTCAGTCATTTTTCCTTTACGACGTTCTACAAGTGATGCTACCATTTCTTCAAATTGAGGGTAGTGGGCTGGGTCGATGATTTCATAACCATCCATGATTCCTTCGATTTCAAGATAAATTTTAATTTTATCAGGATTTCCTAGTAGGACAGGGATAACTTCTGTTTCTTTTACGATTCGTTTTGTAGCTTGAAGGATACGTGGTTCTTCACCTTCTGGCAAGACAATACGTGCATTTTTACCAACTAGGTTGGCTTTTAAACTTTCAAAAACTTCCATGAGTTTTGACTCCTTTTAAGATAAATTATTATTTGATAACTGAGTTATAAGAGCGTTAAAATCATCCGGCAGTGGACTTTCCATCTCCAACTGCTCTTCAAGAAAAGGATGATAAAACGATAAGTAATGGCAATGCAGAGCTTGACGCTCTATGCCATGTTCAAGACTACCACCATAGAGGTCATCGCCAAGCAAAGGGAAACCGATATGGGAGAAATGAACACGAATCTGGTGTGTCCTTCCCGTATGGAGTCGAATATCAACTAGATGAATATTACCATAAGACTCAACAATACGATAGGAAGTATGGGCATATTTACCACCTTTTGCCACTCGTCTAGTAATGATTGAATCTTTATCACGGGCAATCGGGGCAATGATTTCACCTTGAGATTCCAGAAAACCATCTCCTTTAACGAGTGCAAAATAGCGCTTTTCAATGGCTTTCTTTTGCAACTGCTTGTCTAGTCTAGCATGAGCATAACCATGTTTAGCAAAAAGCATGAGACCCGAAGTATCGCGATCTAGTCTGGTTACAATGTGAACCTGCTGATTTTCATAGTTCCGTTTCACATAGTAGCCCTTGATAAAGTTGGCAATGGTATTGGAATGATTGACACTAGGAATCGAGGCAACACCAAAGGGTTTGTTTAGGATTAAGAAATGATCATCTTCAAACAGAATATCCAGCGGATAATCAATTGCTTCCAGTGTCTCAAAACCTTCCTCAGGAGGAATGTCGATGACAACCACATCCCCAATATCTAAGAGATAGGTTGCATTTTGTGGATGACCGTTTATGCGAATATCTCCGCCTCGAAACTTGATTTTGGCAATCAATCCTTTAGAGACTTCATGCTTTTTCAGAAAAGTCTTTACCTTGACGTGTTCGTCAGCAATAAATTCAAACCTCATTCATCCACCTCACCAATAAAGGCATCTTTGACACGATTCCAAAAACTAGTATGGCTTGGTGTTGCTACAAAATGAATCTTATGATGGTCTATCTGGTATTCTATTCTTTCAATATTACGGTAAGAATAAATGCTATTGTCAACAGAAATCGTATGATAGTCATTACGAGTTGGTATCAATTCTATCTTATCCTTCTTAGGCACAATGATAGAAGAACCTAAGGTTCTGTAGACACGATTGTTAAGACTCGCAATTTCTGTCAATTGTAGGGCCTCAATAGTAGGGTGCAAAACAGCTCCACCAAGAGATTTATTATAGGCTGTGCTCCCAGTTGGCGTCGATACCGTCAGGCCATCTCCTCTAAAACGTTCAAATGGCACGTGGTTAATGATAATATCGGCAACCATGGTCCTATCAGCTCTCCGAATGCTAGCCTCATTCAAAGCACGGAAAATTTTCACTTCTCCATTTTCCAAAAATATCTTTACATTTAACAGTGGATAAGACACACGAGCCCCAGTATCCAACTGTAAATTAGTAAGCAGTTGATCTAGTTCAAAATCACGGTAATCCGTATAGAAACCTAAATGACCTGTGTGAACACCAACGAAGCGAACCTTATCCAGCTGGTCTTCATACTTGTGAAAAGCAGACAAAAGCATCCCATCCCCACCTATGGAAATGACGATATCGGGATGTTTATCATTTAATATAAAGTTATTCTTTTTTAGTCGATCTCTTAATTCATATAAGACTCTTTGACTTTGAGGTTTGCGATTAGCGATTAGATCAATTCGTTTACCTGTATTCTTCATCGGTATCGTCACTATTACCTACCCCGTCATTTAACTTTCTATGCAATGGATCAAAGAGTGCCTGTGCTTCCTGGATATCATCACGAATTTTACTCATTTCTTCATCCAATTGGTGGGATATCCTTGCTGTGATTTCCAGGCGTTTCTTAATTTCTTCTGGAAAATCCCCTTGATATTTATAATTGAGAGAATGCTCGATGGTAGCCCAGAAATTCATAGCCAAGGTACGAATCTGAATCTCCACCAGAATCGTTCTTGCCCCCTTGATCGTATCAACTGTATACTCAATAATCAAATGGTAAGAACGATAGCCTGAAGCCTTTCGATGAGTAATGTAGTCACGTTCTTGGACAACTCTCATGTCTTGCCTCTTACGAAGGATGGCAACAACCTCGCTCACGTCATCTACAAATTGAACCATGACGCGTAAACCAGCAATATCTTGCAAGTCCTGTTCCAACGTATCGTATCCAATCCCTCGACGAGCCATTTTTTCTTTTATACTTTCGATCGGTTTGACTCGACCAGTTACAAACTCAATTGGAGAATGTTTATTTTGTTTGCGGTATTGTTTTCGAATACCTCGGAGTTTTATCTTCAGCTCTCCGACAGCCTGAATGTAAGGATCTAAAAATTCTTCCCATTCTGTAATCATATATCTTTTTCATCCAATTCTCTATACACTTCGATTTATCTAGTTTTTGATTTTCTAGGAAAAATCTTATACAATAAATACAATGCTTATTATACCATACAATCGCTTTCAAAGATAAGGAAAAAGTAAAAAAAATGAAACATTTAGAAATTGAAATGAAAACACTTCTAAACAAGGATGAATATCAAAGATTGCAGGAGCACTTTTCAGGAGTCACACCTATTACACAAAAAAATTACTACCTAGACACGCCTGATTTTTACCTTCGTAAACATAAAATCGCTATGCGCATTCGTACTTTTGAAAATAGTGCTGAATTGACCATAAAAATCCCACAAAAAGTTGGAAATATGGAGTACAATCAAGATCTCAGCCTTGAGGAAGCAAACCATTGTCTTAAAGAATGTAAACTTCCACAAGGAATGATTCTTGACGAATTGACTAGCCGTGGACTTTCAACCAGTGGCTGGGTAGTTTTAGGTTGCCTAACTACTGTTCGCTACGAAAAGCAAACTCCGATCGGACTCATGGCACTTGATCAAAGCCAATACTTTGATATTGTTGACTATGAGCTCGAATTAGAAGTGGAAGATGGCAACCAAGGAAGTCTTGATTTCCAAGAATTTTTACAAGCCAATGAAATCCATTACAAAAAAGCTCCTTCAAAATTGGTTCGTTTTATAGAAAATATGGAAAAATACTGAAATAATCTTCTTTTTTTGATAAAATAAAAGGGATGAAAATAATAGAATCTGTTGTAGAGAGCATTTATCACTAAAAGTGTTTCACTACAGCGATTCACTTAGTTTAAAGAGGACGGTTTATCGATGTCAGATACAAAAAACATGAAACTTTTCGCACTATCTTCCAACCAGGAAATAGCTCAAAGAATCGCAGATGCTGCAGGTGTTCCACTTGGAAAAGTATCTTCACGTCAATTTTCAGATGGTGAAATCCAAGTTAACATCGAAGAAAGTGTTCGTGGATACGATGTTTATATCATCCAATCAACTAGTTATCCAGTAAATAACCACTTGATGGAACTCTTGATTATGGTCGATGCTTGTGTTCGCGCTAGTGCTAATACTATTAACGTTGTACTTCCATACTTCGGCTATGCTCGCCAAGATCGTATTGCTTCTTCTCGCGAACCACTTACTGCAAAACTGGTTGCAAATATGTTGGTGAAAGCTGGAGTTAGTCGTGTATTGACTCTTGACCTCCATGCCGTTCAGGTTCAAGGATTCTTTGACATTCCTGTAGATAACCTCTATACAATTCCACTTTTTGCAAAACATTACTGCGATAAAGGTTTGACTGGTTCAGATGTGGTTGTTGTCAGTCCTAAAAATTCTGGTGTAAAACGTGCGCGTAGTCTTGCAGAATACCTAGATGCTCCAATTGCCATCATTGATTATGCACAAGATGATTCTGAACGCAGTCAAGGTTACATTATCGGAGATGTCGAAGGTAAAAAGGCAATCTTGATCGATGACATTCTGAACACTGGCCGTACCTTCTCTGAAGCTGCTAAAATCTTAGAGCGTGACGGCGCAACTGAAATCTATGCGGTTTCAAGTCATGGACTATTCGTTAACGGTGCAGCAGAGTTATTAGATGCAACAAATATTAAGGAAATCTTGGTTACAGATTCTGTTTTGACAGAAAGTAGAAAACCTAAAAACGTGCAATACATCACTGCTAGCGAATTGATTGGTGATGCTATGGTTCGTATTCATGAAAGAAAACCAGTTAGTCCACTATTTAAATAGAAATTAGGTGAGTTTTTGATTTATTTGGATAATGCTGCAACGACTCCAATGTCTTCAGTAGCTATCTCAGCAATGACTCAAGTCATGCAAGAAACTTATGGCAACCCTTCTAGTATTCATGGACATGGGCGCCAAGCAGGTAAACTATTACGAGAAGCTCGTCAAGAACTAGCAAGTTTACTAGGAACAAAGCCACAACATATATTCTTTACCACTGGTGGTACTGAAAGCAATAATACTGCTATCATCGGCTACTGCCTTCGCCATCAAAATCGTGGAAAGCACATTATCACTACTGCGATTGAGCACCATGCTGTTCTAGAACCCATCAAATACTTGGTTGAAAATTTCGGTTTTGAAGTGACTATTTTACAGCCTGAACATCAAGAAATCACTGCAGACCAAGTCAAAAATGCACTTCGTGAAGATACCATTCTTGTTTCTACTATGTTTGCCAACAATGAAACTGGTACACTATTACCTATTGCTGAAATTGGTGAGGTTCTAAAAAATCATCCAGCCGTCTATCATGTCGATGCGGTTCAGGCAATTGGTAAATTAGAAATTCTTCCTGAAAAATTGGGAATTGATTTTCTCAGTGCTTCTGCACACAAATTTTATGGTCCAAAAGGAGTTGGTTTTCTCTATGCTGCATCTACAGATTTTGATTCCTATCTTCATGGTGGTGATCAAGAGCAGAAAAAAAGAGCAGGAACAGAAAATCTTCCTGCCATTGTAGGAATGGTAGCAGCTCTAAAGGATGATCTTGAAAACCAAGCACAAAACTTTGAAAAGGTTCAACAACTGAAAGACACCTTCTTAAAGGAAATGGCTGAGGCAGACTATTACCTCAATCAAGGAAAAGACCAGCTACCTTATGTCCTTAATATTGGATTTCCAGGTCAACGTAATGATCTACTACTCCTTCGTCTGGATCTTGAAGGGATTTCTATTTCAACTGGTTCTGCTTGTACTGCAGGTGTCGTTCAGGTTAGTCATGTTCTTCAGGCTTTCTACGGAGAAGGCTCTCCTCGCTTACACGAATCCGTTCGCGTCAGCATTTCACCTCAAAATACAGAGCAAGAAATGATCACCCTCGCCCAAACTCTAAAAGAAATCATTGGAGGTTAACTCAATGGCATTCGAAAAAACTATTAGTCTTAAAAATTGCCGTTACGATTACACACTTAGCCCTACTGTCAAAAAGTTTACTCTAAAAGATAACACTTTTTTTGAAACAAAGGTTGGTAACTATGAATTAACACGCCTTCTTGAGAAGGTTCCAAATAGTGGAGAAGGTTTCCAACTTAAGATTATCATCAACAAAGACTTAACTGGTGCAAAAATCAACATCACTGATAAATTTGGTCTACGTTTGGTTGATATCTTTAAGTCAGAAGAAACTCATATCCACCAAGAGAAATTCTACTTCTTGATGGACAGTCTTGTGGAGCGTGGTGTCTTCACTAAAAGTGAAAGATAGAAGGTCCCTATGTTTCGATTAACCTATAAGGATACCTATCAAGTCGATCGCATTTTAGAATACGAAGATTACGAAGCACTCATGCTGTCACTTTCAGGATGTGTGACTCTTCCAGATACGACCGTCATTACTTCTCTTACCTATAAGGGAAAAGAAATCTATCAAGGTCTTCTGGGAGATCTCTATCGTTTTCTATATCACTATGATTTTACAAAGATAAACTAAGATTTTCTTAGTTTTTTCTTGTTTTTGTTGATTTTTTCACAATCTTTCTATAAAATAGTATTTAGAAAGGTTGTGATTTTGTGAAAGAAAAACAGTCTGCTATTCCAAAAGCAACAGCAAAGAGACTTTCTCTTTATTATCGTATCTTTAAAAGATTTCATGCAGAAAAGATTGAAAGAGCCAACTCAAAACAAATTGCCGAGGCCATTGGTATTGATTCTGCTACCGTTAGACGAGATTTTTCCTACTTTGGTGAACTTGGTCGCCGTGGATTTGGCTACGATGTCAAAAAACTAATGACGTTTTTTGCTGATCTTCTAAATGATAATTCTATTACGAATGTTATGTTAGTGGGGATTGGTAATATGGGGCACGCTCTCCTTCACTACCGTTTCCATGAACGAAACAAAATGAAAATTATTATGGCTTTTGATTTGGATGATCATCCTGAAGTTGGTACAAAAACTCCCGATGGAATTCCAATTTATGGAATCTCCCAAATCAAGGATAAAATAAAAAATGCAGATGTAAAAACTGCAATCTTAACTGTACCGAGTGTCAAGTCACAAGAAGTAGCCAATCTCCTTGTCGATGCTGGTATTAAAGGAATTTTAAGCTTTTCACCCGTTCATCTCCAACTACCAAAAGATGTGGTGGCTCAATATGTGGATTTAACTAGTGAATTGCAAACTCTCCTCTATTTCATGAGAAAAGAGGATTAGAAAGCGTAAGCATTTATGAAAAAACCAGTTATAGGGATTACAGGAAACGAAAAAACTCATCCAGATGATGACATCATGATGAGCTACGCAGCAAAGGGCTTTGTTGAAGGAGTCAAGGAAGCTGGAGGGATTCCCATCATCCTACCGATTGGTGATCAAGAAATGGCTAGCCACTATATCAGTATGATTGACAAGCTCATCTTGACAGGTGGGCAAAATGTTGATCCAAAATTCTATGGTGAACCAAAAACCATTGATAGCGATGACTACCACCTTCAAAGAGATATCTTCGAACTAGCCCTCATCAAGGAAGCTATTAAACAGAAAAAGCCTATTTTCTCTGTTTGCCGTGGGACTCAACTCTTTAACGTTGCTATGGGTGGAACTTTGTATCAAGATATCGAAGACCACTGGCAGGATTGTTCTGCCGAGTACACAACTCAACGTTTAGTCACCGAGCCTGGTACTATTCTTCGAAAAATCTATGGAGAAATCTCTCATATTAACTCTTTCCATCATCAGAGCATTAAAGACCTTGCTCCAAATCTAAAAGTTGTAGCACACGATCCTAAAGATGGAATTATCGAGGCTGTAACAACGACTGATGATTTCCCTTACCTCGGTGTTCAATGGCATCCGGAATTTCTTTTTGAAAATCGCCCCAAAGATAAAACTCTTTTCGACTATGTCGTCAATGAATTGTAAAACCTGTATCATATACAGGTTTTTTAAATCAGATCCGTCTTCTCACGGTAACTAAAATAATCGGAATGTGAGACGATAAGATGGTCCAATAAGACCAAACCCATTAATTCGCAGGCTTCTTTAACAAGTTTTGTAACATGGTCATCATTTCTACTTGGCATAACAGCACCAGATGGATGATTATGAACCAGAATCACGGATGTTGCCATATGTTTTAAGGCATAATGGAGAATTTCCCTTGGTTCCGCAATACTTCTAGTAGCAGATCCAATAAAAATGGTTTGCTGATGAATAATTTGATTTTGTGTATTCAGATAGAGCGCCACTAGGTGCTCTTGTTTTTTATCTCCCAATTCTTGTTGCATCTTTTTAGCCAGTCTTTGACTACTAAGAATGCTCTCTGCCACAATGGTTTCATGTTTGTGAATACGACTTCCAAGCTCAATCATTGCTTGCAATTCAATAGCTTTTACTCTCCCGATTCCTGATAAAGTCTGCAGTTCTTGCAAGGTCATTTTTTTTAACTCAGTTAAACTATTTAATTGAGACAATACTTTCTGTGCAATTTCAAAAACAGTAGATTGACGAGTTCCTGTTCGTAATAAAATGGCTAGTAATTCCTGATTACTCAAATTCTCTGCTCCTTCTGTCACCAAGCGTTCCCTTGGCAAGAGCGAATCTTCTTGAAATGAAATACTATACATAAAAATCCTCCTCACTTAATTATTCGTGAGAAGGATGCTTAATTCGATAAAAACTAGTTATTTTTAGATTTTTTCAAGCGCTAGTCGTAAATCTTCAATCAAATCATCAACATTTTCAAGACCGATTGAAAGACGGATTTGATTTTTGGTTACTCCTGCTGCTTCTAGATCTGAGTCAGACAACTGAGCATGTGTTGTAGTTGCGGGATGAACTACCAATGATTTTGCATCTGCTACATTGGCTAAGTTTGAAAAGATTTCCAAGTTGTCAATCACCTTACGCGCTTCTGCTTCTCCACCTTTAACGTGGAAAGTAAAGATTGAACCAACACCTTTTGGTAAGTATTTTTCAGCTAAGGCATGGTAAGGACTATCTGGAAGTTTTGGATAGTTGACTCTTTCAACCTTTGGATGTTTCACAAGGAAATCAACGATTTTCTCAGCATTTTGAACATGACGTTCAACACGAAGAGAAAGTGTTTCAAGACCTTGTAAGAGCAGGAATGAGTTAAATGGTGAAAGGGCAGCTCCCATATCGCGAAGCAATTGCACGCGAGCAGCCACGATAAAAGCTGCAGCACCAACATCACGAGTATAACTGATATTGTGGTAGCTTGGGTCCTCATCGACCAATTGAGGGAATTTCCCTGAAGCAGCCCAGTCAAATTTGCCGCTATCAACGATAACACCGCCAATAGTTGTACCGTGTCCACCGATAAACTTAGTTGCTGAGTGAACTGCAATGTCTACACCATGAGAAAAGACATTGATAAGATAAGGTGTTGCAAAAGTATTATCAGCGACCAAAGGAATCTGATGTTTATGAGCAATTTCAGCTATTTTTTCAATATCTGGAATATTGATAACTGGATTACCCAAGGTTTCAATCAAAACAAGCTTGGTATTGTCTTTAATCGCTGCTTCTAACTCTTCTAGATTATCAATATCAACAAAAGTTGTGGTGATTCCATAGCGAGGAAGGGTTTCTTTCAAGAGATTAAAAGTACCACCATAAATAGTTGAAGCTGCAACCACGTGGTCTCCTGCGTGGGCCAGTCCTAAAATTGTGTAGGTAAGAGCTGCCATCCCAGAAGCTGTTGCAAGTGCACCAACACCGCCTTCCAGTGCTGCGATACGCTCTTCAAAGGCTGAAGTTGTTGGGTTAGTGATACGGGTATAGATATTTCCAGCTTTCTGAAGGGCAAAAAGTTCTGCACCTTCTTGTGTATCATCAAATACAAAGGACGTTGTTTGGTAAATTGGAACAGCACGAGACTTGGTAGTAGCATCTACCACTTGACCTGCATGCAATTGCAGGGTTTCAAATTTAAATTCACGAGTCATCATCAGACCTCCAAAGATTTTATTAAAATAATTGTATCATCTATAGCAGTCAGTTACAAATACAACTTTGTTATATATTGGCATAAGCAATAGCTATGGCTACTTCTATTTACTTTGTCTAAAATTAGAATTGTAGAACTTTTTTCAGATAGTTTAAAAAGTTTGTATTCACTTCCTCTTTACTTTATAATGGACAGGAAGGAGAAAACTATGTCAGAAATTACACATGAAATTGATGCAAACTTTGCTGGCCGTTTAAATATCTTGCGTGCTGGTGTACTGGGAGCAAATGATGGAATCATCTCTATCGCTGGAGTTGTTATTGGGGTTGCCAGTGCGACTAACAATATCTGGATTATCTTCCTCTCAGGATTAGCCGCAATTCTTGCTGGTGCCTTTTCTATGGCTGGTGGCGAGTATGTATCCGTATCTACTCAAAAAGACACGGAGGAAGCCGCTGTAGCTCGAGAACAATTACTTTTGGATAAAGATATGGAAGCTGCTAAAAAATCACTCTACGCAGCCTATCTTCAAAATGGTGAGTGTGAAACATCAGCCCAACTCTTAACCAACAAGGCATTTCTTAAAAATCCTCTCAAAGCCTTAGTTGAGGAAAAGTACGGAATCGAGTATGAGGAATTCACTAATCCCTGGCATGCTGCAGCATCTAGCTTCATCGCCTTTGTCCTTGGTAGCCTGCCACCAATGCTTTCGATTATTATTTTCCCAAGCGAATACAGAATTCCTGCCACTGTCTTTATCGTAGCGATTTCTCTATTAGTTACCGGCTACACTAGTGCTAAACTTGGAAAAGCTCCAACAAAAACAGCCATGATTCGTAATCTCTGTATTGGCCTTCTAACCATGGGAGTTACCTACCTATTTGGACAGTTGTTTAGTATTTAAAAAAAGATACCGCTCGGTCAATGTCATTAAGTTAAGAAATTCAAATACAATTCTGTATTTGGGTTTCTTTTTTTATGTGCTAAACTGATAGTTAAGGAGGTACTTCCCATGATAAAACAGATAAAAGCCCACTTGAATAAG
>NZ_JASGZS010000028.1:0-23519 GCF_047465525.1 Streptococcus infantis | reverse complement strand
CAGGGAAAAAATATCAAAATAAGAATCAAGTTGTCACTCATTACTTTGACATTGAGAAGTGCAAGAGTTGCCTTTCCAAGGAAGGGTGTTATAAGGAGGGTGCAAAGTCTAAAACTTATTCAATAACTATTAAGAGTAACGACCGTCTTTTCCAGAAGAAATTTCAGGAAACACCGTATTTTAAAGAAATGGCCAGACATCGCTATAAAATTGAAGCGAAGAATGCCGAACTAAAACAGAGACATGGCTTTGATGTCGCAAGAGCATCGGGTCTTTTCAGCATGGAGTTACAGGCAGCCACAACCATCTTTGTGGTCAATATGAAACGAATTATGACCTTAATAAATAAAAAATAACCGAGGAATTCGCTCAAATTGATGAGTAGTTCCTCGGTTTTCATTTCATTAAAAGTATGAGAGCTACTTTTTCAGTAGGCTCGACAAAAAGTCTGGCCTTTTGATATCATTCCTGAGACATTAGTTTGACATTTTGGTTATTAGTTCAAGCACTGCATTGAAGTAGTAGAACAGACATTCTAAGTTACGCTCCAGTATTACATAAAAGTAAGATATCTTTTATCTATAATTTTAAACAGTTTTCCCGACTATTTGATTTGTGTTGGGGATAAGGTTGCGATTGAGATATTTAACCTGTTCAGTTGTTTCTCTACATATTTTTAAAAAGTTTGACCTGGTAGAAAGTATAGTCAATTGAAACAAGAATAAGACAAAAGAGCCTCGAAAAAAGTATTACAACTTGGTAATACCTTGTTGAGGTGCTTTTTGATATGAGCCCATGTTTTCTCAATAGGATTGTACTCAGGTGAGTAGGGAGGAAGTGGTAAAAGTTTATGCCAAATTCTTCACATAAGAGCTCTAGCTTACCCATTCTATGGAATCTTGCATTATCCATAATAATAACTGATGGTGTGTTTAATGTTGGTAAGAGAAACTTCTGAAACCAAGCTTCAAAAAAGTCGCTCGTCATCGTCTCTTCGTAAGTCATTGGAGCGATTAACTCGCCATTTATTAGCCCAGCAACCAGTGAGATCCTCTGATATCTTCTTCCAGATATTTTACCTCTTATTAACTGACCTTTTAATGAGCGACCATATTCTCGATAAAAATAAGTATCGAATCCTGTTTCATCAATATAAACAGGTGCTAAGTGCTTTAAACTATTAAATTTTTTAAGAAATAAAGTTACTTTTTCTGGGTCTTGTTCATAGTAGGTGTGATTCTTTTTTTTCGAGTGTACCCCATAGCTTTGAGAGCATAGTGAATGGTAGTTGGATGACAGCAAAATTCAGAAGCTATTTCAGTCAAATAAGCGTCCGGATTGTCAGTAAGATAGTTTTTAAGTCTATCTCTATCAACCTTTCTTGGTTTTGTTCCTTTTACTTGATGGTTTAGCTCTCCTGTTTTCTCTTTTAGCTTTAACCAGCAATAAATGGTATTACGTGAGATTTGGAAAATGTGTGATGCTTCTGTTATACTACCTGTTCGCTCACAATAGCCGAGAACTTTTTTACGAAAATCTAATGAATATGCCATAAGAAGATTATACCACATTATGTACTGTTTTAGGCTCAATTGACTATAAGATTCTACCATAAAAAACTGCATATAAAAAAACTGAGAATAAATCCTCAGTTTTTTTATATATTTTATTGTTGTCTTCGTGGATTTTGTTGGGGTTGATTTTGTTGTTGAAGATTTGCAGATGAGTTTGGTTGCGTTGCATTTGGATTGGTAGTGCCATTCGTATTTTCATTTGAAGAGCTTTCACTTTCAGTTGTTGAAGTTGAACTTGAGCTAGAGCTCTCTGTAGTCGAACTTTCTTGAGTTGACTGTGGAATCCAGTTGCTGCTACGTGCCCCATTCTTGAAGATGTAATCACCACTTCTATGAAGTCCTTCTGGCATTGTCCAATCACCAGGGTGATCGTCCTCTGCTAGATACTGCATCATAGAACGATAGATACTAGTGGCAACAGTAAAGCCATCACCAACGATTGGAGTAAGGCGGTTTGAGTAACCAGTCCAGACCGCCATTGAATATTTACGGGTATAACCAACAAACATTTCATCCGGAGCAACAAATTGACTTGTTTTAATGTGGTTTTCAATCTCTTCATCAGTGTAGTTTGATGTACCAGTTTTACCTGCTTGTGGAAGCCATGAAATATAAGCGTCACGACCTGTACCAGAGTATAATACTGTTTTCATCATTTCTGTCATCATATAGGCGGTTGTTTCTTTCATAGCACGAGTACCTTGATCAGAAAACTCTTTTGAACTACCGTCGCTAAAGACAACTTTATTGATATACATTGGTTTGTGATAGATACCACCGTTAGCAAATGCAGCATAGGCGGCAGCCATTTTTTCACTACTTGCACCGTACTGTTTACCTGATTCAGTTGTGTTACTTGAAATTGCGTTTGCATATACAATGGTTGGATAATCAATGCCAAGTCCGTTTAAGAATTTTTTGGCTTTATCGAGTCCAACTCTATCAAGAGTTTCAACTGCTGGTACGTTACGAGATTGTTGGATAGCAGTTTGAAGGGTGATGTTACCATAATAGCCACGATCCCAGTTGTAGACTGGAGTGCTAGTACCTGGGA
Organism: Streptococcus infantis; assembly: GCF_047465525.1. Classification (GTDB taxonomy): domain Bacteria; phylum Bacillota; class Bacilli; order Lactobacillales; family Streptococcaceae; genus Streptococcus; species Streptococcus infantis_R. The sequence continues at coordinate 20,891 of NZ_JASGZS010000028.1, read as the reverse complement.
AGTTATATGGTACATCCTTAAGCATATAAGCAGTTGAGTCATAGATATCGTACTCAAGTGCAGGTGCATAGTCCGTAATTGGTTTCATAGTTGAACCCCAGTCACGGTTTGTTTCCACTGCTTGGTTAGTACCAAAGGATACATTACTAGCTTGGTGACGAGATCCGAGTTGGGCAATAACTTTACCATTTGATACATCAATGATAGTAGAAGCTGCTTGGATATCATCATCAGGATAGTTTACGTATTGATCAGTATTATAGACGTCCCAAAGGTGTTTTTGTACCTCTTGGTCGACGTTTGTATAGACTTCCATACCTGTTGTTAATAGATTATAACCTGTCTCTTGCTCTACTTGGTCAATAACTTCTTTAAGATAGTTATCCATGTACGGTGGATAGCTATTAACAGATTTTAGACTTTGAAGTCCATCTGTGATTGGGGTATTGATTGCTGTTTCATATTGCTCGGCTGTAAGGTAGCCTAGTTTTTGCATTTCTGACAAAACGAGGTTTCGTCTTTCAAGGGCTGCTTCAGGATGAGAATAGGGATCGTATTGGTTTGGAGCCTGTGGCATACCTGCTAAGAGTGCTAGCTGAGGGATGGACAAGTCTTTGAGGTCCTTACCATAATAGTTTTCCGCAGCTGTCTGCATACCATAGTTACCATTTGACATGTAGACCTTATTGACGTAATAGGTCAATATTTCTTGCTTAGTTGCAGTTCGCTCTAGCTGGATAGCCAACCAAGCCTCTTGAACTTTACGGGATAGAGTTTGATCAGCTGTTGATGTTGAGAAATAAGTCAGCTTAATCAACTGCTGGGTCAAGGTTGATCCCCCTTGAAGACCACCATTACTACTGAGGTTACGTAGGAAAGCTCCTGCTATTCGAATGCTATCAATTCCTCTGTGGTTAAAGAAGCGATGATCCTCGATAGAGACAATCGCATTGACAAGATCAGTAGGAATGTCACTACTTTGAGCATTGACACGACGTTCAGCACCTAAATCTGCGATGAGTTCATTTTTGCTATCATAAATTTTACTTGATGTAGTTGCAACAAGTTTGCTTTCAGAGAGTTCAGGAGCCTTGTTTGCATAGTGAAGAAATACACCACCGCCAAGTAGGAAAGCTACGATAAATAAGCTAATCGTAACAATGCTGAGGTATTTAACGATGCGCAAGATAGTTTGTTTGTTCATATTGTTTTACCACCTAGTAAATGTTGTTTGACTGTATCAAGGTAAGGAATTTGTGGAAAAGCAGACTGCTCAATCACATAACCGAATTCTTTGATATAGTCAAGCGGCATTGACTTTTTCCCCATATCCTGATGATAAAAACGGATGAGGTCAAGTGCCGGCAATAAATACGTTTCTTGATAAGAAGAAAAATGAAGAAGGACAAAGCAAATCCCTTTTTGTTCAAGGACTTGTTCCATATGCCGAATCTGATGAGGATGGAAGTTCTTCATCGGAATGGCATGTTTTTGCTTAGTTTCCTTAGCTTCGAAATCGATGTAAAACCCTTCATAAACTCCAGAATAATCGGTAGTCGATGCCTGTCTAAAATAAGCTTCAACAATCTTAGCCCGACTACGCTGCGGATAGTCTACGCGGACAATCTGAACAGGAGTTGGTTTCTTATGGATAACAGCTAAACCGTGTGTCAGATAATACTCGTTTGTAGCATTGATCATCTTTTCAAAGGTCATCCCACGATTTGCGAAATTTTTAGTTTGTGAGGTGACTTCTTGTTTTTTTTTCGATGAAAGTTTATGAGGATAGTTGACCATAATTCTCCTTATTGGTACAATAACATCACTCTATTATACCATAAAAGTGAACAGAAAGGGTGAAAAAATGCATACAGCCTTGGTTTTAGGCTATTCTAGCTTTGATTTAGGATTGTTTAATGACAAAGATATTCGTTTAAAAATTATTAAAAAAGCCATTCGTAGAGATTTGGAAAAAATGGCAGACGAAGGGTTGAAATGGTTGGTATTTACGGGAACTCTGGGATTTGAACACTGGGTTTTAGAGGTGGCCAGAGATATGAAAGATGACTTTGGTTTCCAACTTGCAACTATCTTTGATTTTGAGACTCATGGGGCAAACTGGAATGAGGGGAATCAGGTCAAACTGAGTGAATTTAAACAAGTTGATTTTGTTAAGTACGCCTATCCGAACTATGAACACAAGGGTCAATTACGAGACTATCAACTTTTCTTACTTGAAAATACAGATGGAGCCTATCTTTTTTATGATGAAGAAAATGAAACAAAACTGAAGTATTTTTACGAACTGATGAAAAAGAAAGACAACTATATTACAAAAAGATTAACATTTGAGGAATTAAACGAAGTAGCTGAAAATTTTTCCGAAAATTGAGCCTTTGACCTTGCTTTTTGTTTGCCTTTTTTTATATAATAATACTAGCAACTGAGAATGGAGAGAGACATGGCAAGTATTATTTTTACAGCAAAAGATATTTTTGAACAGGATTTTGGAAGAGAAGTACGTGGATATAGTAAAGCAGAGGTTGATGAATTCTTGGATGATGTCATCAAGGATTATGAAACTTATGCAGCATTAGTAAAATCATTGCGTTCAGAAATCGCGGAGCTTAAAGAAGAATTGGCGAAAAAACCTCAAGTGACACCAGCAACTTCTGAATCAGCAGATCATGGAAGTACGACTTCTATGACAAACTTTGATATTTTGAAACGTTTGAATCGTCTTGAAAAAGAAGTATTTGGCAAACAAATCTTGGATAATTCTGATTTCTAAGAATGATTTTGTTGTGCAATTTTTGGATAATCGCGTGAAGAGAATTTCTTTTCATGAGGAAAGTCCATGCTAGCACAGGCTGTGATGCCTGTAGTGTTTGTGCTAGGCGAAACCATAAGCCTAGGGACGAGAAATCGTTACGGCAGTTGAAATGGCTAAGTCTTTTGATAGGTCAGAGTAGGCTTGAAAGTGCCACAGTGACGGAGTCTCTCTGGAAACGGAGAGAGTGGAACGCGGTAAACCCCTCAAGCTAGCAACCCAAATTTTGGTCGGGGCATGGAGTGCGCGGAAACGAACGTAGTACTCTGACTACTATCAGCTAGAGCTGCTAGTGGTAGACAGATGATTATCGAAGGAAGTGGTCCTAGTCACTTCTGGAACAAAACATGGCTTATAGAAAATTGCATATAGGTTGGGGCTGAGATATATTCTCAACCTCATTTTTTAAAGTGAATAAAGAAAGGTCTATAAAAGACTGAAATGAAAACAACATTTAATTTAATTGCGACTGCTGCGGCGGGTTTGGAAGCTGTAGTTGGGCGTGAAGTAAGAGAGTTGGGTTACGATTGTCAGGTTGAAAACGGTCGTGTCCGTTTTCAAGGTGATGTGAAAGCAATCATCCAAACCAACCTGTGGCTAAGAGCTGCGGATAGAATCAAAATCGTCGTGGGAACTTTTCCTGCAAAAACATTTGAAGAACTCTTCCAAGGTGTTTTTGCTCTAGATTGGGAGAACTATCTCCCGCTTGGAGCACGTTTCCCAATTGCAAAGGCTAAGTGTGTCAAGTCAAAATTACACAATGAGCCAAGTGTGCAGGCGATTTCTAAGAAGGCAGTTGTTAAGAAATTACAAAAACATTATGCACGACCAGAGGGCGTTCCTCTCATGGAAAATGGTCCAGAGTTCAAGATTGAAGTTTCCATTTTGAAAGATGTAGCGACTGTTATGATTGATACAACTGGGTCAAGTCTCTTTAAACGTGGTTACCGTACTGAAAAAGGTGGAGCTCCGATCAAAGAAAATATGGCAGCTGCGATTTTGCAACTGTCAAACTGGTACCCTGATAAGCCTTTGATTGATCCGACCTGTGGTTCAGGAACTTTCTGTATCGAGGCAGTTATGATTGCTAGAAAGATGGCGCCTGGTCTGCGTCGTTCCTTTGCCTTTGAAGAATGGAACTGGGTCAGTGACCGCTTGATTCAAGAAGTCAGAACTGAAGCTAGTAAGCAGATAGATCGAGAGATTGAACTGGATATTATGGGATGTGATATTGATGCTCGCATGGTGGAAATTGCTAAGGCCAATGCCCAGGCAGCAGGGGTTGCAGGAGATATTACCTTTAAGCAGATGCGCGTGCAGGATTTACGTTCCGATAAGATCAATGGGGTGATTATCTCTAACCCGCCTTATGGTGAACGCTTGTCAGATGATGCAGGGGTTACCAAGCTCTATGCTGAAATGGGTGAGGTTTTTGAGCCTCTCAAGACGTGGAGTAAGTTTATCCTGACTAGTGACGAAGCCTTTGAAAGCAAATATGGTAGTCAGGCGGACAAAAAACGAAAACTCTACAATGGTACTTTGAAAGTTGATTTATATCAATATTTTGGTCAACGTGTCAAAAGAAATTTGACAGATTAGAAAGGAGTTGCCATGGATCCAAAGGATAAAAAAGAAGAGTTGTTAGAACCTGAGAAAATATCTCAGGAACCTCAGTTTGATTTTGAGGAAGCTAAGGATCTGACAGTTGGACAGGTTATTCGAAAAAATGAAGAAATCGAAGCAGGAGTAACTCCTGATGATACGATTTTGGACAAATACATTAAACAACACCGTGAAGAAATCGAAGCTGATAAATTTACTAACATTCAGGCGAAGAAAGAGGAACTTCGAAGTCTAGATGATTTGCTTCAAGACGCCAAAGAAACAATTGATGAAGAGGTTGAACCAGTAGAAGAAGTCCCTGACTTAGAGATTGCTGCTGAAGAAGAGGGAGTAGCAATGGAAGAATTTCTCCTTCCACCCCTTGAAGAAACCTTGGTTATGGATAAAAACCTAGTGGAATCTGAAACTGAGCCCCTTGTTGCCGAGGATGATGAAGCTTTGCAAGAGGAACATCAATCCTTATCTCGCTCTGCTCAAGCAGAAGATGAGCCACAAAACAAAAAGCTGTGGGTCATCTTGTCAGCTCTTTTAGCGATTATTGTCTTGATTATTGGGGGTAGCTACTACGTTTATCGTCAAATTGCGCGTTCTTCCCAAGAAATTCAGTCTCAGTCATCTGATGCAGGTTTGGTAAGTAATCAAGTAATTCTCAATCAATTTAACAGTCTTTATGATACTTTTTATACTGATGAGAATAAAACTGCCCTAAAAAATAGTCAGTTTAGTCAGCTGAGTCAGCTCAAAGAGCTTTTAGATAAACTTGAGGGAGCTAGTGAGCATACTCTTGCCAAATCAAAATACGATAGTCTTGAAACACAAATCAAAGCGGTACAAGATGTTAATGCTCAATTTGAAACACCAGCTATCACAGATGGTGTTCTAAATACAAATGCTAAAGTAAAGGCAGATGCTAAATTTACCGAAGTTAAGACAGGGAATACTGAAATTGATAAACTGCTAGCTAAGGCTATTAGTCTCGGTAAGAGTCAACTTTCAAGTTCTACAAGCTCAAGCAGTAGTCAGTCAAGTTCATCAAGCCAAGCAGAGTCAAGTTCTGCAACTGAAAGCAATGCTAGCAGCTCTGCTAATGCATCAACTTCAGCGGGTGAAACAGCCTCAGCAAATAATATCCTAAATAGTGGACTAGCAAGCAATGGTGTGAACCTACAAAGAAGTGTCAGTCGAGTACCGTACAATCAAGCCGCTGTAAGTGATAGTAGTGATCCTGCTTGGACTTTTGCAGATGGTGTCCTTGAACGCATTCTTGAGACTTCGCGTGCGCGTGGCTACATTACAGGCAACCAATATATTTTGGAACCTGTGAATATTGTTAATGGTAATGGCTACTATAATCTTTATAAACCAGACGGTACCTATCTCTTTACCCTTAATTGTAAGACAGGTTACTTTGTAGGTAATGGTTCTGGACATGCGGATGATTTAGACTACTAGTCAAATTGTTACAAAATTCTTTCTTTTCACAGATAAACATGATAAAATAAAACATATTAAACAAGAGGAGTGTCACATGACAAAAGCTAACTTTGGTGTTGTTGGTATGGCCGTAATGGGTCGTAACCTTGCCCTTAATATTGAATCTCGTGGTTATACAGTTGCTATTTATAACCGTAGTAAAGAAAAAACTGAAGATGTGATTGCTTGCCACCCTGATAAAAACTTCGTGCCAAGCTATGATATCGAAAGCTTCGTAAATTCAATTGAAAAACCACGTCGTATCATGCTTATGGTTCAAGCAGGACCTGGTACAGATGCGACCATTCAAGCCCTTCTTCCACACTTGGATAAAGGTGATATCTTGATCGACGGAGGAAACACTTTCTATAAAGATACCATCCGTCGTAATGAAGAGTTGGCGAACTCAGGTATCAACTTTATCGGTACAGGTGTTTCTGGTGGTGAAAAAGGTGCCCTTGAAGGACCATCTATCATGCCTGGTGGACAAAAAGAAGCTTATGACTTGGTAGCAGATGTTCTTGAAGAAATCTCTGCAAAAGCCCCAGAAGATGGGAAACCATGTGTAACTTACATCGGTCCTGATGGAGCTGGTCACTACGTGAAAATGGTCCACAATGGTATTGAGTACGGTGACATGCAATTGATCGCAGAAAGCTACGATCTTATGCAACACTTGCTTGGCCTTTCTGCAGAAGACATGGCTGAAATCTTTACTGAGTGGAACAAGGGTGAATTGGACAGCTACTTGATTGAAATCACAGCTGATATCCTTGGACGTAAAGATGATGAAGGTCAAGATGGACCAATCGTAGACTACATCCTGGATGCTGCAGGAAACAAAGGAACTGGTAAATGGACTAGCCAATCATCTCTTGACCTTGGTGTGCCATTGTCACTCATCACTGAGTCAGTATTTGCGCGTTACATCTCTACTTACAAAGAAGAACGTGTTCATGCCAGCAAGGTGCTTCCAAAACCAGCTGCTTTCAAATTTGAAGGCGATAAGGCTGAATTGATTGAAAAAATCCGTCAAGCCCTTTACTTCTCAAAAATCATCTCATACGCCCAAGGTTTTGCGCAATTGCGTGTAGCTTCTAAAGAAAACAACTGGAACTTGCCATTTGCGGACATCGCTTCTATCTGGCGTGATGGATGTATCATCCGTTCTCGTTTCTTGCAAAAGATCACAGATGCTTACAACCGTGATGCAGATCTTGCTAACCTTCTTTTGGATGAGTACTTCTTGGACGTAACTGCTAAGTACCAACAATCTGTTCGTGATATCGTAGCTCTTGCTGTTCAAGCTGGTGTACCAGTACCAACATTCTCAGCAGCTATCACTTACTTTGACAGCTACCGTTCAGCTGATCTTCCAGCGAACTTGATCCAAGCACAACGTGACTACTTTGGTGCCCACACTTACCAACGTAAGGATAAAGAAGGAACATTCCACTACTCTTGGTATGACGAAAAATAAGTAGGTCAGCCATGGGGAAACGGATTTTATTACTTGAGAAAGAAAGAAATCTAGCTCATTTTTTAAGTCTGGAACTCCAAAAAGAGCAATACCGAGTTGATCAGGTAGATGAGGGACAAAAAGCCCTCTCCATGGCTCTTCAGACAGACTATGACTTGATTTTACTGAATGCTCATCTAGGGGATATGACAGCCCAGGATTTTGCAGATAACTTGAGTCGAACCAAGCCAGCTGCGGTGATCATGGTCTTGGACCATCGAGAAGAATTGCAAGACCAACTTGAAACAATCCAGCGTTTCGCTGTTTCATACATCTATAAACCAATCATTATCGATGATTTGGTCAGTCGTATTTCAGCTATCTTCCGAGGTCGAGATTTCATCGACCAACACTGTAGTCAGATGAAAGTTCCGACAGCTTATCGCAATCTGCGTATGGATGTAGAACATCATACCGTCTATCGTGGCGAGGAGATGATTGCTCTGACACGTCGTGAATATGACCTCTTAGCTACCCTTATGGGAAGTAAGAAGGTTTTAACTCGTGAACAATTGCTGGAAAGTGTTTGGAAGTATGAGAGTGCGACCGAAACCAATATAGTGGATGTTTATATCCGTTATCTACGTAGCAAACTTGACGTGAAAGGTCAAAAGAGCTACATTAAAACCGTGCGTGGTGTTGGTTATACCATGCAAGAATAGAAAAGCAGTTGCAGTTTTGTAACTGCTTTTTTTGAGTCGTTTAAATGTTGACATATGATTTGATCTTTGCTACAATCATTTTGGAGGAAAGAAGAATGAAATTTTTGAAAAAAATGATGCAAGTTGGACTAGCAGTCTTTTTCTTTAGCTTGCCAGCTACAAGTACAGTATTTGCGGATGATGCTGATTCAGAAGGCTGGCAATTTGTCCAAGAAAATGGTAGAACCTACTACAAGAAGGGGGATCTCAAAGAAAAGGCCTGGCGAGAGATAGATGGGAAGTACTATTATTTTGATCATGTATCAGGAGAGATGGTTGTCGGCTGGCAATATATTCCCATGCCAGACAAAGGTAGTACAATTGGTCCTTATCCAAATGGGTTAAGATTAGAATATATGCCAATGTCAAGATGGTACTACTTTAATCAAGATGGCGTACTACAAGAGTTTGTTGGCAAGCAAGTTTTAGAAGCAAAAACTGATACAAATATCGATAAATATCATGGTGAACAATATGATAGTCCAGCAGAGAAACGAGTCTACTATTTTGAAGACCAAAGAAGTTATCACACCTTAAAAACCGGTTGGGTTCATGATGAGGGGCACTGGTATTATTTACAGAAGGATGGTGGCTTTGATTCTCGCATCAACAGATTGACTGTTGGGGAGCTCGCACGTGGCTGGATTAACGACAATTCCACTTGGTACTATCTAGATCCAACAACTGCTACAATGCAAACAGGTTGGCAATATCTTGGTAACAAGTGGTATTATCTCCGTTCATCAGGTGCTATGGCGACAGGTTGGTATCTAGATGGTTCAACTTGGTATTACCTAGATGCTCAAAATGGTGATATGAAAACTGGCTGGATTTATGTCGATAATACTTGGTATTATCTTCGTTCGTCAGGAGCTATGGTGACAGGCTGGTTCCAAGTTAATGGTAAATGGTACTATGCCTATAGTTCAGGTGCCCTAGCTGTAAATACCGCAGTAGGTGGCTACCAGGTCAACTATAATGGTGAGTGGGTACAATAATGAAAACAAGCGATTGTGAAAGGAAACAATCGCTTTTTTTGTGAAAATATAATAAAATAGAAAGGAATAAAGTTCTAAAATTTTATCTAGAAACAGATGATTTTCATCTGATAGTAGGATTAAATGACAAAAGAAGTTGGTGTCGGTCAGGCACATAGTAAAATTATTTTAATAGGAGAGCATGCGGTGGTTTATGGATACCCAGCCATCTCTTTACCTCTTTTAGAGGTGGAGGTGACTTGTCGGGTGGTTCCAGCAGCGACATCATGGCGTCTGTTTAAAGAGGATACCTTGTCCATGGCAGTTTATGCTTCCCTTGAGTATTTAAATATCCAGGATGCTTGCATCCGTTGTCAAATTGACTCGGCTATTCCTGAAAAACGTGGGATGGGTTCTTCAGCAGCCATAAGTATTGCGGCCATTCGAGCGGTATTTGATTATTACCAAGCAGAACTTCCACATGATGTTTTAGAAATTTTGGTCAATCGGGCGGAGATGATTGCCCATATGAATCCTAGTGGTTTAGATGCCAAGACCTGTCTTAGTGACCAGCCTATTCGTTTTATCAAGAATGTTGGTTTTGAAGAATTAACCATGGATTTGTCAGCTTATCTGGTTATTGCAGATACTGGAGTTTATGGACATACTCGTGAAGCTATCCAAGTTGTTGAGAGCAAGGGCAAGGATGCCTTACCTTTCTTGCATGCGCTAGGAGAGTTGACCCAAGAAGCAGAAGAAGCAATAAAAACAAAAGATGCCGTGAAGCTGGGAGAAATTCTAACCAAAGCTCATGGAAATCTAAAAGAAATCGGAGTTAGTAGCCCTGAGGCAGATGCCTTGGTAGAAACTGCTCTTGCACATGGATCTCTAGGCGCCAAGATGAGTGGTGGAGGTCTAGGAGGCTGCATCATCGCCTTGGTTGCTAATGTCAGTCAAGCACAAGAACTCGCAGAAAGATTAGAAGAGAAAGGAGCTGTTCAGACATGGATCGAAAGCCTGTAACAGTACGTTCCTATGCCAATATTGCTATTATCAAATATTGGGGTAAGAAAGCAGAAAAAGAGATGGTTCCTGCGACTAGCAGTATCTCTCTAACCTTAGAAAATATGTATACGGAGACAACACTTTCTCCTTTACCAGCAGATGCAAGCTCGGATGCTTTCTACATCAATGATCAGTTGCAAAACGAGGCAGAGCATGCCAAGATGCGTAAAATCATTGATCGCTACCGTCCTGAAGGAGCAGGTTTTGTTCGTATCGATACCAAGAACAATATGCCGACAGCAGCAGGTCTTTCTTCAAGTTCCAGTGGCTTATCTGCCCTGGTCAAAGCCTGCAACGCCTATTTCCAATTAGGACTAGATCGTAAAGAATTGGCCTTGGAAGCTAAATTTGCATCGGGTTCTTCATCTCGTAGTTTTTATGGACCTTTGGCAGCTTGGGATAAGGATAGTGGAGAGATTTATCCAGTTGAAACTGACTTGAAACTAGCTATGATTATGTTGGTCTTGGAAGACCAGAAAAAACCAATCTCTAGTCGGGATGGTATGAAACTCTGTGTGGAAACTTCGACAACATTTGATGAGTGGATTCGTCAATCTGAACAAGACTACAAGGATATGCTGGTCTACCTCAAGGAAAATGACTTTAAGAAAGTTGGAGAATTAACAGAGAAGAACGCTCTTGCAATGCATGCTACGACAAAAACTGCAAATCCGCCTTTCTCTTATCTGACAGATGCGAGTTATGAGGCTATGGATTTCGTTCGTCAGCTTAGAGAACAAGGAGAAGCTTGCTACTTTACCATGGATGCGGGGCCTAATGTAAAGGTTCTTTGTTTAGAAAAAGACTTGGAACATCTATCAGAACTCTTAGGTCAACGCTATCGCTTAATCGTTTCAAAGACAAAGGATTTGAGCCAAGATGACGATTGTTAAAACTTGTGGGAAGCTCTATTGGGCTGGGGAGTATGCCATTTTAGAACCAGGACAGTTGGCGCTAATAAAGGCTATTCCCATCTATATGACGGCTGAGATTAAAATATCTGATGCTTATCGACTCTACTCAGATATGTTTACTTACAGTGTAGATATGCGCCCAGATTCTTCTTATGCTTTGATTCAAGAAACAGTTGCCTTGGTGGAGGAATATTTGACTGCCCAAGGAGTTGACTTGCGTCCTTTTTCTTTAGAGATTCGTGGAAAAATGGAGCGTGAGGGGAAGAAGTTTGGTCTGGGTTCTAGTGGTAGTGTGGTTGTTTTGGTCATCAAGGCCATGCTTGCTTTCTATGAAAGACCCGCTGAAAGAGAACTCTTGTTTAAACTGGCTAGTGCAGTTCTTCTCAAACGTGGGGACAATGGTTCCATGGGGGACATTGCCTGTATCGTATCAGAAGACCTAGTACTCTATCAGTCATTTGACCGTGAGAAAGTGGCAAATTGGCTAGAAAAAGAAGGCTTTCAGGCTGTATTAGCACGTGACTGGGGCTTTTCTATTAGGAGTGTTGAACCGGTCTTGACATTTGACTTTCTGGTTGGTTGGACCAAGGAAGTGGCTGTATCTAGTCACATGGTCAAGCAAATCAAGAATAATATGAACGCTAGCTTTTTGCAGTCTTCAAAAGAAATTGTAGCTAACTTGGTGAATGCTTTGCAGGTAGGTCAAGAAGAAACCGTTATTGACTTGCTAGAACAAGCTAGCCAACTCTTAGAAGGCTTGAGTTCAGATATTTACACACCTTTGCTCAGGCAATTAAAAAATGCTAGCCAAGACTTAAAAGCTGTTGCTAAGAGTAGTGGTGCTGGTGGTGGAGACTGTGGGATAGCACTTGGCTTTGACCAAGATTCGACCACATTACTGAAAAATCGTTGGGCTGATTTAGGAATTGAGCTCTTGTATCAAGAAAGGATAGGACATGACGACAAATCGGAAGGATGAACACATCCGCTATGCCCTTGAACAAAAAAGTTCTTATAATAGTTTTGATGAAGTGGAGTTGATCCACTCCTCGCTACCCTTATACGACATAGATGAGATTGATCTTTCGACAGAATTTGCAGCGCGAAAATGGGACTTTCCTTTTTATATCAATGCCATGACGGGTGGAAGCGATAAGGGGAGAGAAATCAATCAAAAGCTGGCTCAGGTGGCAGATGCTTGTGGGATTTTATTTGTGACAGGTTCTTACAGCGCTGCACTTAAGGATCCATCAGATGATTCTTTTTCCGTGAAGTCAAATCATCCTGATCTACTTCTTGGAACCAATATTGGCTTGGATAAACCTGTAGAACTAGGATTACAAACAGTGAAAGAAATGAATCCTCTTCTCTTGCAAGTTCATGTCAATGTCATGCAGGAATTACTTATGCCAGAAGGTGAGCGTCAATTTAGATTGTGGCAAAATAATCTGAAAGATTATGCTGATCAAATCTCAGTACCTCTTGTTTTAAAAGAAGTCGGTTTTGGTATGGATGTTAAGACCATTGCTAAAGCATACGATATGGGGATTGGAACTGTTGATTTGTCTGGTCGTGGGGGAACTAGCTTTGCCTATATCGAAAATCGTCGCAGTGGTCAACGTGGCTACCTCAATGATTGGGGACAATCAACTATGCAAGCACTTCTGAATGCCCAAGATTGGAAAGATAAGATGGAGCTTTTGGTAAGTGGAGGAGTGCGCAATCCACTAGACATCATCAAATGCCTGGTCTTTGGAGCCAAGGCAGTTGGTCTATCACGCACTATGTTAGAGCTGGTTGAAAATTACTCTGTTGATGTCGTTATTTCCATTGTTGAAAGCTGGAAGGAAGACCTACGCTTGATTATGTGTGCCCTTAATTGTGCAAGGATTGAGGATTTGCAGCAGGTCGACTATCTCCTTTATGGAAAATTAAAAGAAGCAAAAGACCAAATGTGAGGAGGTCGGGATTTTTATCCCGATCTTTTTATCATTCCTCAGACTGATGTGACTTTTGGGATTTGTGATAAAATAAAATAGAGAGGACGGATACATGCGAAAATTTCAAATTTTTCTATTTATTGAAGCTTGTTTATTAACAGGAGCTCTGATTATGATGGTATCAGAGCATTTTTCCCGTTTTCTGTTGATCTTGCTCTTGTTTTTACTGCTGATTCGATACTATACTGGAAGACAGGGGAATAACCTCATATTAGTGGCAGTGAGCATCCTATTTTTCTTTATCATCATGCTCAATCCCTTTGTCATTTTAGCTATCTTTGTGGCTTTGATTTATAGTCTCTTCTTGCTTTATCCTATGATGAACCAGGAAAGAGAAGACGCCAATCTGTTTTTTGAAGAAGTAGTGACGGTGAAGAGGGAGAAAAATCGCTGGTTTGGGAATCTACACCACTTCTCAAGCTACCAGACTTGCCGCTTTGATGATATCAACCTTTTTCGTCTCATGGGGAAGGATACCATTCATCTAGAGCACGTGATTTTGAGCAATCATGATAATGTCATCATCTTGAGAAAACTGGTGGGTACGACTAGAATTATTGTACCAGTGGATGTAGAAGTCAGCCTCAGTGTCAATTCTCTGTACGGAGATTTAACCTTCTTTGACCAGCCTAAACGTGCTTTACGTAATGAGCAATTTCATCAAGAAACCAGAGATTATCTCAAGAGTCCTAAGAGTGTTAAGATTCTTTTGACAACCATGGTTGGAGATGTTGAGGTGGTGCGAGGATGAAAAAACAACCCTATATTTTAATTGGTCTCACCTCATTTCTCTTTGTTGCTTTTCTATTTCGAAGCATTTTTAAAGTTCTGGATTTAGAGTGGAATTCTCTCTTCCAAGATTTAGAAAAAACAGAAAAAATCTTATTTCTGGCTTTAATGTTTAGTGCTGCCCTAGCCTTTTTATTAGTCCTATTCTGGACAATGGTTGACGAAATTTCAAAGAGAAGAATCCAAGCAAATCTCAAACGTCTCCTAGCTGGCAAAGATATAGAAAGTCTGGGAGATGCTGACTTAGACGCAAGTTTTAAAAACTTATCAGGAAAGCTCGGTTTGTTGACAGAAGCTATTCAAAAAGCAGACAATCAGGCCTTGGTCAAAGAAGAAGAAATTGTTGAAAAGGAGCGCAAGCGAATCGCACGTGACTTGCATGATACAGTCAGCCAAGAAATTTTTGCTGCCCATATGATTTTATCGGGGCTCAGTCAACAAGCTTCCAAATTAGACAGAGAGAAGATGCAAACACAACTCCAAAGTGTGACTTCCATTTTAGAGACAGCTCAAAGAGACTTGCGCATTCTTCTTTTGCATTTACGACCAATTGAACTGGAACAAAAAAGCTTGGTGGAGGGGATTCAGCTACTCCTCAAAGAGCTAGAAGAAAAAAGTGAGCTGAAGGTAAGCTTTAAATATCAGGTAACTGAACTACCTAAAAAGATTGAGGAACATATTTTTCGGATTGTACAAGAATTGATTAGTAATACACTCCGTCATGCCCAAGCTTCCTGTCTAGATGTTTACCTTTATCAAACGGAAACAGGCTTGCAATTAAAGGTAGTAGACAATGGTCGCGGTTTTCAGCTAGATGATGTTGATGAACTAAGCTATGGACTACGTAATATCAAAGAACGAGTGGAAGATATGGCTGGGACAGTACAATTGATGACGGTTCCTAAGCAGGGTTTGGCAGTGGATATTCGGATCCCCTTGCTTGAGTGACTAACAAAAGGAAATGAAATGAAACTATTATTAGTAGATGACCACCAAATGGTGCGTCTGGGTTTAAAAAGTTATTTTGAGTTACAAGATGATGTAGAGGTTGTAGGAGAAGCAACCAATGGTGCGGAAGGAATTTCCATGGCCTTGGAGCTTCGTCCAGATGTGATTGTCATGGATATTGTCATGCCTGAAGTCAATGGGATTGATGCAACACTAGCTATTCTCAAAGAATGGCCAGAGGCTAAAATCTTGATTGTGACATCTTACCTAGATAATGAAAAAATCATGCCGGTTTTGAATGCTGGAGCTAGGGGATATATGCTCAAAACTTCTAGCGCGGACGAATTGCTGCACGCTGTTCGTAAGGTGGCGACTGGAGAGTTGGCTATTGAACAAGAGGTGAGTAAGAAGGTAGAATACAATCGCAATCATATTGAACTTCACGAGGACTTGACTGCGCGTGAACGGGATGTCCTTCAACTGATTGCTAAAGGTTATGAGAACCAGCGTATTGCGGATGAGCTTTTTATCTCCCTCAAGACTGTTAAAACACATGTTTCGAATATTCTGGCTAAACTTCAGGTTAGCGACCGCACCCAGGCAGCAGTCTATGCCTTTCAGCATCACTTGGTAGGCCATGAGGACTTCTAGATGAGTTTAGCAGATTTACTTGTGGAGCTAGAAGCGGCAAAAGATCTGATAAAGGCAGGGCCTATGGAAGCCTATATGCGCCAGCAATTTTCCTTTCTAGGTATTGCGGCACCTGAAAGAAATGCGCTCTATAGAAAATACTTTCCAAGCGAGAAAAAAACAAAGATCATCGATTGGGATTTTGTGGACACTTGCTGGGAAAAGAAGCCAAGAGAATACCAGTATGTGGGCGCCAACTATTTGAAAGCTATGCAATCTTATCTAACAGAGAGCGATTTGCCTAAGCTTGAGCGTCTGGTCGTGACCAAATCCTGGTGGGATACGATAGATATTCTAGATCGAGTAGTAGGGAATTTGGTGTATGACAAGCTGGAATTGGGAGAAAATAATCCTCCAATGGAGCCTATCAGACAATATCTGGCTGAGACGAGTTGCTATTGATCACCAGTTGTTAAGAAAAGAAAAAACGAATGTCCGACTGATGGAAAAAATCCTACTAAACAATCTGGACCAGACAGAATTTTTTATCAATAAAGCCATCGGCTGGGCTCTAAGAGACTACTCTAAGACCAATCCAGAATGGGTAGTAAGTTTCATCGAAAAAAACAAGGAAAGAATGGCTAAACTTAGTATCAAAGAAGCAAGCAAGTATCTCAAGCAGTCCTAAAAACTCATGTCTGACCAGAAAAAAACATAATAGGCGGTAGCTAGTAGAACTTGTTAACAACAAGATAGTAGAGAGTATCATCTCGAGAAAGATGTCTGTCGAATGAGCCTAGCGCTGTTGTTCAGACTGTAAAAAGAGACAAATGATTTAGACCAAGGATTTAGTCCAGTATGCTAGAAGACTAAGTCCTTTTATAGTGTATTGAATCTAGAACAGTACACTATGACTCCTAAAAAATATTTCTAGAAATTAGTTTGCCTTTCCTAAACGATTTGTTCGTACTTTATTGCAATCTACTATATTTGACTCTCGCAGGTGTAATCGATGGCATCCCTCGGTGCTATCTCATAATTTTAAAAAGAAAACACCATTTTAAGCCTATAAAATCAAAAAGAGCAGAAATTTTCAGTGTGCGATCACCTATAGTATAGGATTTATTAAAAACTTTTCCCTTAGCTTCTTAGAACATAAGAAGATTCATTGATTGACTTGTAAATTAAAAATATATACTTGGACTAGCATCTTTCTTAAGTGGTCTGTCAATCAAAAGTGTAGGTTGATTTTTTGAGTAGTAAAAGATTCAAGAAAATTTAGGGTCGCTAATGTTCTTTGATAAAAAAACTTGATTCATTTATTTTTTCTTTCATTCTGAAAATTTAGTGTAAATTTTCTGTTTTTTTGAAATTTTGTGTCTTAAAAGACCCAGTGAAGAAAACTATATGTTTAGAATCCTGTTTTACTTAATTTTTAGATAACTATATTAAGTAATTGAAAACGTTATATATGTAGTTTTGGGTTTATAAAATACTTGAAAGTTCAAAAATTGTTTTAATTGACTATTTTCTAGAAGAGATGTATAATTGAATTGTATGTAAAAGACATGCAGTTATTTTAAAAAAAAGGAGATAATGTAATGTATTTTAATCGTAAAAATGCAGAGCAGAAGAACTGGCGAATGATCAAAAAAGGAAAACATTTCTTGTTTGGTTGTTCGCTTGTCTTTGCAGTTGGTGCAGCCTTGGTAGCTCCAACGGTTAAGGCCGACACAGCTGATACTGGGGAGGTAGAGACTAAAACTGCCAACTCAGCTGCTGAAGCAAGCACTAGTGACGAAGTAGGAACGTATAAGGCACCAGCAGTGGAGGTATCAACAACTTCACCAGTGGTTGCTGAAAATCCTACAAGTTCAGAAGCCACTTTATCAAAAACAGCTAACAAAGAAGCTTTGACCCAATTGGTCGAAGAAGTAAAAGGCTTGGACAAAGCAGGCAAGACAGAAGACTCTCTTTCTCGCTTGAACACAGCCCTTGAACAAGCACAAAATGTTTTGGCAAATGCAGAAGCTAGCCAAGACCAAGTGGATGTAGCGGTCGCTAGTCTCAAAGATACAGTAGCTCAGCTTGCTGCCAAAGAAGAAAAAGCAGCAACAGTAGCAACAGAGGCTAAAACTGAAGCAACAGAGGCTAAAACTGAAGCAACAGAGGCTAAAGCTGAAGAAGCAACGGAAGCAGAAACTTCAGCCACTCAACCTAAGTCAAGAAGCCGTCGAGCTGCAGGACAAGAACGTGCTCAAGATCGCTCTGCAGAAGGGAAAGACATCAATTTCGAATACCGGAGTCGTAAAAAAATTGAGGATGGAGATCCAACTCAACGTGCCAAGATTGAGTACAGACAGCTGGGAGACTATGAGGTAGCCGATGGAAAAACAGTGGCTACAGACCCAGAGGGTAAAGGCCGTCCAGTCTTGGAGTGGACGGTAACCTTTAACGAGGCTCAGTACGATCTGATGGGAGGATACTACTACTTTACAATCCCTAAAAATGTATCTGAACCTTATAAAGTTGTGACAGAATATAACAACGGCGCTTACAGACCCCGCGATGGCTGGGTGGATGGAAATGTTACATCAGGTGGTTCGCCGTCTGCAGAAGGTCAGCAGTTTATCGATGCTGGAAATAAGCTTAACTGGCGTGTTGGAAATACTGTTGGGAATATCAATTCGGTACCCGGTCTTAGTGGTGTTATGGATCAAACCGAAAAGGTTTATGTCCTTGGTTTTGCTAACAACACTAAGGCACGCAAGGTTACTATTAAGTACCGTACTGTGGTTACAGACCCTTCACAGGCCATTTCTTATATTGCAGGTATTGACTCTAAAACAGGCTTACCAAAAAATAACTGGTATGGTCTCACAGGTAAGTACGACAAGCACTTGGTAAGTCAGGTTGATGCACCAAAGGTGACTCCAAACTTGACCAACACCTCTGTCAACGTTCCTATTCAAACTGTAGCTTCAACTTCAAGCACTCTTTCAGGGACAGGGGTTCCAGGGGCTAAAATCAAGCTTTATATCGATGGTCAAGAGCAAAACATCGGCAATGTCACTGTTGACAGTGCTGGAAACTGGACTACTGGTGAGCTTCCAACAGCTTTGAACAACAACCAAGGTGATGGTACAACAATCAAACCACGTCAAACAGTAGAGGTAAGCCAAGTAGTTAACGGTGAAGAAAGTAGCCGCCGTACTGTACCAGTATCTGTCGGTGAGACAACTGTTGAACCTTCAAGCTTGACTACTAACCAAGATGCAGTTGTAGCAGGGCAAAAAGAAGTTACTCTTAAGGTTCCTCATGATGCAGGGATTGCCTACATGCGCTATACAAATACTGCGGGTCAAACAGTTGAGATTCCAGTCAAACGTGACAATGCCTCATCTGCATGGGTATCACAAAAGTCAGATAAGGCAACTGTAAAATCATACGCACATGGTAAGTTTGAAGATACGATTGTCCTCACGATGGCTGACAAGATTGCAGGTACGGAAGTATCAGCTATTTCAAACGTGGTAGATGGTGGATTCTCAAGTGTGGCTGGTTGGCAACCTCGTGGAGTAGAAAACCAAGCACCAACTATCGCATCAGCTGTTGAAGGAAACAGAAAAACTGTTACTCAAGGTGCTCAACTTGACCTTGCATCTCTTGTGACCGTAGCAGATAAAGAAGATGATGCTCAAGCAACACTAGGTGATAAGGTTCATGCTGAAGTTGTTTCAGTAAATGGCAACGCAGCAACCAAGACAGTTGATACAAATACCCAAGGCACTTACACAGTTAAGTATAAAGCCGTTGATAGCCAAGGTAAAGAGTCAGGTGAGATTGAAGTTACTGTAGTTGTAAATCCTGCACGTCAAAACGAGGCTCCAACAGTAGAGATTCCATACTCTAATAAAGATACTAAAGAAGTTTATGTATATTCTGGAGAAGAAAACTCATTTGACATTAAATTCAAAGATGATAGCGGAAAAATTGCGAGTGCCACTGTAAAACAAGGTGGTAACAGAGCGTTTGATGATGTTGCAGGTGAAGAAAATACTATCAATACTCAATATGGATTTAAAGCAAATGTTATCAATGCTGAAACTACAGCGACAGATGCTACCCCAGCGGTAATCACTTATAGAGGTACCCCAGCAGCAACAGATGGTTTGAGCCAATCTGACTTTGATGCAGCAACTAAGGGAGATAAAGCACCAGGTATGGTTTTAGGATGGCGTTATGCAACAGCAACTGACACAGATGGTGCATTTATTGAGAATAAAGCCGTAGGAAACCCAACTGACCCAGGTGCATTCCGTGTCATTCTTAAAACACAAGCTCAAAAATATGACATTGCAACTCCAACTGAAAAAGTTACTGTAGCAGATCCAGCTAATGTAACTAATGCTGAGCTAGGCAAAATCAAAGAGAAACTTCAACTTGAGTACTCTCAAAACAACGATGATGCTAACTTAGCAGACAAAAAAGGTAAAACTGTAGCTGATAAAGATGCTAAGATTCAATCAGTAGCAAAAGATGCCGAAGGAAATCTTGTTGTAACCTATGCAGATGGTTCTCAAGAAAAAAGAGCTTTATCAGATTTTGTAAACGTAGCTCCAACAGTTGAACTTCCATACTCAAATAAAGATAAGAAAGAAATCTATGTTTATACAGGTGAAAACACTGATTTAACATTCAAAGCATCAGACAACACTGCTGTTAAAGATATGTATGTACGTGGTCCTGGTGGTATTGGAACAGATAATACGGCAGGTTACGGTTTCACAACTGGAAAAATCGAGAATTCAGCAGTCACTCATGGTGATGGTACTGTATCAGGTGCTACAGCTACTCTTAAGATGACAGGTGTTACAACACTTAAAGCTCCAAACCATTGGACAAGTTTTGTTGTTGCTAATGACAATGATAATGCACCATCAGCTACTGATTTTAGAGCATTAGATCAAAACCCTAATGCAACTCAGACACCAGGATATGTTCACTTCATCGTTAAATCTCAAACAGATAAGTACGATATTGCAACTCCAGCTGATAAAGTTGAAGTAGCAGATCCAACTAATGTAACAAAAGATGACTTAGCTAAAATCGAAAAAAAACTGAAACTTGAGTACAACAAGGACAATGACGATGCCAATATCGCAAAAAATACTCCAGTTGATAAAGATGGTAAGATTAAATCAGTCACAAACGATGGCAAAGGAAATCTTGTCGTAACCTATACAGATGGTTCTAAAGATACAAAACCATTATCACAATTTGTAACTAAAAAACCAACAGACGCAGATAAGAACACTCCAGTAGCGAAAGATCAAACTGTTAAACCAGGTGACAAACCAAAAGCAGAAGATTCAATTGACAACCTCAAGGATCTTCCTAAGGGTACAACAGTAGAGTTCAA
>NZ_JASGZS010000027.1:0-23561 GCF_047465525.1 Streptococcus infantis | reverse complement strand
AACCACGATATTATACAAACTAGAATAAGGACTGACATCCATAGTTAACTGATTATCAAGCATCATTTCACCTCATCTCTAGTATAACAAAAAAGCCATCTATTGGATGACTTTTTCAGTGGGCTCTTTGATAAGTCTGTTTTTTTATCTTTCAGCAAGTTGGTTCATATAATTTTTTTATAATCAATCCATATTATTAAAGATAAGGAGGGAATATGAAGTTTCTACAAAGTATTTATCTTGCTAGACCTTGAAAATACTTAAAATAGTTTGATATCTTAATCGTTACTGTTCTAATGTTTGGAGAGTTTATCATTCGTTCTACTCAACAATTTATGGATAGTTTATCGCCTTCAACTCTTACTAGCGTCGCAGAAACTACGACAAATCTAGCAAGTGATGGGGCAGCCTATTCTAGTAATTTCAATTTTCAATTGATGATGTTAGGGATTACCTTTCTTTATCTTGTGATTCGTAATTATGATTTTAAACAGCTTCCTATACGTTGGAGCTGGTCTGTTTTAATTTGGGTTCCCCTTATCTTTGCTGTAGTTGGTATCTTTGGTGATATCATTACAACCCTTAGTGGTGAGTATAATTATTTTAATCCTCAGTTGATCCCTTTTATAGACCCCATGGAAATCATTCGAAAATTCATGGCTTTAACACCGATAGCGATTTGCTATGCTTTACTAAATGGTTTTTATGAAGAATTTTTCTTCCTAGGCTTACTGACTTCAGTAAAAGAAAAGCACAAGTGGTTGGCTCTAGTCTACTCGGTAATTATACGGATTTCTTTCCATACCTATCAAGGATTGCTTTGGACCTTGGTGATTGGGCTTGTTTACGGTCTCTTTTATTATTTCTTGTACAAGTATGTAGTCAAGAATTTACTGCCATTCTTTCTCATGCATGCTCTTGCTGATATGTTTGGTTCAAGTCTCTTGTATCTTCTGATTGCTTGGGAAAATTAAGAAATCAAACTTTTTGACAACAGTCCAATGAGTCACTGTATCAAAGTCTTCTTGTGAATAAAAATAGAGGTCGGGATTTTGGTCCCGACCTCTTGTTGATTCTATATGGATTAGTCTTTGTTTTCGTATGGCAAGATCAAGTTTAGGATGATACCTGTCATAGCTGATAGGGCAGTACCTGAAAGGGTAACTGGTCCAAGTTTAAGGATAGCACCACCAAGTCCAAGCACCAACATAGCACTTGCGATGATAAGGTTGCGCATTTGGCTAAAGTCAACACGTTCTTTGATCAAGACTTTCAAACCGTTACTTGCGATAACCCCGTATAGAAGGATAGACATACCACCGAGTACAGCGTTTGGAATTGTTGAAATCAATGCAGTAAATTTACCAAGGAAGCTGAGGGCAATTGCGATAAAGGCAGCGTTACGGATAACTGAGACAGAAGCGATACGAGTCATACCGATAACCCCTGTATTTTCTCCGTAAGTTGTATTTGCTGGTCCACCGAGGAAGGCAGAAACAGATGTTGCGATACCATCACCAAGAAGGGTACGGTGTAGACCAGGTTCTTTCAAGAATTGGCGTCCACAGATTTGACCTAGAACGGTGTGGTCTCCGATATGTTCAGAAATGGTTACTATTGCGATTGGTAGGATGGCAATTGTTTCAGGACCGAAGTAAAGGTCGTATTGTTTGAAGGCACCACCTGTATTGAATGGTAGGTAGAAACCAGGGATTTCAAACCAGTTAGCTTCAAGAACAGGAGTGAAGTCAACCAATCCAAGTGCTAGGGCAAAGAGGTAACCACCGATAATGGCAAATAGGAATGGGATAATTCGTAGGAAGCCTTTTCCTTTTGTATTGATAAAGGCAGCAATCAAGAAAGTAACAACGGCTACAAGAGCGTTTTTCCAGTTTCCATCAGCTACAAGGCCAGCATTGGTTACAGCTGAACTAGCTAGTCCAAGACCGATAACAATGATCATAGGACCGATAATGATTGGTGGTAAGAGTTTGTCGATCCATTTTGTACCTGCAAAGCGCACACTTGCAGCAACAAGGACATAAACAAGACCAGTCAGGATAACCCCTGTCTGAGCAGCAGATACATCACCACCCATTTCTTTCATGGCAAGTGACATAGCTGTGATAAAGGCAAAAGAAGAACCCAGATAAACTGGAACTTTAAAGCCAGTAGAGATCATGTAAATGAGTGTTCCTACACCTGATGCAAAAAGGGCAACCGATACAGGCATTCCCAAGATCAAAGGTACCAAGATGGTTGCACCAAACATGGCAAATACGTGCTGGAAGCTAAGAAGAATTCCCTTTCCAGCTGAAGGACGTTGGTCAACGTCTAAAAGCAAATCAACAGTTGATTCCTGTTTCATATTAACCTCACTTTTGGGCATCAAAAAAGAGCCCATTATTTTATAGCAATAGGCTCCCAGAGTAAGACCTCTCTAAAACAAGACTCCTTTATCAAGTTTTAAAGAGTTTTATATAGATCTGCGCCTTTGTCACCTCACGGGATGACATTAAAAACCTTTGCTTAGGATAGTATAGCAGAAAAAAATGATTTTGTAAATCATTTTTTCCCGAGCCTTAAAATAAAAAAGCGAGGTTTGATTTTGTAAATCATTTTTTCCCAAGCTTTGAAATAAGAAAGCGAGGCATGATTTTGTAAATCATTTTTTCCCGAGCCTTGAAATGAGAGAGCGAGGTATGAGTTTGCAGATTTTTAATCTTTCTAAAGCGGACGTTTGTTAGGCATGCCAGCTTTTCTTGGGTATTTATTTGGAGTTTCTTTTTTCTTCTCTACAATAGTAATGTAGCGAGGGTCTCCGTTAGGAAGTGTGTAACTGAGATTATCTTCAACCTTACTAAAGAGAAGGTTAAGGGCATTTTTAGCCTCAGTTAATTCCTCTGGGGCATTGCTAGCCTTCAGTGCTAGCAATTTTCCACCGACTTTTAAGTAGGGAATAGTCAACTCGGACAAGACCTGCATACGGGCAACAGCACGAGCCGTAACGATATCAAACTGAGCACGGAAGTTCTTATCTTGGGCCAAGTCTTCGGCACGTCCGTGATAGAAGTGGACATTTTCTAACCCTAGTTCTTGGGCTAATAGATTCAGAAAGTTGATACGTTTATTGAGAGAATCAATAATGGTTACATCTAGATGAGGGTAGAGAATCTTCATCGGAAGGCTAGGAAAACCTGCTCCAGCACCGATGTCTAAGAGTTTAATGGGCTGGTTTTCAATCAATCCCTGTAAAATAGGAGCGATGGAATCATAGAAGTGTTTGAGATAGACTTCTTCTTTTTCTGTAATAGCAGTCAGGTTGATTTTTTCGTTCCATTCGACTAAGAGTTCAAAATAACGCTCAAATTGAAATTTTTGCTGGTCAGAAAGAAGAATCTTGTGTTCAGCTAGTAGTTGATAAAATGTTTCTGGTTTCATAGTAGTTTCCTTCTTTAGTATCATCTTATTTTACCACAAAAAGATGGAAATTTGATATACTGGTACTAATCTAAAAGCAGAAAGGAATTATACGATGACTTGGATTATTCTTGGAGCTCTTGCTCTTATTGTTATTTTCGTAATTGTTAGTTATAACGGTTTGGTTAAAAATCGCATGCAAACTAAGGAGGCATGGAGTCAGATTGATGTTCAGTTGAAACGTCGTAACGATCTCTTGCCAAACTTGATTGAGACCGTGAAAGGATATGCAAAGTATGAAGGTTCAACACTTGAAAAAGTTGCAGAACTTCGTAAGCAAGTAGCCGCAGCAACTTCACCAGCAGAAGCTATGAAGGCTAGTGATGCTCTTACACGTCAGGTTTCAGGAATCTTTGCGGTTGCAGAAAATTATCCAGACCTAAAAGCAAGTGGCAACTTTGCACAGTTGCAAGAGGAGTTGACCAATACTGAAAATAAAATTTCTTACTCTCGGCAACTCTACAATAGTGTTGTTAGCAACTATAATGTTAAATTAGAAACATTCCCAAGCAACCTAGTTGCTGGACTCTTTGGTTTTAAAGTGGCTGATTTCCTTCAGACTCCTGAAGAAGAAAAGGCAGTACCTAAAGTCGATTTTAGTGGTTTAGGTGACTAGGATGTTGTATGATCAAATCGCTAGTAATAAGCGAAGAACTTGGATTTTACTACTAGTATTCTTTTTACTTTTGGCTTTGGTTGGATATGCAGTTGGTTACCTCTTTATGCGGTCTGGTCTTGGTGGCTTAGTTATCGCTTTGATTATCGGCTTTATCTATGCCTTATCCATGATTTTTCAATCAACAGAGATAGTCATGAGCATGAATGGTGCGCGTGAGGTGAATGAGCAGACTGCACCAACCCTCTATCATGTTGTGGAAGATATGGCTATGGTGGCGCAAATCCCCATGCCACGAGTCTTCATCATCGATGATGCCAGCTTAAATGCCTTTGCTACGGGTTCAAATCCCCAAAATGCAGCGGTAGCAGCAACGTCAGGACTCCTTGCAATTATGAATCGTGAAGAGTTAGAGGCGGTTATTGGTCATGAAGTCAGTCACATTCGTAACTATGATATTCGGATTTCTACGATCGCGGTTGCCCTTGCTAGTGCTATCACCATGCTTTCTAGTATGGCAGGTCGTATGATGTGGTGGGGTGGTGCAGGCCGTGGTCGTAGAAGTGATGACCGAGATAGTGGTGGACTTGAAATTATTATGCTAGTAGTTTCTCTTCTAGCAATTATTTTGGCTCCCCTAGCAGCAACCTTGGTACAACTAGCCATCTCTCGTCAGCGAGAATTTTTAGCAGATGCTTCAAGTGTAGAGTTGACTCGTAATCCTCAAGGGATGATCAATGCCCTTCGTAAGCTGGACCATAGTCAGCCTATGAGTCGTCATGTGGATGATGCTAGCAGTGCACTTTACATCAACGATCCTCAAAAACGAGGTGGCTTGCAAAAACTCTTCTATACCCATCCGCCAATCTCAGAACGTATTGAGCGTTTGAAACATATGTAAAAACATCCAGAGATTTTCCTCTGGATGTTTACTATTTTCTACAGTTATAAATCTTGTAAATCAATGACTTCTAACCCATTTTCGCTTAAACGATAGATACTTCTACAGACTTCTTTTAAGAAACGTCGATCATGTGAAACAGTGACCAGACCACCAGGATAATTGGCAAAGAGTTTTCTGATTTCAGGTTGTGAAGTTGGAGAAAAATTTCGTGTGGGTTCATCCAGAAGGAGAAAGTTTGGTTTTCGCAGCACTAAATCCAAAAGCAGGAGTTTACCTTGTTGACCACCAGATAAAGAGTGAATCTGGTGGTGCATCTCTGGATAACTGAAATTGAGACTGGCTAGGAAGGATTGGATTTTCTGTAATTCCTCTTTATGTCCAGTTTGGCTGAGAAATTCTACTGGAGATAGATCCAATTGCAATGCTTCTTGGTAATTTTGTGGCATAAATCCAAGTGAAATTTCACTTTTGTCACTTAGTAGTTGATGTATCTTTGCTAAAAGTGTGGATTTGCCAATGCCATTTGGCCCGATAATACCAATTTTTTCTTTACCACGGACAGTTAGTTGTAACTCCTGAGCTAAAACATGCTCACCAATGGACAAATTTTCCTTTTCCAGTCGAATTAAGACTTTAGAAGCTGCCAATGGCTCTATATCTGAAAAGAAAAGTTGGATTTCTTCCTCTTCAAGTGGTTTTTGGATCATGGACTGAGCTTCCTTTTCAAAGCGTTTTTCTTGAGAGAGAATAGTTTTCATCTTTTTAGCCAATAGGCGACCAGCAGTACTGTCTTTGGTAGCTCGAAGTGCAGTTTCTACATTTTGCTTAACTCGGCGATGTTTTTCCATGGTTTTGTCATAGGCTCTCTGGTCGTTGGCAGCTTGCTGGCTTTGTCTGACAAAACTAGCCTTTCTCTGCTCACTATAGAGATCATAGTCTAAATGCTCGACTAGCGTTTCTGCTTCTTTCCGATGCTTGACCAGTCGCAAGTGGACAATAGTATCTGCCGTTCGAGAGAGGAAGTCTTCATCATGGGAAATGAAAATAACGGTTTGCCTAATCTTTTGAATCTGATCTTTTAGCCAATCAACCGTCTCAAGGTCAAGGTCATTTGAAGGTTCATCTAAAAATAGAATCTCAAAAGGTTTGGCCAATTCATGGATGAGCTGAATTTTCAAAGCTTCACCACCCGAGAGGTTACCAATTTCTTGGCCGCTAGCAAAACGGTCGCTATCAAAGTGCAACTCCTCAGCCAAACGATAAAGAATGCTGTAGTCCAACTCAGCAGAATCCAAAAAGAAGTAGTCATGTAGAGATTTTTTCTTAAGTTCTTCAGGGAGATGTTGGGGAATGTAGGCCAGGGACTGAAGGTCAGACTGGATCTCTCCCTTGATATAGAAATCAGCTAATTTTTCTCCCATTAAAGTTCGAAGTAAGGTTGATTTTCCATTTCCTTCTTCGCCTATAATAGCGACCTTTTCTCCGTCTTGGATGGTAATGTTTAAATCGGAAACAAGGTCTCTTAAATCTTTGTTTTGTGTAATGGTCAGATGATTGATTTTTATCATATTATTGCCCTTTCTAGAATGTCGATATTGCATAACAAAAAGCTCTACTTTACCTAGTAGAGCCAATCGTCTATGTCAAAAAAACTCTTTTAATACTCTTCGAAAATCAAATTCAAACCACGTCAGCGTCGCCTTACCGTACTCAAGTACAGCTTGCGGCTAGCTTCCTAGTTTACTCTTTGATTTTCATTGAGTATAAAATGCCAGAAGAAAGAGCATAAAAGAGCACACAAAAAGAGACAGAAACAAGATCTACTAAATAAAGGTTCTTTATTTGATAGACTTAGTTGTTCATGTCTCCCTTACCTCCGAAAATTATTATGTTTATTTTATACCTTTTGGAACACTTTGTCAAAAGAAATGAGAAATTCAAATCTTTCTAGAAACCAAAAACAGGTCCATAGAGTGTCAAAACGTGTTTGACTTGATCGTAGTGGAATTTGTCATAGTTTCGCCAAGCTGTGCGAGCTTCTTCATTGAGTTTAAGGGTGCCAAGTCCAATCAAGAGACTGGTATGTTGGTAAAATTTCTCAAGATCAACTAAGATAGAGTTATCTAGTTTCTTTGCCTTTTTAAGTTGTCTGAGTAGCTCGTCAATATTTTGTTGCAAGCGCAGATCATCAGGCAATCCTTGTTTACAAGTTTGGTAAGCTTTGTTTAACTCGGAAATGAGTTGATAAGCTTCTAAGATTAGTTCTTTGTCTTCCATATGAGCGTCCTCCTTTGCTCATGTATTGATGTCTATAGTATAGCACCAAAAACAAAAAATGTCATAGTAAATATATCAAAAAATAGTGAAAAATATTTAAAATGTTTAGATACCTTGTTTGAACTTTTTTCATGGTATAATCAAGTGAGTAAATCTTTATGGAGGAAGTATGAAATTAAATATTCAAGAAATTCGTAAGCAGCCTGAAGGTTTGCACTTTGAGCAAACTTTAGACTTAGCAGCTGACTTGCGTGCCCGTAATCAAGAAATTATAGATGTAAAAGATATTGTCGCTATTGGGAAAGTCCAGTATGAAGACCTTATGTTTTTCCTAGATTATCAGTTGTCTTATACAATCGTCTTAGCCTCTAGCCGTAGCATGGAGCCGGTTGAATTGAATGAATCATATCCAGTGACGGAAGTCTTTATGGAAGGTGCTACCAATCAACTGGACCAAGAAGTTCTAGATGATGACTTGGTTTTACCGATTGAAAATGGGGAAATCGACCTGGCTGAAAGTGTTTCAGATAATATCTTGCTCAATATTCCAATCAAGGTCTTAACAGCTGAGGAAGAAGCTGGGAAAGGATTTGTTTCTGGAAATGACTGGCAAATTATGTCTGAGGAAGAGTATCAAGCTCAACAGGCAGTCAAGAAGGAAGAAAATAGTCCTTTTGCAGGTTTACAAGGACTGTTTGACGGAGACGAATAGATGGTTTTATCCAAGAAACGTGCCCGTCATGTCATTGAGGAAATCATCGCTCTTTTTCCAGATGCAAAACCAAGTCTAGACTTTCGCAATCATTTTGAACTTCTGGTTGCTGTTATGCTGTCTGCTCAGACGACAGATGCGGCAGTCAACAAGGCTACACCTGGACTTTTTGCGGCCTTTCCAACCCCGCAAGCTATGGCAGATGCAAGTGAGAGTGAGATTGCCTCGTATATTTCTCGTCTTGGGCTTTATCGAAATAAAGCTAAGTTCCTTAAGAAGTGTGCCCAGCAACTACTGGATGATTTTGATGGTCAAGTCCCTCGGACTAGAGAAGAATTAGAGAGTTTGGCAGGAGTTGGTCGTAAAACAGCCAACGTAATTTTGAGCGTAGGCTTCGGTATTCCGGCCTTTGCAGTTGATACTCACGTAGAGCGAATCTGTAAACACCACGATATTGTTAAAAAATCAGCTACACCCCTTGAGGTCGAAAAACGTGTCATGGATGTTTTGCCACCAGAAGAATGGCTTGCAGCCCATCAGGCTATGATTTACTTTGGTCGTGCTATCTGTCATCCGAAAAATCCAGAATGCGATCACTATCCACAGTTGTACGATTTTAGTTCGTTATAAAATTGATTTCTTGTGTTTTTTCTTGCATCGATTCCTGGTTTGTGTTATAGTAGTACCAATCAAATATTCCTTTAATCCTGTCCCGTGAGGCAGGCAAGGAGCTGAATCAAGTAGAAGGGTGGAGTCTCTGCTGTTTTGGTAGGGCTAGCTTAACTATACATTCTGAAGTCTCCTTGTTTAAGGAGACTTTTCTTTTTGGAGGTTTGTCATGAAGACAAAAGAAGTTGTAGACGAATTGACCGTCAAGCGAGCGATTACTCGAATTACCTATGAGATTATCGAGCGAAATAAAGATTTGAACAAGATTGTACTGGCTGGGATAAAAACACGCGGTGTCTTCATTGCCCACCGTATCCAAGAGCGATTGGAACAGTTGGAATCTATCTCAGTGCCAGTCGTTGAGTTAGATACCAAACCATTCCGTGATGATGTCAAAAGCGGTGAAGATACTTCTATAATCTCTGTTGATGTGACAGAACGTGAGGTCATCTTGGTGGACGATGTGCTTTACACAGGTCGGACCATCCGAGCAGCTATTGACAACATCGTAAGCCATGGTCGTCCTTCTCGTGTGAGTTTAGCTGTTCTAGTTGATCGCGGGCATAGAGAATTACCGATTCGTCCAGACTATGTAGGGAAAAATATCCCAACCAGTCGTTCAGAAGAAATCATCGTAGAGATGACTGAACTAGATGGACAAGATCGTGTTCTTATTACCGAAGAAGCTTAGATAGCCAAAGGAGTTAGCCATGTCAGAAAATCAACAAGCCATTCAACATGTAGTCTCAATGGAAGACCTTACTGTAGAACAAGTCATGAAATTGATTAAACGAGGAATTGAGTTTAAAAATGGAGCAAAGGCTTCTTATGAAGACCAACACATCGTCTCTAATCTCTTCTTTGAGAGTTCGACTCGTACCCACAAATCTTTTGAAGTAGCAGAGATTAAACTGGGCCTTCAGCTACTGGACTTCGATGTGAAAACAAGTTCAGTTAACAAGGGTGAAACACTCTACGATACAATTTTAACCTTGTCAGCCTTGGGAGTAGATGCCTGTGTCATTCGACACCCAGAGGTGGATTACTACAGAGAGTTGATCGATAGTCCGACGATTACGACTTCGATTATCAATGGTGGGGATGGTTCGGGCCAACACCCAAGCCAGAGCTTGCTTGATTTAATGACGATTTATGAAGAATTTGGACACTTTGAAGGACTCAAGGTAGCCATTGCTGGTGACCTTGACCATTCGCGTGTGGCTAAATCCAATATGCAAATCTTAAAACGCTTAGGAGCAGAACTCTACTTTGCTGGCCCTGAGGAATGGAGAAGTCAAGAGTTTGCAGACTATGGACAGTTTGTAAGCATTGATGAAATCATTGACCAAGTTGATGTAATGATGTTTCTCCGTGTTCAACATGAGCGTCATGAAAGTGGAACAGTCTTTTCAAAAGAGGTCTATCATGCCCAGCATGGTTTGACTCAAGAACGTTATAATTGCTTGAAAGATAAAGCTATTCTGATGCATCCTGCTCCTGTAAATCGCGATGTTGAAATTGCTGATCACTTGGTCGAAGCACCAAAATCACGTATTGTTCAACAAATGACCAATGGTGTCTTTGTCAGAATGGCAATTTTAGAATCTGTATTGACTTACAGAAACGCAAAATAAGACACAAAACGTTAAAAGATGCCTGAGAGCATCCACGAGAGGTGAATTTATGACTAAACGACTTCTAGTTTTAGAAGATGGAACAATTTTTGAAGGAAAAGCCTTTGGGGCTGATATTGATGTAACTGGTGAAATCGTCTTTAATACTGGGATGACTGGTTATCAAGAATCTATTACGGATCAGTCTTATAATGGGCAAATCCTAACCTTTACCTATCCCTTGGTTGGAAATTATGGGATTAACCGTGATGACTACGAGTCTATCAGTCCAACCTGTAAAGGTGTAGTAGTATTTGAAGAAGCTCGTAGAGCCAGCAACTGGCGAAACCAGATGACACTGGATGAATTTTTGAAGTCTAAGAAAATCCCTGGTATTTCAGGTATTGATACACGTGCTTTGACAAAAATCATTCGCAAACATGGGACTATGAGAGCGACTCTGACACATGTGGGAGATAGTATTGATCACATTACAGATCAGCTTCAAGCGACTGTTTTACCAATTGATAATATCAAACAGGTTTCTACAAAAACTGCTTACCCAGCTCCAGGAGTAGGTTTAAGTGTGGTACTTGTAGACTTTGGTCTTAAGCATTCAATCTTAAGAGAGTTGTCTAAGAGAGATTGTAATGTAACGGTCGTTCCTTATACTACAACAGCAGAGGAAATCCTTCACTTAAATCCAGACGGAGTTATGTTGTCAAATGGTCCGGGAAATCCAGAAGATGTACCAGAAGCACTCGATATGATTCGTGGTATTCTCGGGAAAATTCCAATCTTTGGTATTTGTATGGGGCACCAGCTCTTTGCGATGGCAAATGGTGCCAAGACCTATAAGATGAAGTTTGGTCACCGTGGGTTTAACCACGCTGTACGCGAAATTGCAACAGGGCGCGTGGACTTCACGAGTCAAAACCATGGATATGCAGTGAGTCGTGAAGATTTTCCAGACCATTTGATGATTACTCATGAAGAAATCAATGACAAGTCAGTTGAAGGTGTACGTCACAGATACCAACCAGGTTTCTCTGTGCAATTCCACCCAGATGCTGCACCAGGTCCGCACGATGCAAGTTATCTATTTGACGAGTTCATCGAGATGATGGAAGCCTTCAAACAAGCAAACTAAAGACGAGTGTGAAATCGTCGGAGAATTTATGTAACTGAACACGGACGGAAAGCTCGGAATTTAGAGAACCCAACTCGGATTGTCAATCCTTCCTTGGTTTCCTAAAATTCAATCGCTTTCTATTCGTCCTTTGTATCTTATTTAATGTCGCCCTGTGAGGAGACGAATAGAAAGGCAGGTCGTTTCTTTTAGTCGCTATTAGGCGAACTAAAAACTCCCTGCACTAGATTTTTTACCGAAAAAAATCGTTTCGCTAAAAAATCGTCGGAGAATTTATTTAATGTCGCCCTGTGAGGCGACGAATAGAAAGGAGAAGATACATTGTTCGCGAAAGTGAACACGCCCTAAGAACTGTGCGAAAAAGATAAACATCGTCTTGACGCTGATGGCGTCTGCACCGAGTTTCCTATTTTCGCTTTGTTCTTGACGGGCTTTGTATCATAAACTATGCCTAAACGTACTGATATTCAAAAAATTATGGTGATTGGTTCTGGTCCGATTATTATTGGTCAAGCTGCTGAGTTTGACTATGCTGGAACTCAGGCTTGCTTGTCTTTGAAAGAGGAAGGTTATGAGGTTGTCTTGGTGAACTCAAACCCTGCAACCATCATGACGGATAAGGAAATTGCAGACAAGGTTTACATTGAGCCAATCACACTTGAGTTTGTAACTCGTATTCTCCGTAAAGAACGTCCAGATGCCTTGCTTCCAACTCTTGGTGGGCAAACAGGGCTTAACATGGCCATGGAATTGTCTAAAAATGGAATTCTTGATGAATTGGGAGTAGAACTTCTAGGGACTAAATTGTCTGCCATCGATCAAGCAGAGGACCGCGATCTTTTTAAACAATTGATGGAAGAGCTGAACCAACCAATTCCTGAATCAGAAATTGTTAACACAGTGGAAGAAGCCGTAGCCTTCGCAGCAACTATTGGCTACCCAGTTATCGTCCGCCCAGCCTTTACTCTAGGTGGTACTGGTGGTGGTATGTGTGCCAATGAGGAAGAATTGCGTGAAATTGCTGAAAATGGTTTGAAGTTGTCACCTGTTACCCAATGTTTGATTGAACGTTCTATTGCAGGTTTCAAGGAAATTGAGTATGAGGTCATGCGTGACTCAGCTGACAATGCTCTTGTTGTATGTAACATGGAAAACTTTGACCCAGTCGGGATTCATACAGGGGATTCCATCGTATTTGCCCCAGCGCAAACTATGTCAGATTATGAAAACCAAATGCTTCGTGATGCAAGTTTGAGCATTATCCGCGCTCTCAAGATTGAAGGTGGATGTAACGTTCAGTTGGCTCTCGATCCTCACAGCTTTAAGTACTATGTCATCGAAGTAAATCCTCGTGTATCGCGTTCGTCAGCCCTTGCTTCTAAGGCGACAGGTTACCCAATCGCTAAATTGGCTGCTAAGATTGCAGTCGGTTTGACCTTAGATGAGGTCATCAACCCAGTTACAGGTTCAACTTATGCCATGTTTGAACCAGCCCTTGATTACGTCGTTGCCAAGATTCCACGTTTCCCATTTGATAAGTTTGAAAAGGGTGAGCGCCGTCTTGGTACTCAGATGAAGGCGACTGGAGAAGTTATGGCTATCGGTCGTAACATCGAAGAGTCACTTCTTAAAGCTTGTCGTTCACTTGAAATTGGGGTGCATCACAATGAAATGCCTGAACTTGCAGATGTTTCAGATGATGCCTTGATTGAAAAAGTTGTCAAAGCACAGGATGACCGTCTCTTCTATGTATCAGAAGCCATTCGCCGTGGTTACACACCAGAAGAAATTGCTGAGCTGACAAAAATCGATATCTTTTATCTGGATAAACTATTGCATATCTTTGAAATTGAGCAAGAATTAGGCACACATCCACAAGATCTTGAAGTTTTGAAAACTGCAAAATTGAATGGTTTTTCAGACCGTAAGATTGCTGAACTCTGGAATACTACAGCTGATCAAGTTCGCCAACTTCGTTTGGAAAACAAGATTGTTCCAGTTTACAAGATGGTTGATACTTGTGCGGCAGAGTTTGAATCAGAAACTCCATACTTCTATTCAACCTATGGTTGGGAAAACGAATCCATCAAGTCTGAAAAGGAATCTGTACTGGTCCTAGGTTCTGGTCCAATCCGTATTGGTCAAGGGGTTGAGTTTGACTACGCAACAGTTCACTCTGTTAAGGCGATTCAAGCTGCTGGCTACGAAGCCATCATTATGAACTCAAACCCAGAGACAGTTTCAACAGACTTCTCTGTATCAGATAAACTTTACTTTGAACCATTGACATTTGAAGATGTCATGAATGTCATCGATTTGGAGCAACCAAAAGGTGTTATCGTTCAATTTGGTGGTCAAACAGCTATCAACCTTGCTGAGCCATTGGCTAAGGCAGGTGTGACTATCCTTGGTACGCAGGTTGCTGACCTAGACCGTGCCGAAGACCGTGACCTCTTCGAACAAGCCCTCAAAGACTTGGATATTCCACAGCCTCCTGGACAGACTGCAACAAACGAAGAAGAAGCAGTACTTGCAGCCCGCAAGATTGGTTTCCCAGTCCTTGTTCGTCCTTCTTATGTCTTGGGTGGACGTGCTATGGAAATTGTAGAAAACGAAGAAGATCTCCGTTCTTACATGCGCACAGCCGTTAAGGCAAGTCCAGATCATCCAGTTCTTGTAGACTCTTATATCGTTGGACAAGAATGTGAAGTAGATGCTATCTCAGATGGACAAAATGTCCTCATCCCAGGTATCATGGAACATATCGAACGTGCCGGTGTCCACTCAGGTGACTCCATGGCTGTTTACCCTCCACAAACCTTGTCTCAAAAAGTGCAAGAAACGATTGCAGACTACACAAAACGCCTAGCAATCGGCCTTAACTGTCTTGGTATGATGAACATTCAGTTTGTCATCAAGGATGAGAAAGTCTACGTTATTGAGGTCAATCCACGTGCCAGCCGTACTGTTCCATTCCTATCAAAAGTAACCAATATCCCGATGGCTCAGGTTGCAACTAAGTTAATTCTTGGTCAAAGTCTTGAAGAACTTGGTTACCAAGATGGACTTTACCCAGAAAGTAGTCGTGTTCATATTAAAGCACCAGTCTTCTCATTTACCAAGCTAGCGAAAGTAGATAGCTTGCTTGGTCCTGAAATGAAGTCAACAGGGGAGGTTATGGGTTCTGATACGACTCTTGAAAAAGCTCTCTACAAGGCCTTTGAAGCTTCTTATCTTCACTTGCCAACCTTTGGAAATGTTGTCTTTACTATCGCTGATGATGCCAAGGAAGAAGCTTTGGATTTGGCTCGTCGTTTCCAAAATATTGGTTATGGTATCCTTGCGACTCAAGGAACAGCAGCTTTCTTTGAAAGTCATGGCTTGAAGGCTCAACTCGTTGGTAAGATTGGTGATGATGAACATGATATCCCAAGCTATGTTCGTAAAGGGAAAATCCAAGCTATCATCAACACAGTTGGTACTAAGCGAACTGCTGATGAAGATGGTGAACAAATCCGCCGTTCAGCTATTGAACACGGAGTTCCTCTCTTTACAGCTTTGGATACAGCGGATGCTATGCTTAAGGTACTTGAAAGCCGTAGCTTCGTTACAGAAGCCATTTAGTTTCTTGTTAAATGATCTAAGTAGCTTTTATCCAGCGTCAAAAGACGCTGGTTTTTCCTCTTTTATAGAGAAATCGAGTTAGAAATAATAGTTACAGTTCACCATTAAATGTCAAAGTTTATCAATAGATTTATCATTATCGTTAATGAGTAGACTTATTCTGACTTTCCCTAAAATTTTGTTGAATTTTCTTAAGTTTTTATCATATTTTTTATAATTAAGGTGCCTTAAGAAAAATAATGAAAAAACTAAATGTTTTTCATATAGTTTTCATTGTTTTAATAGTTTAAAGTCAATCTTATTTTTCTCTAATAGAAAATAATGAAAAAGTAGGTTTAGAAAGAGGTAAGTATCTATGTCTTCTCATAAAAAAGTGTCACTCTCTGAGATTAATCAATCTATCGATACTCCAAATAACAATCATTTCTGGCAAAATTTAAAGGCCTTTTTAGGTCCGGGTGCTCTTGTCGCAGTTGGTTATATGGATCCAGGAAACTGGATTACCAGTGTAGTCGGTGGTGCTTCCTATAAGTATAGTCTCTTGTTTGTTATCTTGATTTCATCTCTCATTGCCATGCAACTTCAGCAGATGGCAGGAAAGCTTGGGATTGTAACCCAGATGGACCTGGCTCAAGCAACGGCTCATCATTCACCTAAATGGCTTCGTTATAGTCTATGGGTGATTTTAGAATTAGCCTTGATGGCGACAGATCTGGCAGAAGTTCTAGGTTCAGCGATTGCTCTCAATCTTCTCTTTAAGATTCCGATTATGATAGCAATTCTCTTGACCGTGTTGGATGTTTTTCTCTTATTGCTTCTGATGAAATTTGGCTTTAAGAAGATTGAAGCTATTGTGACAACACTGATTTTAACCATTCTAGCAATTTTTACCTATCTGGTAGCTTTGTCACATCCAAGCTTCCAAGGAATCGTTGAGGGTTATCTACCGAATGCAACCTTATTTGAAAGTCCCTTGCCAGGGCATGAAAGTCAATTAACCTTGGCACTAGGGATCGTGGGAGCAACGGTTATGCCCCATAACCTCTATTTGCATTCTTCCTTGTCTCAAACTCGGAAAATCAATCACAAGGACAAGAATGATGTTCGAAAAGCCGTGCGCTTTATGACCTGGGATTCAAATCTCCAATTATCCTTGGCCTTTGTGGTTAACTCCCTTCTATTAATTCTCGGGGCGGCTCTCTTTTTCGGCCATGCATCTGAGATTTCTGCCTTCTCTCAAATGTATAATGCCTTGCAGGATTCTACTATTGCAGGAGCTATAGCTAGCTCGACCTTATCAACCTTGTTTGCCTTGGCTTTATTAGCCAGTGGTCAAAATTCGACAATTACGGGTACCTTGACTGGACAAATCGTTATGGAAGGTTTCTTACATTTGCGATTGCCTCAGTGGTTCATTCGTTTGGCGACTCGTCTCTTTGCCTTGCTCCCTGTCATGATAGTAGCGGTTCTGTTTGGTCATCAGGAAAAAACTTTGGATCAGTTATTGGTTTATTCACAGGTCTTTCTCTCAATCGCTCTTCCATTTTCAATCTTCCCCTTGATTTATCTCACTTCAAAAAAATCACTGATGGGAGAATTTACCAATGCCAAATGGAATACTATCCTTGGTTATATCGTTTCCATTATCTTGACCAT
The DNA here is from genome assembly GCF_047465525.1 of Streptococcus infantis. Lineage (GTDB taxonomy): Bacteria > Bacillota > Bacilli > Lactobacillales > Streptococcaceae > Streptococcus > Streptococcus infantis_R. The sequence continues at coordinate 6,860 of NZ_JASGZS010000027.1, read as the reverse complement.
CCTCAATGTGAAATTGCTGTTTGATATTTTTTAAGATCTTTTAACATGAAGTAGAAAAAATCACCCGAGAGTTAACTCTTGGGTGATTTTTTGCAATTCAAATCATTGATAGACGAAAATCCATTATAAAAAGCTGCATGAAGATGCAGCCACACTATAGCAACGGAAGACATGGGATTCGAACCCACGCACGCTTTCACACGCCTACCGCGTTTCCAACACGGCCTCTTAAGCCTCTTGAGTAATCTTCCAATACTTACTAAAATAGTTTATCATAAAGGGAATTATCTTGCAAATAAAATTCAAACAATTGGCAAAATGATAGAAAATGAAAGAAAGTGACAAAAAGTGCTTGACTTTGATTTTTTTGTGGTAGAATGATTATTGTAATCGTTAACAGGAGGTGAGTAAGTGCTAAAAACCGAGAGAAAAAAATTGATTTTAGAGGAGCTGGGCAAACATAAAGTCGTTTCTCTAGAGAAATTAGTAGGTTTGTTAGACACGTCAGAATCAACGGTTAGACGAGATTTAGATGAATTGGAATCGGAAAATAAACTTCGCCGAGTTCATGGAGGAGCAGAGTTGCCTCACTCCTTGCAAGAAGAAGAAACCATTCAAGAAAAATCTGTCAAAAACCTTCAAGAGAAAAAATTGATTGCGCAGAAAGCAGCTTCCCTCATCAAAGAAAAAGATGTTATCTTTGTGGATGCAGGAAGTACAACAGCCTTTCTCATTAAGGAATTGGAGCGAAAAGACATTACTGTTGTAACCAACTCCATTCACCATGCGGTACAATTAGTGGATAAGCAAATTCCAACTGTGATTATCGGTGGTGGAGTCAAGATGACAACTGATGCCAGTATCGGAGGAGTGGCTCTCAACCAGATTAACCAACTACACTTTGATCGTGCCTTTATCGGAATGAACGGAGTAGACGACGGTTATTATACAACTCCAGATATGGAGGAGGGAGCGGTTAAGCGAGCTATTTTAGAAAATGCCAAACAAACCTATATTTTGGCGGATTCATCCAAGATTGGTCAGTCTTGTTTCGCTAAGGTCGCCCCTATAAAACGAGCTATTGTCATTACAAGCAAGGGTCACGAACTCTTGCCAGCTATCAAAGAAAAAACGGAGGTTATCGAAGTATGATTTATACAGTCACGCTAAATCCATCTATTGACTACATTGTCCGTCTGGATAAAGTGGAAGTTGGTAGTGTTAATCGTATGGATAGTGATGATAAGTTTGCTGGTGGTAAGGGAATCAATGTTAGCCGTGTCTTGAAACGCTTGGATATTTCAAATACAGCGACTGGATTTATCGGAGGTTTTACTGGTAAATTTATCACAGATACTTTAGCTGAAGAGCAAATTGAAACACGATTTGTCCAAGTGGCAGAAGATACGCGTATCAACGTTAAGATTAAAGCAGATCAAGAAACCGAAATCAATGGGACAGGTCCTACAGTTGAACCTGAGCAATTGGAAGAGCTAAAAGATATTCTTTCAAGTCTGACAGCAGAAGATACAGTAGTATTTGCGGGTTCGAGTGCTAAAAACTTAGGCAATGTCATCTATAAGGATTTGATTGCCTTGACTCGTCAAACGGGTGCTCAAGTGGTCTGTGACTTTGAAGGTCAGACCTTAATCGATAGTTTGGATTATCAACCACTTTTGGTCAAACCAAATAATCATGAACTTGGAGCTATCTTTGGAGTCAAGCTCGAAAGTTTAGATGAGATTGAAAAATACGCTCGAGAATTGCTGGCTAAAGGTGCTCAAAATGTCATCATCTCTATGGCTGGTGACGGTGCCCTTCTGGTAACATCAGAGGGAGCTTACTTTGCTAAACCGATCAAGGGAACAGTGAAAAACTCAGTTGGGGCTGGTGACTCTATGGTTGCTGGATTTACTGGTGAGTTTGTCAAATCAAAAGACGCAGTAGAAGCCTTCAAATGGGGAGTGGCTTGTGGAACAGCAACAACCTTCTCAGATGACTTGGCGACTGCAGCATTTATTAAAGAAACTTATGAAAAAGTTGAGGTAGAAAAAAGATGAAAATTCAAGATTTATTGAGAAAAGATGTCATGTTGCTTGATTTGCAAGCAACTGAAAAAACAGCAGCTATCGAAGAAATGGTTCATAGCTTGGTTGAACACGGATACGTGACAGATTTTGAAACCTTTAAAGAAGGAATTTTAGCGCGTGAAGCTTTGACTTCTACAGGTTTGGGTGATGGTATCGCAATGCCACACAGCAAAAATGCTGCTGTTAAGGAAGCGACTGTTCTCTTTGCTAAGTCAAACAAGGGTGTTGACTACGAAAGTTTAGATGGACAACCAACTGACCTCTTCTTTATGATTGCGGCTCCAGAAGGTGCCAATGATACTCACTTGGCTGCCTTGGCAGAATTGTCACAATATTTGATGAAAGACGGATTTGCTGACAAACTTCGTCAAGTAACATCAGCTGATCAAGTCATTGAACTCTTTGACCAAGCTTCAGAAAAAGCTCAAAAACCATCACTAGCTCCTGCAAATGAATCTGGTGACTTTATCGTAGCAGTTACAGCTTGTACAACAGGAATTGCCCACACATACATGGCACAAGAAGCTCTTCAAAAAGTGGCTGCTGAAATGGGTGTTGGTATCAAGGTTGAAACCAACGGTGCAAGTGGTGTTGGCAACAAATTAACAGCAGAGGATATCCGCAATGCCAAAGCTGTTATCATCGCTGCAGATAAAGCAGTTGAGATGGATCGTTTCGATGGTAAACCATTGGTCAATCGTCCAGTTGCAGATGGTATTCGTAAGACAGAAGAGTTGATCAACTTGGCTCTTTCTGGTAATGCTGAAGTATATCGTGCTGCTAATGGAGCGCAAGCTTCAACAGCATCTAATGAAAAACAAAGTCTAGGTGGTGCCTTCTACAAACACTTGATGAGTGGTGTATCACAAATGTTGCCATTCGTTATCGGTGGTGGTATCATGATTGCCCTCGCCTTCTTGATTGATGGTGCTTTGGGGGTTCCAAATGAGAGCCTTGGAAATCTTGGTTCTTACCATGAACTCGCTTCTATGTTCATGAAAATCGGTGGATCAGCCTTTGGTTTGATGCTTCCAGTATTTGCAGGATATGTTGCTTACTCAATCGCTGAAAAACCAGGTTTGGTAGCAGGTTTCGTAGCTGGAGCTATTGCCAAAGAAGGTTTTGCCTTTGGTAAAATCCCTTATGCTCAAGGTGGTGAAGCAACTTCAGCTCTTGCAGGTGTATCATCAGGTTTCCTAGGAGCTCTTGTTGGTGGATTTATCGCTGGTGCCTTGGTACTTTTGGTTAAGAAATACGTGAAGGTTCCACGTTCACTTGAAGGTGCTAAATCAATCCTTCTCTTGCCACTTCTTGGAACAGTCTTGACAGGATTTGTTATGCTTGCTGTTAACATCCCAATGGCAGCAATCAACACTGCAATGAACGACTTCCTTTCAGGTCTTGGAGGCGGTTCAGCTGTCCTTCTTGGTATCGTTCTTGGAGGAATGATGGCTGTCGATATGGGTGGACCTGTCAATAAAGCAGCCTATGTCTTTGGTACGGGTACTCTTGCAGCAACAGTGTCAACAGGTGGTTCAGTAGCTATGGCAGCAGTTATGGCTGGAGGAATGGTTCCACCACTTGCGATCTTCGTTGCAACACTTCTTTTCAAAGATAAATTTACTAAAGAAGAACGCAACTCTGGTTTGACTAACATCGTTATGGGCTTGTCATTCATCACTGAAGGAGCGATTCCATTTGGTGCGGCTGACCCAGCTCGTGCTATCCCAAGCTTTATCCTTGGTTCAGCAGTGGCAGGTGGACTTGTTGGTCTTGCAGGTATCAAACTCATGGCACCTCACGGAGGAATCTTCGTTATCGCCCTTACAACAAATGCCCTTCTTTACCTTGTCTTTGTCTTGATTGGAGCACTTGTTAGTGGTGTAGTTTATGGTTACCTTCGTAAACCTTTAGAAAAATAATTACAAATACATTCAAATGACTGATCACGAAAGTGGACGGTCATTTTTTTGATTTCTCTAGATGTTTCTGAAATATGGTATAATAGAAGCATGGCAAACAAGAATACAAGTAAAACAAGACGGAGACCGTCAAAAGCTGAATTAGAAAGAAAGCAAGCTATTCAACGGATGTTAATTTCCTTAGTTATAGCTTTTTGCTTAATGTTCGCTGCTCTGAAATTAGGAGCAGTGGGACTCACCCTCTATAATCTCATTCGTCTATTAGTAGGAAGTCTGGCCTATCTGGTCATTTTTGTCGTCCTAGTCTATCTTTTTTTCTTCAAATGGATTCGGAAGCAAGAAGGTCTGATCTCAGGTTTTCTTTGCATTTTTTCAGGCTTATTGCTGATTTTTGAAGCTTATCTAGTATGGAAATATGGCATCGAGCAGTCTGTCTTAAAGGGGACTTTGGCCCAAGTGTTGACGGATTTGACAGGTTTTCGTGTGACTAGCTTTGCTGGGGGAGGGCTGCTAGGTGTTGCCCTTTATATTCCAGTCGCCTTTCTTTTTTCAAATATTGGTACTTACTTTATCGGAGCTATCTTAATCTTGATTGGTGCTCTTCTAGTTAGTCCCTGGTCTGTCTATGATGTCGCTGATTTTCTTGGAGTACGTTTTGCACTTTGGATGGAGCGACGTGAGCAGAGGAAACAAGAACGCTTCATCAAACGAGAAGAAGAAAAAGCTCGCAAAGAAGCAGAAGAACAGGAAAGACTAGAAAAAGAACAAGCGGAGCAAGCCTTATTGGATATCCCTCCTGTTGATATGGAAACTGGCGAGATTTTAGAAGCTCCTCCTGTTCACTTTGATGATTTACCACCCCTTCCAGAGGAAGAATGGGTGGAACCTGAGATTATTCTCCCGCAAGCGGACTATGATTATCCTAAAGTAGATGACATTCCTCAGGAGGATGACTATGCAGAAGATGAAGATGTTGAAGTAGATTTTTCTGCTAAAAAAGCTTTAGAGTACAAACTCCCCAGCTTGCAACTCTTCGCACCCGATAAACCAAAAGACCAGTCCAAGGAAAAGAAAATCGTTCGCGAAAATATCAAGATTTTGGAAGAAACCTTTGCGAGTTTCGGTATCAAGGTAACGGTTGAACGTGCTGAAATCGGACCATCAGTTACCAAGTACGAAGTTAAGCCAGCAGTTGGTGTTCGTGTCAATCGCATTTCCAATCTAGCAGATGACTTGGCTCTGGCCTTGGCTGCGAAAGATGTCCGCATCGAAGCTCCAATTCCAGGGAAATCCTTGGTCGGGATTGAAGTGCCTAACTCTGAAATTGCGACCGTATCTTTCCGAGAACTCTGGGAACAATCGCAAACTAAACCTGAAAATCTGCTAGAAATTCCCCTTGGCAAAGCCGTCAATGGTACAGCTCGCAGTTTCGACCTGGCTAAAATGCCTCACTTACTTGTGGCTGGTTCGACAGGTTCTGGTAAATCTGTTGCAGTCAATGGTATCATTGCAAGTATTCTCATGAAGGCACGTCCAGACCAAGTCAAGTTTATGATGGTGGATCCTAAGATGGTTGAGTTGTCAGTCTATAATGATATTCCTCACCTCTTGATTCCAGTTGTAACTAATCCTCGTAAGGCTAGTAAGGCTTTGCAAAAGGTTGTTGATGAGATGGAAAACCGTTATGAACTCTTTGCCAAAATTGGAGTTCGTAATATCGCTGGTTTCAATGCCAAGGTTGAAGAATTCAACGCTCAGTCTGAGTACAAACAAGTACCTCTGCCTTTGATTGTTGTGATTGTCGATGAGTTGGCAGATTTGATGATGGTTGCCAGCAAGGAAGTAGAAGATGCAATTATCCGTCTTGGACAGAAGGCGCGTGCGGCTGGTATTCATATGATCCTCGCGACCCAGCGTCCTTCAGTGGATGTTATTTCTGGTCTGATTAAGGCTAATGTACCGTCACGTGTAGCCTTTGCTGTATCTTCTGGAACGGATTCGCGAACTATCTTAGATGAAAATGGTGCTGAGAAATTGCTTGGTCGAGGGGACATGCTCTTTAAACCAATCGATGAAAACCACCCGGTTCGCTTGCAAGGCTCCTTTATCTCGGATGATGATGTGGAGCGTATTGTTAGCTTCATTAAGGCTCAAGCAGATGCTGATTATGATGACAGTTTTGATCCAGGAGAAGTTTCTGAGACAGAAGGTGAGTCTGCTTCTGGCGAAGATGGAGGAGATCCGCTATTTGAAGAAGCCAAGGCTTTGGTTATTGAAACTCAAAAAGCGAGCGCATCCATGATTCAACGTCGATTATCAGTTGGTTTTAACCGAGCAACTCGCTTGATGGAAGAATTAGAGATGGCTGGAGTTATCGGACCTGCAGAAGGAACGAAGCCGCGAAAGGTTTTACAACAATAAAAAACGTAAAAAAAGTATAAAAATGCATGGAAACTTTATTAAAAAGTTAGTCAAAATGAGCCCACTGAAAAAGTCATCCAATAGATGGCTTTTTTGTTATACTAGAGATGAGGTGAAATGATGCTTGATAATCAGTTAACTATGGATGTCAGTCCTTATTCTAGTTTGTATAATATCGTGGCGTGGTTCCTAAAACCCACTTTTTACGTCAGCTAACTGAACTCTGTGATTTTAGCTTTATTTATGATGAACTAGAAAAGAATTATCGTCCCGATTTTGGGCGTAAAGCTTATTCACCGATTATGATGTTTAAATATCTCTTGTTAAAAGATATTTATAAGTTATCAGATGTCGATGTGGTGGAACGTTCCTTGTCAGATATGGCCTTTAAATTTTTTCTTGGTCTAGCTCCGGAGGATTCTGTTAT
>NZ_JASGZS010000026.1:0-23579 GCF_047465525.1 Streptococcus infantis | reverse complement strand
TTTTCCTTTGTTTTGGCATATAACTCAGGTAAATATTTCCCATCGCTTTGTTCACCAGAAGTGACCACACAAGCAGTAATAATCCGTTCATCCGTCATAGCGATATGACTTTTATATCCATAGAAAGTGGGCTCGTATATCTTAGTTTCTTTTTTTGGTGAAGATGTACGATTTTTTGCTAAAAAGGACTTGGGAATAGGCTTTTAACTTGAAAATTTTGCAAAATCCTTAGAAAACCTGTAAAATAGAAAAGATGAACAAATAGGAGGTTCCTTGTGTCAAAAAAGGAAATCAATATTAACAATTATAATGATGACGCCATTCAGGTGCTAGAAGGGTTGGATGCGGTCCGTAAACGTCCAGGGATGTATATCGGATCGACCGATGGTGCTGGTCTCCATCATCTAGTCTGGGAAATTGTCGATAATGCAGTCGATGAAGCCTTATCTGGATTTGGTGATCGCATCGATGTAACGATTAATAAAGATGGAAGTTTAACGGTTCAAGACCATGGGCGTGGGATGCCAACTGGTATGCACGCTATGGGGATTCCGACAGTTGAGGTTATTTTTACTATTCTTCATGCTGGGGGAAAATTCGGACAAGGTGGTTACAAGACTTCTGGTGGTCTTCACGGAGTTGGTTCTTCTGTCGTGAACGCCCTCTCTAGTTGGCTTGAAGTAGAAATTACGCGTGATGGTGCTGTTTACAAGCAACGCTTTGAAAATGGTGGGAAGCCAGTAACAACTCTTGAAAAAGTTGGAACGGCACCAAAATCTAAGACAGGTACAAAAGTGACCTTTATGCCGGATGCTAGTATCTTTTCTACGACTGATTTCAAGTACAATACCATTTCAGAGCGTCTCAATGAGTCTGCTTTTCTCTTGAAAAATGTAACCTTGTCATTAACGGACAAGCGAACAGACGAGTCAATCGAGTTCCACTATGAGAATGGGGTTCAGGACTTTGTTTCTTACCTCAATGAAGACAAGGAAACCTTGACGCCAGTCCTATACTTTGAAGGGGAAGATAATGGTTTTCAAGTAGAAGTAGCCCTCCAGTATAATGATGGATTTTCAGATAATATCTTGTCCTTTGTTAATAACGTTCGTACCAAGGACGGTGGAACGCATGAGACAGGGCTTAAGTCAGCTATTACCAAGGTTATGAATGACTATGCACGTAAGACAGGTCTTCTCAAAGAAAAAGATAAAAACCTAGAAGGTTCAGATTACCGTGAAGGATTAGCGGCCGTTCTTTCTATTCTAGTCCCTGAAGAACACTTGCAGTTTGAGGGACAGACCAAGGATAAACTTGGAAGTCCACTAGCTCGTCCAGTTGTGGATGGGATTGTGGCAGATAAGTTGACCTTTTTCCTTATGGAAAACGGTGAGTTAGCTTCAAATCTGATTCGTAAAGCTATCAAGGCGCGTGATGCTCGTGAAGCTGCACGTAAGGCGCGTGATGAGAGTCGTAATGGTAAGAAAAATAAAAAAGACAAGGGCTTGCTTTCTGGGAAATTAACCCCAGCCCAGTCTAAAAATCCAGCAAAGAACGAGCTCTATTTGGTCGAGGGGGATTCTGCCGGTGGTTCTGCTAAGCAAGGCCGTGACCGTAAGTTCCAAGCTATCTTGCCTCTTCGTGGTAAGGTTATCAATACAGCCAAGGCTAAGATGGCAGATATCCTCAAAAATGAAGAAATCAACACCATGATTTATACCATCGGTGCTGGTGTAGGGGCAGATTTTTCTCTTGAAGATGCTAACTATGACAAGATTATTATCATGACCGATGCGGATACCGACGGTGCCCACATTCAAACTCTTCTCTTAACCTTCTTTTATCGTTATATGCGTCCACTAGTCGAAGCTGGACATGTCTATATCGCCCTTCCACCTCTTTACAAGATGTCAAAAGGCAAAGGCAAGAAAGAAGAAGTGGCCTACGCATGGACGGATGGTGAGCTAGAGGAACTACGTAAGCAGTTCGGCAAAGGCGCTACCCTCCAACGCTACAAAGGTCTTGGTGAGATGAATGCGGACCAACTCTGGGAAACAACCATGAATCCTGAGACACGCACCCTCATCCGTGTTACGATCGAAGACCTGGCACGCGCAGAACGTCGTGTCAATGTCCTCATGGGTGACAAGGTTGAACCACGCCGTAAGTGGATTGAAGATAATGTCAAATTTACGCTGGAAGAGAGTGGGGCGTTTTGAACGATGCAAAATAAACAATTTATGATCACTGAATTGAAAAAAATAGCTATGCAATTTAGAAAAGCTGTTGAAAAAGCAATTCAGACAGAAGAGATTATCGATTACAACCTAGTTAATTTTCCTAAGGGATGTTGCAGTTTTGTAAGTGACTACCTTCAGAGGTATTTATATGAACAAGGAATTGAATCATTATATGTTTCTGGTGAATATGGTTCTGGATGGGAAGGGGAATCTCATGCTTGGTTAGTTGCCTACGGAGATATAATTGTTGATATTACAGGAGATCAGTATCAAGATAACGAAGGAGAACTCTTTTATGATATTCCGGTGTATGTCGGCGAAGAGGATGGGTTTCATAAATTATTTAAATATAATGGCCCACTGAATTCATATCCTGAGCAAGAAATAAATGATTCTCGTAATGGTCGTTTAAAAGAAAAGAAAAACAAAAATTACAATATAATTTTGAAATACATTCAAAATTAGAGTTTTGCACTGTGAAAAGGAGAACTCTTATGAAAGAATCAGATGTTCTGACTAGGCTTGGATTGAAAGATAAGGACGAATTGGTCTCTTTATTAGAAAATAGTGGGTTAAATGAAAGATTGTCTAGACTTACTTTTATTGATAGAGAAACACATTCTATTAAGCTAGAATTTTGTGAATCAGGATGTTACTTTAAAATAGAAGTGGACTATACAAAGGAAGTGTCGGAAATTAAAGAAGAGGCTTCTGATTACTTTAGACGAGGGTGGTCATGTGTTTTGAAAGGGTCCAGAAAAACAGGAAAAGAAGCTCCCAAAAATAAAAAAACACCAGAGAACTATCCGAAAGAAATTGGAATTAATCATTTTAATATTGGTCATATTTTGGGACGTGGTTTCCATGAATTCATTTATGGGTATCAGTGCTTAACTCCCGATTTCAAGCAAAAAGGGATTTGGAAAGATGAAGCCATTAACGATAAAGAAAAAAATTTGATTACTCAGTTTGCTAGTGCAAACCATCAGACTAAGGGAGCTCCAAGATATAGCCAAGCTTATTTTGAAGATGAAGTTGAAAAGTTTTTCAAGGATACTGAAAGTGGAGAGGTTTTCTATGAAGTAAAGGCGATTTATAAAAAATCAGAAGATTCAATAGACAAATATCCTATTGGAACGGAAATTTATTATACAACTTTAAAGCCTAATGAAAATGATCAAGCTATAGGAAAACATGTATTTATTCCGAATTGTGATATTGATTTTGATTTATCAGTTATGGGCGACTATCGGGAATATAACAGCTATCGAGAGTTTTATAAAAATGGATATAACGGAGAATATCGAAAATATTTTAAGAATAGTAATGATTTAACCGAACTACTTGGTGAAGAGCATTATTTTGCTTTAGTACTTCAAGAAAAAGTGCTTGGGATTTATAAAACTTCTAATAAGGCAAAAGATAAGATAGGAAACAAATCTATTTCTGAAATTAAGTTTGGAACAATTATTAGCGAGGGTGAACTTATTCATTCTTTTACTACAGAAGAGGAGAAAGGGATTATCCTTTTTACAAAAGAACAGATAAATACGCTGGAAAATTCTTTGAAAGGCAGTCAATATACTGAACGAACAGGAAGAAACAAGTATTTTAGACCTTTTATTAGTGAGGGAAAAATTTATCTGAAATATCATGGAGAAGATGGGAGTGCTTCTGTAACTCATGGCTCTACCGGTGGAGATATCAAGGGATATAACTCGTTAAGAGATGCTATGATTGCAATGGGATGGCTATAAATCTAATGCTTCCTCATTCCTAGGATTATTTTCCAAAATATTTCGTCTTATATAATCCTAGGAATTTGATAATGAAAAAGTTCTAGCAGAAAGTCCGCTTTATAGACATATCCTTTACAGAATCAAGAGTTTTCACTAAAAAGGCAGGTATTCCCATGAGAAATGAACCCGAGATGTTTGATGTGATTTTGCAAACCGCAAAAGTGCTACAAGTCAACGCTGTCGCTATGTCTGGCTCACGGACAAATCCAAACGCCCCTAGGGATGAGTTCCAAGACTATGATGTGGTCTACATTGTGGAGGATTTGGATGGTCTGACGGCCGACCTTGCATGGTTGGACCAGTTTGGCACACGTATCATTGAGCAGCATAATATTCTAGGAAACCGTCGCCTCTATCTCATGCTCTTTGAAGATGGCAATCGTATCGATTTGACCCTCTGCCCTAAAGAACACATTCAAGAATGGGTGGACAGTGAAGCTGGTTATACAGTTTTAGTAGACGAGAAGGGCTTGTTTGAGTCCTATACTACAAGTCCAGAGCGTTACTGGACAAGTCCAGCTAGTCAGATAGATTTCGAAAAAGCCTGCAATGAATTTTGGTGGGTATCAGCTTACGTGGTTAAAGGGATTTGTCGCAAACAAGTCATCTATACGACGGACCATCTCTACGGTATTTGCCAACAAGAACTCCTGAAGATCTTGGCTTGGCAGGTCGCAAGTGATAGGGGAACAGTCGACATTGGTAAAAATTACAAGTATCTTTTTAACTATTTACCCGCTGAGATAGAGAAGGATTTTTCAAATCTGCTTGATTTCTCAAGTTTAGACAAAATCACTCAGTATTTATTGACTACTATGAGTCTCTTTCATAGAGAAGCGCAAGATTTAGCCAAGAAGATGGGCTTTGACTATGATAAAGAAGTGGCTGAAAAGATGATCGAGTATGCTGAGGAGAGACTCGAAACAAATGAAACATTTACAAAATAATAAGACAACAAAATTTTTACTGATTAGTTTTCTCATTTCTTGGGGATTTGGTTGGGGATTGCTCGCTTTTCTGACGCAAATGAGCCTCTTAAGTCTAACAAGTCCACTAGGAGTTTTTCTCCATTTACTAGGAGGTTTCGGTCCAACCATTGCAGCCATTTCTTGTTTGCCTCAAAAATCCATTAAAAGCATAGTCTCTTTTATCTTAGGGGACTCAAAGAAATATATTTTGTTATTTCTTTTACTAATTTTCGTGCAGACAGGTGTCATTGCTTTCTCATCTAAGGAGCTTAATTCGGCTTTTCCACTAGGAAATTTGTTTGTTGTTTTTTTGAGTGCAGTCTGTGTTTATGGTGGCGAAGAAGAATTGGGATGGCGGGGCATCTTGCAACCAACTTTGGAAACTAGATTCTCCTTTTGGATTTCCGGTTTGATAACAGGTTGTATTTGGGCAATATGGCATGTACCTTTATGGTTTGTGATTGGAAGTTCCCAAAGTAGGATGCCTTTTATATTATTCAGTCTATTTGCAATTTATCTCAGTATTCTTCTAGCAGCTGTTTTCAAAAAGACTAAGTCGATCCTTTATTGCGCCATTTTTCACGGCCTAATTAATACCCTACTTAGCTTATTTGTTATTAAAATTAATCTTTTATTCATTCTAGGATTAGTAGGATTGCTCTTCTTTTCTCACTACCTACAAAGAAACAGTTAAATTTACTTTACAATAAAACACTAAAAAGAGAATTATTATGTCTAACATTCAAAACATGTCCTTAGAGGACATCATGGGAGAGCGCTTTGGTCGCTACTCCAAATACATTATTCAAGATCGTGCTTTGCCAGATATTCGTGATGGCTTGAAGCCGGTTCAACGTCGTATTCTTTATTCGATGAATAAAGATGGCAATACCTTTGACAAGAGCTACCGGAAGTCGGCTAAGTCTGTCGGGAACATCATGGGTAATTTCCACCCACACGGGGATTCTTCTATCTATGATGCCATGGTTCGTATGTCTCAGGACTGGAAAAACCGTGAGATTCTGGTTGAAATGCACGGGAACAACGGTTCAATGGACGGAGATCCACCTGCGGCAATGCGTTATACTGAGGCACGATTGTCTGAAATTGCAGGTTATCTCCTTCAAGATATCGAGAAAAAGACTGTTCCTTTTGCTTGGAACTTCGACGATACGGAGAAAGAACCAACTGTTTTGCCAGCAGCCTTTCCAAACCTCTTGGTCAATGGTTCGACTGGGATTTCGGCTGGTTATGCTACAGACATTCCTCCCCATAATTTAGCTGAAGTTATCGATGCTACGGTTTATATGATTGATCACCCAACTGCTAAGGTTGATAAGTTGATGGAATTCTTGCCTGGACCAGACTTCCCTACAGGAGCTATCATTCAAGGCCGTGATGAAATCAAAAAGGCCTATGAAACTGGGAAAGGGCGTGTGGTTGTTCGTTCTAAGACAGAAATTGAGAAGCTTAAAGGTGGTAAGGAACAAATCGTTATCACTGAGATTCCTTATGAAATCAATAAGGCTAACTTAGTCAAGAAAATCGATGAAGTCCGTGTCAATAACAAGGTGGCAGGTATCGCTGAGGTTCGTGATGAGTCTGACCGTGATGGTCTTCGTATCGCAATTGAACTCAAGAAAGATGCAAATACCGAGCTTGTTCTCAACTATCTTTTCAAGTATACTGACCTACAAATCAACTACAATTTCAATATGGTTGCGATTGACAATTTCACCCCTCGTCAGGTTGGGATTGTGCCAATCTTGTCTAGCTATATTGCCCACCGTCGTGAAGTGATCTTGGCGCGTTCTCGCTTTGACAAGGAAAAGGCTGAAAAACGTCTCCATATCGTGGAAGGTTTGATTCGCGTTATCTCTATCTTGGACGAAGTCATTGCCCTTATCCGTGCTTCTGAGAACAAGGCTGATGCAAAGGAAAACCTTAAAGTCAGCTATGAGTTTACAGAAGAACAGGCTGAGGCCATTGTTACCTTGCAACTGTACCGTTTGACCAATACAGACGTTGTTGTCTTGCAAGAAGAAGAAGCAGAACTTCGTGAAAAGATTGCTATGCTTGCGGCTATCATCGGTGATGAACGAACTATGTACAATCTCATGAAAAAAGAGCTTCGTGAGGTCAAGAAGAAATTTGCGACACCACGTTTGAGTACTTTAGAAGATACTGCAAAAGTCATCGAGATTGATACAGCCAGCCTCATCGCAGAAGAAGATACTTACGTTAGCGTGACGAAGGCAGGTTACATCAAGCGTACTAGTCCTCGTTCTTTCGCAGCTTCGACCTTAGAAGAAATTGGTAAACGGGATGACGACCGCTTGCTATTCGTTCAATCAGTTAAAACCACTCAACACCTTTTAATCTTTACAACGCTTGGGAATGTCATTTACCGACCAGTCCATGAATTAGCAGATATTCGTTGGAAGGATATCGGAGAGCATTTGAGCCAGTCTATTACAAACTTTGAAACTAATGAAGAAGTGCTCTATGTAGAAGTTGTGGATCAATTTGATGATGTGACAACTTATTTTGCAGCGACTCGCCTCGGTCAAATCAAACGTGTCGAACGCAAAGAATTCTCGCCATGGAGAACCTATCGTTCTAAGTCTGTCAAATATGCTAAGTTGAAAGACGATACTGACCAGATTGTAGCAGTAGCTCCGATTAAATTGGATGATGTTCTATTAATCAGTAAAAATGGCTACGCTCTTCGCTTTAATATCGAAGAGGTTCCAGTTGTAGGAGCTAAGGCTGCAGGGGTCAAAGCCATGAACTTGAAAGCAGATGATGTGATACAAGCAGCCTTTATCTGCAATACTTCATCTTTCTATCTTTTGACGCAACGTGGCAGCTTGAAACGTGTTTCAACAGAGGAAATTCCAGCAACCAGTCGTGCCAATCGTGGCATTCAAGTTTTGAGAGAATTAAAGAGTAAACCCCATCGCGTATTCTTGGCTGGAGCGGTCTCAGAACAAGGATTTGTTGGAGATCTCTTTAGTACAGAAGTAGAAGATGGAGAACAAACACTTGTGATTCAATCAAATAATGGAACGATTTACGAATCAATCCTACAAGATTTGAATCTATCAGAACGTACAAGCAATGGAAGCTTCATTTCAGATAGCATTTCTGATGAAGAAGTTTTTGATGCTTATCTCAAAGAAATCTTTAGAGAAATCAAAGAAAATTAAAAATCGGTCCTAGTGACTGATTTTTTATAAGTAAAATTTTCAGAAAATTACAAATAATACTTGAATTTTTAGGAGAATAGTGTAGAATAGAACACAAAGCTTGATTAGAATAAAGGAGATTATCATGACAGTAACAATTGATTGGGAAAATCTCGGTTTTTCCTATATGAAACTACCTTATCGTTATATCGCTTATTTTAAAGATGGACAATGGGCTCAAGGAGAATTAACAGAAGATGCAACCTTGCATATTTCAGAATCATCTCCAAGCCTTCACTATGGACAACAAGCATTTGAAGGATTGAAAGCCTATCGTACAAAGGATGGCAGTATTCAACTCTTCCGTCCAGATGAAAATGCTAAACGTCTGCAACGTACCTGTGATCGTCTCTTGATGCCACAAGTTCCAACAGAAATGTTTGTAGAGGCTTGTAAAGCCGTTGTTCGTGCTAATGAGGAATACGTACCACCTTATGGAACTGGTGGAACCCTCTACCTCCGTCCACTCTTGATTGGTGTTGGAGATATCATTGGGGTAAAACCAGCTGAGGAGTATATTTTTACCATCTTTGCTATGCCAGTTGGAAATTACTTTAAGGGTGGATTGGTTCCAACAAACTTCTTGATTCAAGATGAGTATGACCGTGCTGCACCAAATGGAACAGGGGCTGCCAAGGTCGGTGGGAACTATGCAGCTAGTCTTTTGCCAGGAAAAATGGCTAAATCTCGTCATTTCTCAGATGTTATTTATCTTGACCCATCAACACACACTAAGATTGAAGAAGTTGGTTCAGCAAACTTCTTTGGGATTACAGCTGATAATGAGTTTGTAACCCCATTGAGTCCATCAATCTTGCCATCAATTACCAAGTACTCATTACTTTACTTGGCAGAGCATCGTTTGGGCTTGAGACCTGTTGAGGGGGATGTACCAATTGACAGTCTTGATCGATTTGTAGAAGCAGGTGCCTGCGGTACTGCAGCAGTAATCTCACCTATTGGGGGAATCCAACACGGTGATGACTTCCATGTTTTCTACAGTGAGACAGAGGTTGGTCCAGTAACTCGTAAACTATACGATGAATTGACAGGTATCCAATTTGGTGATATTGAAGCGCCAGAAGGTTGGATTGTAAAAGTAGATTAAAAATTATTAAAGGAGTTCTTTATGAAAACGAAAAAGTGGATGTTAACAGCAGGAGTGGTCCTGAGTACAGCAGTTCTTCTTGTAGCTTGTGGGAAAGCTGACAAGGAAGCAGATGCGCCTACAACTTTCTCTTATGTCTATGGAGTAGATCCATCATCTTTGGACTACAGTATCGCAACTCGTACTTCGACAACTGATATCATCGGTAACGTCGTTGATGGATTGTTGGAAAACGACGAATATGGGAATTTGATTCCTTCACTAGCTGAAGACTGGAGTGTCTCACAAGACGGTTTGACTTATACTTATAAACTTCGTAAAGGGGTTAAATGGTACACGTCAGAAGGTGAAGAATACGCTGAAGTAACTGCGCATGACTTTGTTACTGGGTTGAAACACGTAGCAGATGGCAAATCAGACGGTGTCACTCTTATTCAAAACTCAATCAAGGGCTTGAATGAATATATGACTGGTGAGACTAACGACTTCTCAACAGTTGGGGTTAAGGCAGTAGATGATTATACTGTTGAGTACACTCTAAATGCACCTGAAACTTTCTGGAATTCAAAAGTAACTTCAGCAACTATGTTGCCAGTAAATGAAGAATTCCTCAAAGCCTCAGGTAAGAATTACGGAACGGTCAGCCCAGCTGGTATTCTTTATAACGGTCCATATATCTTGAAGACATTGACTTCAAAATCTTTAATCGAATATGAAAAGAATCCAAATTATTGGGATAAAGAGAAGGTTAAAATCGAGAAAGTTAAATTAACTTACTATGATGGTTCAGACCAAGAATCCTTGATCCGTAGCTTCTCTTCAGGTGTTTACACAACAGCTCGTCTCTTCCCAAGTAGCTCAAACTTTGCTTCTACTTTGGAACAATACGGAGATAAAATTACTTACAGCCCACAAGATTCAACTAGTTACTACTTTACCTTTAACGTAAACCGTCAATCTTTCAATAAGACCGCGAAAACAAGTGAAGAACAGAAAACTTCTACAAAAGAAGCAATGTTGAACAAGGACTTCCGTCAAGCAATCAACTTTGCCTTCAACCGTCATTCTTATGCTGCCCAGCTCAATGGTGAAGATGGTGCGGATAAGATTATTCGTAATAGCTTAGTACCAGACAATTTCGTTCAATCTGGTGGTAAAAACTTTGGTGATATCGCTCAAAAAGAATTGATCAACTATGGAGACCAATGGAAAGGTGTTGAGCTCGTTGACGGAAAAGATACCATCTACAATCCTGACAAAGCCAAAGCTTCATTTGAAAAAGCTAAGAAAGAATTGGAAGCAAAAGGTGTAACTTTCCCAATTCACTTGGATGTTCCAGTTGAGCAAACAGATACCATTGCCGTTCAACAAAGCAATTCCTTTAAACAATCAATCGAATCAACTCTTGGTTCTGAAAATGTCGTGATCGACGTCCTTCAGATGACAGACAATGAAAAGGAAAGCATTACATCTCAAGCACGTGTTCCTGCTCAAAAAGACTATGACTTGAACAGTACTGGATGGGCTCCAAGCTACCAAGATCCAGCAAGTTATCTCAATATCATGGATCCTAAGACCGGTTCTGCTATGAAACACCTTGGTATTACGAAAGGAAAAGACAAGGAAGTAGTAGCTCAACTAGGTTTGGACGAATATAAGAAACTCTTGGATGATGCAGTTTCTGAGACAAATGACTTGGATAAGAGATATGAAAAATATGCTAAAGCGCAAGCATGGCTCACTGATAGTTCTCTCTTGATGCCAACAGCTTCATCAGGTGGTTCACCAGTTGTCAGCAATATTGTTCCTTTCTCTAAACCATACTCACAAGTTGGTATTAAGGGTGATCCATACATCTTCAAGGGAATGAAATTGCAAAAAGAGATTGTATCTGCTAAAGAATATCAAGCAGCTCTTGAAAAATGGCAAAAAGAAAAATTGGAATCAAACAATAAATACCAAAAAGAATTAGAAAGTCATGTCAAATAAAACAGACTAGTACTTTTGGAATAAAGGGGCCTATATGGAATGGATTAAACTAATAGGGATAGTTATCATTGTGATTGGTTTTATCTATAAATTAGATACCATTGCAACGGTAGTCTTAGCTAGTTTAGTTACCGCTTTAGTTTCTGGAGTTTCTCTTGTTGAGTTCTTGGAAATTTTGGGAAAAGAATTTAGTAATCAACGAGTTCTGACGATTTTTATGGTAACCTTGCCACTGGTAGGTTTATCTGAAACTTTTGGCCTCAAGCAACGTTCGATTGACTTGATTCAAAAGATAAAGGGATTAACAGTTGGAAGTTTTTATACAGTGTATTTCTTTTTTCGGGAACTCGATGGTTTCTTTGCCATTCGTCTTGGAGGACATCCGCAGTTTGTAAGGCCTTTGGTTCAACCTATGGGACAAGCAGCAGCAGAGTCTCAATTAGGTAGAAAATTAACAGAGCAGGAGAGTGAAGCGCTAAAAGCGCGTGCAGCAGCAAATGATAATTTTGCAAATTTCTTTGCTCAAAACACTTTCGTTGGTGCAGGTGGTGTCCTCTTGATAGGGGGCACACTGGACCAATTAGGTTACGAAAGTAATTATGCAGGAATTGCTTCAGCTTCGCTTATAGTTGCAGGAATTGCCCTATTTATAGTTGGGATTTACAATTACCTGTTTGATAGAAAACTGCTAGCAAATAAGGTTAGTAAAGGGAAAGAAGAATGACCAATCTAGCAAGACAGTTATTAGAGTTGACCTATATTGTGATTGGTTGTCAATTCCTTCATACAGCTTATTGTAGCTATAAAGATAAAACAAACCCAGTTCGCTTTGGAACGGCTGGGTTTTGGGCTTTATTAGGCATCAGTTTTATCGGTGGTTCCTATCTACCTTCTGTCTGTATTGGAGTTATCGTAGTGCTATTAGCCCTGCTAACTCTCTTTAAACAGGTTCGTATCGGAACCTTACCGTCTCTGGATGAAGTCAAGGCAAACATTGAAGCTAAACGACTAAAGAATAAAATTTTTATTCCAGTCATGTTAATGGCTTTGATTGCTTTGGTATTAGCAAAAATGATCCCTGAGTTTAGTAAGATTGCTATCAGTCTTGCTGCTTTCTTCGCAACGATTTCTCTCTTATTGATTACTAAGAGTTCTCCTAAAAGCTTGTTAGCGGAAAATAATCGCATGGTTCAGCAAGTCTCAACTAGTGGGATTGTGCCTCAACTTTTAGGTGCTTTGGGTGCAATTTTTACCGTAGCAGGAGTTGGAGACCTGATTTCTCATTTGATCAGCGGTCTAGTGCCTTCGGGTAGTCGTTTTATGGGTGTGGTAGCCTATGTCCTTGGGATGATTTTATTCTCTATGATAATGGGGAATGCTTTTGCGGCTTTCACAGTCATTACTGCTGGAATTGGAGTTCCCTTTGTATTTGCCTTGGGAGCTGATCCAATCGTAGCCGCTGCTCTAGCAATGACAGCAGGTTGCTGTGGAACCTTATTAACTCCAATGGCTGCTAACTTTAATGCTTTACCAGCAGCTCTCCTGGATATGAAAGATCCAAATGGGGTTATCAAAGCTCAAGTAGGAGTAGCTGTTATCATGATTGTCCTCCATGTATTTTTGATGTACTTTTTGGCATTTTAGCAAAGGAAATAAAATGAAAATATTAGTAACAGGTTTTGATCCTTTCGGTGGTGAAAAGGTCAATCCAGCTCTGGAAGCTGTTAAATCATTACCATCTGAGATTCATGGAGCTGAAATTCATTGGGTAGAAATCCCGACAGTATTTTATAAAGCAGCAGATGTATTAGAAACAGCAATCATCCGCTATCAGCCAGATGCGGTGCTTTGCATCGGTCAAGCAGGAGGAAGAGCTAGTCTAACTCCTGAGCGAGTTGCCATCAACCAAGATGATGCTAGAATTCCTGATAACCAAGGGAATCAGCCGATTGACACTCCTATACGCCTGGACGGTCAAGCAGCCTATTTCAGCACTCTACCTATCAAAGCAATGGTGCAAGCGATTAAAGAGGAAGGGCTGCCAGCTACGGTATCTAATACAGCAGGAACTTTTGTTTGCAACCATTTGATGTATCAGGCTCTCTATTTAGCGGATAAGAAATTTCCCGATATGAGAGCAGGCTTTATGCATATTCCCTATATGACAGAACAGGTGATCAATAAACCTAATACAGCATCTATGAATTTAACTGATATCGTCAGAGGTATCCAAGTTGCGATTGGTGCTATCGTAGATTATAAAGATAAGGACATAAAATTAGTGGGTGGGACAACCCACTAACAATGAGTCTTCCCTAGATTAAAAAATTAGATTTTGTCACAAAAACTCTTTATCAAGATTAGCTTGGTAAAGAGTTTTTTCTTGCCAGTTTTTTAAATTTCTTGTACAATAGGAAGAGTGAAAAGAGGTATCGTATGAGTAAAAAAGATAAAAAAATTGAAATTCAATTAACAGACGCGACTGTTTTAGTTGGTAAGGAAAAGTATGAAGGGTATACTTTAACGATTGGTAAAAAGGTTATTGGTGAAATTGCTGAACTAGATAATCAATTTGCGATCATAAAGAATGGAAATGTCGATAGTTTTTATAAAAAACTTGAAAAAGCTGTGGAAATTTTGATTGAAAACTATAATTTAGCAAAATAAAGCTTGTTTTTTGTAAATTTTCATGATATAATAGTTTTTGTTGAACATTGGAGAGATAGCGAAGAGGCTAAACGCGGCGGACTGTAAATCCGCTCCTTCGGGTTCGGGGGTTCGAATCCCTCTCTCTCCATTTCACTTTTGGGGTATAGCCAAGCGGTAAGGCAAGGGACTTTGACTCCCTCATGCGTTGGTTCGAATCCAGCTACCCCAGTTCTTAGGTAATAAATTCAAGATAAAAAGAAAAATATCTTAGGGTATTTTATTTTTATAATTGAAGGACGTGAACGATATAACATGTCTTTGCGGGTGCTTAGGAAAAAATTATAAGTATGTCAAGTTTAAGAAAAACTTGATTGTTGGAGGATTTTTTAGATGAACGAATTTGAAGATTTGCTAAATAGCGTTAGCCAAGTTGAGCCAGGTGATGTTGTTAGTGCTGAAGTATTGACAGTTGATGCTACTCAAGCTAACGTTGCAATCTCTGGAACTGGTGTTGAAGGTGTCTTGACTCTTCGCGAATTGACAAACGATCGCGATGCAGATATCAATGACTTTGTAAAAGTAGGTGAAGTATTGGATGTTCTTGTACTTCGTCAAGTAGTTGGTAAAGATACTGATACAGTAACATACCTTGTATCTAAAAAACGCCTTGAAGCTCGCAAAGCATGGGACAAACTTGTAGGACGCGAAGAAGAAGTTGTTACAGTTAAAGGAACTCGCGCTGTTAAGGGTGGACTTTCAGTAGAATTTGAAGGTGTACGTGGATTTATCCCAGCTTCAATGTTGGATACTCGTTTTGTACGTAACACTGAGCGTTTTGTAGGTCAAGAGTTTGATGCTAAAATCAAAGAAGTTGATCCTAAAGAAAACCGCTTCATCCTTTCACGTCGTGAAGTTGTAGAAGCAGCTACAGCAGCAGCTCGTGCTGAAGTATTTGGTAAATTGGCTGTTGGTGATGTTGTAACTGGTAAAGTTGCACGTATCACAAGCTTCGGTGCTTTCATCGACCTTGGTGGTGTTGACGGATTGGTTCACTTGACTGAATTGTCACACGAACGTAACGTTTCACCAAAATCGGTTGTAACTGTTGGTGAAGAAGTTGAAGTGAAAATCCTTGATCTTAACGAAGAAGAAGGACGTGTATCACTTTCACTTAAAGCTACAACACCTGGACCATGGGATGGCGTTGAGCAAAAATTGGCTAAAGGTGATGTTGTAGAAGGTACAGTTAAACGTTTGACTGACTTCGGTGCATTTGTTGAAGTATTGCCAGGTATCGATGGACTTGTTCACGTATCACAAATTTCACACAAACGTATTGAAAATCCCAAAGAAGCTCTTAAAGTTGGTCAAGAAGTTACTGTTAAAGTTCTTGAAGTTAACGCTGATGCAGAACGTGTATCTCTTTCTATCAAAGCTCTTGAAGAACGTCCAGCTCAAGAAGAAGGACAAAAAGAAGAAAAACGCGCTCCACGTCCACGTCGTCCAAAACGTCAAGAAAAACGTGATTTTGAACTTCCTGAAACTCAAACAGGATTCTCAATGGCTGACTTGTTCGGAGACATCGAACTTTAATCCATTCGAATTTGAATAAAATCCTTTGTTTTTAAAACAAGGGATTTTTCTTTTTTCTACTAGCATTTTTTGATATAATGGTTTTATGTTATATTCAGAAAAA
Organism: Streptococcus infantis; assembly: GCF_047465525.1. Lineage (GTDB taxonomy): Bacteria > Bacillota > Bacilli > Lactobacillales > Streptococcaceae > Streptococcus > Streptococcus infantis_R. The sequence continues at coordinate 7,882 of NZ_JASGZS010000026.1, read as the reverse complement.
GAATCACTTTATCAAACAATAAATGAACAGCTCTCTTATCTTTTAGAAGGAGAGCCCAATGTGTTGGCTAATCTATCAAATGCCAGTGCTCTGCTAAAAACAAGCTTTCCCAATACTGTTTTTGCAGGTTTCTATCTATTTGATGGGAATGAACTGATCCTGGGACCCTTTCAAGGTGGAGTTTCATGTGTACGAATCGCTCTTGGAAAAGGTGTTTGTGGCGAATCGGCAACTAGCCGTCAAACAGTTATTGTTGGTGATGTAAAGATCTATCCAAACTATATTTCTTGCGATAGTAGTGCTCGTAGTGAAATTGTTGTGCCAATGGTTAAAGATGGACAACTTCTGGGTGTTTTAGACTTGGATTCATCACTTGTCGATGATTATGATGAAATGGATCAGAAGTATTTAGAAGAGTTTGTTGCTATTTTGTTAGAGAAAACCGAATGGAATTTTTCAATGTTTGAGGAGAAAGCGTAATGTATCAGGCCCTTTATCGAAAATATAGAAGTCAAACATTTTCACAGTTAGTAGGCCAGGAAATTGTTGCAAAAACTCTGAAACAAGCCGTAGAGCAGGAAAAGATCAGCCATGCCTATCTATTTTCAGGGCCTCGTGGAACTGGAAAAACCAGTGTAGCCAAAATTTTTGCCAAAGCCATGAACTGCCCTAATCAAGAGGGAGGAGAACCTTGCAATAACTGTTATATCTGTCAAGCTGTAACAGACGGTAGCTTGGAAGACGTTATCGAAATGGACGCGGCCTCTAACAATGGGGTGGATGAAATTCGTGATATCCGTGATAAATCAACCTATGCTCCAAGTATAGCTCAGTATAAGGTCTATATCATTGATGAGGTTCATATGCTTTCAACTGGAGCCTTCAATGCCCTTTTGAAAACTCTTGAAGAACCAACTCCTAATGTTGTTTTTATCTTAGCAACGACAGAGCTACATAAGATTCCTGCAACCATTTTGTCTCGTGTTCAACGCTTCGAGTTCAAATCTATTAGAACTCAGGATATTCGAGATCATATCTTCCATATTTTAGAGAAGGAAGGGATTGCTTATGAAACTGAAGCTGTTGAGATTATCGCTCGTAGAGCAGAAGGTGGTATGCGGGATGCTTTGTCCATTTTAGACCAAGCATTGAGCTTGACTCAAGATGCTAGATTAACAACAGCTGTTTCTGAGGAAATTACTGGGACTATTAGTCTAAGTGCTTTGGATAATTATGTGGCTGCCTTGGCACAAAAAGATGTGACTCGTGCTTTGGAAAATCTTAATTTGATTTTTGATAACGGAAAAAGCATGACACGATTTGTAACGGATTTGTTGCAGTATCTACGGGATATTTTGATTGTCCAAACTGGTGGGGAGAATACTCACCATAGTGATCTCTTTAAGGATAACCTAGGTCTTTCACAGGCTGTTTTGTTTGAAATGATTGGAATTGCGACAAGTAGTTTAGCTGATATCAAGGCTAGCCTACAACCTAAGATTTATGCTGAAATGATGACCATTCGTTTGGCAGAGATAGATTCAAAACCAACATTGTCAGATGATACAAGTGGAGAATTAGCCTCACTTAGAGAAGAAGTTGCGCGATTGAAACAGGCTCTGGCAAATGTTAATACGAGTCCTAAGCAGACCACACCGACGCCAAGTCGTCCAGTTAACAGCAAGTCAATTTATCGAGTAGATCGCAACAAGGTTCAGTCTATTCTTCAAGAAGCTGTTGAAAATCCTGATTTAGCCCGTCAAAATCTAATTCGTCTACAAAATGCTTGGGGTGAAGTTATTGAAAGCTTGTCAGGTCCTGATAAGGCACTTTTAGTTGGTTCTCAACCTGTTGCGGCTAATGAACATCATGCCATTCTTGCATTTGAGTCTAACTTCAATGCTGGCCAGACCATGAAACGTGATAATCTCAACACCATGTTTGGCAATATCCTTAGTCAAGCAGCGGGATTTTCACCAGAGATTCTTGCTATATCTATGGACGAGTGGAAAGAAGTCAGAGCTGATTTCTCAGCGAAGGCTAAATCATCTCAAGGTCAACCGGTTAAGGAAGAAGTTGAAGAATCTGTCCTTCCTCAGGGATTTGAATTCCTAGCGGATAAAGTGACCATAGCAGAAGATTAAAAGGATTTTGTGAAATAATACGATGAACAGACAACAATTTATAATTATGGCCTTATTTACTGTTGCCGAGACCTATTTCTTTAATGAATCCATCATGGAGCAACGGTATATCGTGGCCTTGCTTTGGGCTATTTTAATCCTAAGAAATTTTAGAGTCAGCTATATTATGGGTAAAATTGTGAACGCTATAGATGATCATTTTCGTGGAAAGAAGTAACCCTCAGCTTCTAGACAAAATTAAAGCCTTTTAGGCTTTTTTTTGTTATACTATTAAAGTATATTTATTGATATTTTATCGTTTTTTACTAGAAAACTAAGGACAATTTTCTAGCGAAAATGGTAAAACGGATTGAAAAGAAAGGAACTATCATGTCAGTATTAGAGATCAAAGATCTTCACGTTGAGATTGAAGGAAAAGAAATTTTAAAAGGGGTTAACCTGACCCTTAAAACAGGAGAAATTGCCGCTATCATGGGACCAAATGGTACTGGTAAATCAACTCTTTCAGCCGCTATCATGGGAAATCCAAACTATGAAGTTACCAAAGGTGAAGTCTTGTTTGACGGTGTAAATATCCTTGAGTTGGAAGTAGACGAGCGTGCGCGTATGGGACTTTTCCTTGCTATGCAATATCCGTCTGAAATTCCTGGAATTACCAATGCTGAGTTTCTTCGTGCAGCCATGAATGCTGGTAAAGAAGATGATGAGAAGATTTCAGTTCGTGAGTTCATTACTAAACTGGATGAGAAAATGGAATTGCTCAACATGAAAGAAGAGATGGCAGAGCGTTACCTCAATGAAGGTTTCTCTGGTGGTGAGAAAAAACGTAATGAAATTCTTCAGCTTTTGATGTTGGAACCAACTTTTGCCCTTTTGGATGAGATTGACTCAGGTCTTGATATTGACGCTCTTAAAGTTGTATCTAAAGGTGTCAATGCTATGCGTGGTGAAGGCTTTGGTGCTATGATTATTACTCACTACCAACGTCTTTTGAACTACATCACACCTGATGTGGTACACGTCATGATGGAAGGTCGTGTTGTCCTTTCTGGTGGTCCAGAATTGGCTGCGCGTTTGGAACGTGAAGGATACGCAAAACTAGCTGAAGAACTTGGCTACGACTACAAGGAAGAATTATAATTCCCTCGTATCTTTTAGGAGAAGTAAATGACTAAAGAAACTATTAAACTTTTTTCAGAAATGCATGCTGAACCAAGCTGGTTGGCTGACCTCCGTCAAAAAGCCTTTGATAAGATTGAGAGTTTAGAATTACCAGTTATTGAGCGTGTCAAATTTCATCGTTGGAATCTTGGTGATGGTACCATCACAGAAAGTGAGCCATCAGCAAATGTTCCTGACTTCACAGCTCTAGATAATCACTTGAAGTTGGTGCAAGTAGGAACTCAGACTGTTTTTGAACAAACTCCAGTTGAATTAGCTGAACAAGGGGTTGTGTTTACAGACTTCCACTCAGCTTTAGAAGAAATTCCAGAGCTTATTGAGGAATTCTTCATGTCATCTGTTAAATATGATGATGACAAGTTGGCGGCCTACCATACAGCATACTTTAACAGTGGTGCTGTTCTCTACATTCCTGATAATGTTGAGATTGCTGAACCAATCGAAGGTATTTTCTACCAAGACAGCGACAGTGATGTACCATTTAACCAGCATATCCTTATCATTGCTGGTAAGAACAGTAAGATTAGCTACCTTGAACGTCTGGAGTCACGTGGTGAGGGTAGTACTAAGGCAACTGCCAATATCACAGTAGAAGTCATTGCACGTTCAGGCGCGCAAGTGAAGTTTGCAGCGATTGACCGTCTAGGCGAAAATGTTACAGCCTATATTAGCCGCCGTGGTAAATTGGGCAACGATGCAAATATTGACTGGGCTATCGGTGTCATGAACGAAGGAAACGTCGTTGCAGACTTTGATAGTGACTTGATTGGTAATGGTAGCCATGCAGATCTTAAGGTCGTTGCCCTATCAAGTGGTCGTCAGGTACAAGGGATTGATACACGAGTGACTAACTATGGTTGCAACTCTATCGGTAATATTCTTCAACATGGGGTTATCCTTGAAAAAGCAACTTTGACCTTCAATGGTATCGGTCACATTATCAAAGGAGCTAAGGGAGCAGATGCCCAACAAGAGAGCCGTGTTCTCATGCTTTCTGACCAAGCGCGTTCAGATGCCAACCCAATTCTCTTGATTGATGAAAATGATGTTACTGCGGGTCACGCGGCTTCTATCGGACAAGTTGATCCAGAAGACATGTACTACCTCATGAGCCGTGGCTTGGATAAGGCAACTGCAGAACGCTTGGTTGTTCGTGGTTTCCTTGGATCTGTTATCGTTGAGATTCCAGTCAAGGAAGTTCGCGATGAAATGATTGCAACGATCGAAGAAAAATTGTCAAAACGCTAAGGGGAAGCCTATGTTAGATGTAGAAGTGATTCGTAAGGATTTTCCAATTTTAGACCAGATCGTCAATGACGAGCCTTTGGTCTATCTGGACAATGCTGCGACGACACAAAAACCACTAGCAGTTCTGGAAGCCATTAACCGCTACTATAAGCAGGATAATGCCAATGTTCATCGTGGGGTTCACACTTTGGCTGAACGTGCGACTGCTTCCTATGAGGCTGCTCGTGAAACTATTCGCAAGTTCATCAATGCAGGTTCGACAAAGGCAGTCCTCTTTACCAGAGGTACGACAACTAGTCTCAACTGGGTAGCGGGCTTCGCTGAGGAAATCTTGACTGAGGGAGACCAGGTCATGATTTCTGTCATGGAACACCATTCCAATATTATTCCATGGCAGGAAGCTTGCCGAAAGACTGGGGCAGAGCTTGTTTATGTCTATCTCAAAGATGGAGCTCTGGATATGGATGACTTGCGTTCTAAATTGACTGACAAAGTTAAATTTGCTTCACTAGCTCACGCATCAAATGTTCTTGGAGTGGTCAATCCTATCAAAGAAATCACTCAAATGGTTCATGAAGTTGGAGCTATTATGGTGGTGGATGGTGCTCAGTCTACACCGCATATGAAGATTGATGTCCAGGACTTGGATGTAGATTTCTTTGCTTTCTCAGGTCATAAGATGGCTGGTCCGACTGGTATCGGTGTCCTTTACGGCAAAGAGAAGTATCTGGAACAAATGTCACCAGTAGAATTTGGCGGCGAGATGATTGATTTCGTCTATGAGCAATCTGCTAGTTGGAAGGAATTGCCTTGGAAATTTGAGGCTGGAACACCAAATATGGCAGGTGCTATCGGACTGGCAGCAGCAGTGGATTATCTAGAAAACATCGGTATGGATGCCATTGAAGCTCATGAACAGGAATTGATTGCATACGTCTATCCCAAACTGCAGGCCATTGAAGGATTGACCATTTATGGTTCACAGGACTTGGCTCAACGTTCAGGTGTTATTGCCTTTAACCTAGGTGATCTTCACCCTCACGACCTCGCTACTGCTCTGGATTATGAAGGAGTAGCAGTTCGTGCCGGACACCATTGCGCTCAACCTTTGCTCCAGTATTTGGACGTTCCAGCAACAGCTCGTGCAAGTTTTTATATCTATAATACCAAGGCAGATTGCGACAAGTTAGTCGATGCTTTACAAAAGACAAAGGAGTTTTTCAATGGCACTTTCTAAACTAGATAGCCTTTATATGGCAGTGGTAGCGGACCATTCGAAAAATCCCCATCACCAAGGGAAGCTAGAAGATGCTGAACAAATCAGTCTTAACAATCCAACTTGTGGTGATGTGATTAATCTCTCTGTTAAGTTTGATGCAGATGATCGTTTGGAAGATATCGCTTTTCTAAACTCTGGTTGTACCATTTCAACTGCCTCTGCTAGTATGATGACAGATGCAGTCTTAGGAAAGACCAAGCAAGAAATCCTAGAGCTTGCAACTATCTTTTCTGAAATGGTTCAAGGTCAAAAGGATGAGCGTCAAGATCAACTTGGAGATGCAGCTTTTTTGTCAGGTGTTGCAAAATTTCCTCAACGAATCAAATGCGCAACCCTAGCTTGGAACGCCCTTAAGAAAACAATTGAAAATCAAGATAATAAATAAGACAAGCTTTCTTTGTCTTATAAATCATAGAAATAAAGAATGAAAGAAAGGATATTATGGCTGAAGAAAGAGTAGAACCAAAACCAATTGACCTTGGTGAATATAAATTTGGTTTCCATGACGATGTAGAGCCTGTCCTATCGACAGGAAAAGGATTGAATGAAGATGTCATTCGTGAACTATCAGCTGCTAAGGGTGAGCCTGAGTGGATGTTAGAATTCCGTTTGAAGTCTTATGAAACCTTCAAAAAAATGCCAATGCAAACCTGGGGAGCAGACTTGTCAGAGATTGATTTTGATGACTTGATTTACTACCAAAAACCATCTGATAAACCAGCCCGTTCTTGGGATGAAGTTCCTGAAAAAATCAAAGAAACCTTTGAACGTATTGGGATTCCTGAAGCTGAGCGTGCTTATCTTGCTGGAGCTTCTGCCCAGTATGAGTCAGAAGTGGTTTACCATAACATGAAAGAAGAATTTGAGAAGTTAGGAATTATCTTTACAGATACAGATTCTGCCCTCAAAGAGTACCCAGACTTGTTTAAACAATACTTTGCTAAGTTGGTACCGCCAACAGATAATAAATTGGCTGCTCTCAACTCAGCAGTATGGTCTGGTGGAACCTTTATCTACGTACCAAAAGGGGTCAAGGTAGATATTCCACTTCAAACTTACTTCCGTATCAATAACGAAAATACTGGTCAGTTTGAACGTACCTTGATTATCGTTGATGAGGGAGCAAGTGTCCACTACGTTGAAGGATGTACAGCACCAACTTATTCAAGTAACAGCTTGCATGCGGCCATTGTAGAAATCTTTGCCTTGGATGGAGCTTATATGCGTTATACAACTATTCAAAACTGGTCTGATAACGTCTATAACTTGGTAACCAAACGTGCTAAGGCTCAAAAGGATGCCACTGTTGAGTGGATTGATGGAAACTTGGGTGCTAAAACAACCATGAAATACCCATCTGTTTACCTAGATGGAGAAGGGGCGCGTGGTACCATGCTTTCTATTGCCTTTGCCAATGCTGGGCAACACCAAGATACGGGTGCTAAGATGATTCACAATGCTCCACATACTAGCTCGTCTATTGTTTCTAAATCCATCGCAAAAGGCGGAGGAAAGGTTGACTACCGTGGACAAGTGACCTTCAACAAGAACTCTAAGAAATCTGTCTCTCACATCGAGTGTGACACCATTATCATGGATGACTTGTCAGCGTCAGATACCATTCCATTTAATGAAATTCATAACTCGCAAGTTGCTTTGGAACACGAAGCCAAGGTATCTAAGATTTCAGAGGAACAACTCTATTACCTCATGAGTCGTGGTTTGTCAGAATCAGAAGCAACTGAAATGATTGTTATGGGATTTGTAGAGCCCTTTACAAAAGAGCTTCCAATGGAATATGCAGTTGAGCTGAACCGCTTGATTAGCTATGAGATGGAAGGATCAGTTGGATAAACTTTATGAACAGAAACTGAGCAAGTATTACATTTGTTCAGTTTTTTTGCTAAATTCCCAAACTAAGTTCCACTGCTAATCCAAGTGGAAGTTAGTCTGATAAAAATCCTAAAAACCAGTGGAATTCCGTGTCAGGGTAAATTCCACTGGTTTTACTAATGCTTGATTTCATCGC
>NZ_JASGZS010000025.1:0-24081 GCF_047465525.1 Streptococcus infantis | reverse complement strand
ACTCTTATTCAAGTGGGCTTTTATCTGTTTTATCATGGGAAGTACCTCCTTAACTATCAGTTTAGCACATAAAAAAAGAAACCCAAATACAGAATTGTATTTGAATTTCTTAACTTAATGACATTGACCGCCGCTCTCTTTCTTTTTTATCTAAATTTTCGTTTTCCAGCTAAAGCAAGTAGTCCAACACTTGCTCCGAGAAATGCTAGGAGACTCGATTCTTTCGTTCCTGTATTTGGAAGTTGTTTCTTAGGTTCTGATTTTTCATTTATAGCTTGTGCAGGAGCTTGATATGTTTTATCGTCTTTAGTGCCTACGGTTACTTTTTCTGCTTTGTAATCAACCACGTTCCCTTTACCGTCTACAACTGGTAATGGTTTATACCCCAAGTGTTCAAGCTCTTTACGTTTGGCATCTGCAAGTTCAGCCAAGCGTTTTGCTTCTGCTTCTTCAAACTTCGCTCTAGCAGTTTCATAAGCAACTTTTGCTTGATCTGCTGCAAGGCTTTTAACCTCATAGTCTACTTTAGCTTCGTTTTGTGCTTTATAAGCATCTTTAAGCTCTGTTTCTGCTTTTTCAAGCTCTGCTTTTACTTCTGCCAAGCGAGTGTGCGCACCGTTAAGGTCTGCAAGCTCTTTTTCTGCTTGTTTAACTTTTTCTTGTGCATCTTGAAGGGCTTTCTTAGCAAGAGATACCGCTTGGGCTTTGCTTGTAGCAACTGCTTCAAGCTCTTTCATCTTATCTTCTTCTGCTTTAAGAGCTTCTTGTGCAGTTTTAAGAACTTGCTCAGCGTCTTTAAGTTTTGCTTGTGCATCTTTAAGAGCTTCTTCTTTTGCAGACTGTGTAGCAGTCAAAGTATTAACAAGAGCGTTAGCATTAGAAAGTGTGACTACTGCTTTATCATGGCGTTCTTTTGCTTCATCAAAAGCCTTTTGTGCATTCGCAAGTGGACTTTCACCTTTCTTCAAGGCAGTCAAGTTAGCTTCAGCATTTGTAAGTGCAATTTTCGCATCTGACTCTGCTTGAGTTTTTGCTTCAAAAGTTGCTTGTGCATTGTCGCGAGCAGTCATAGCATCAGCAAGCGCTTGACGAGCTTCGCTCAATTTACGCTCAATGACTTCGTCACTTAGTGGGTTTGCAATAGGTGTTTTATCCCATTTAGAACCATCTACATATTCACTACGAATAGCAGTCAAGAAGTGAGTAGTATAGAAATCATCTGTCTTGCTTTGTGCCACACCACCGAAGTAGATGGTTTCATTTGCAGAGGCGAACTGAAGGATACCCTCAGTGTGAGCATAGTCACCTTTAGTTGACACAAGCATCACAAGGTCATCATACAACTTCTCTTTCATTTGACCAAGAGTTTTACGGTAAACCCCATCAGCATCGTCAAAGTTATGGAAAACGTAAGTAGTTACAGCATTTTCATAATACTGCCAACCCTTGCTTTCTTTCTCTGCATTTGTTGTAGGCATGCCATATTCTTTGGCGACCTTATTGATACCAATAGCGTAGTGTCCGACACCACCACGCTTCTCATAATCTTCTTCCATAGCATGAGAGAAGTTCGCTTTCACATACTCTTTAGCAACCTTATCTGCAAATTCAAGAGAAGTTTTTGAAAGAACAACGTCTGGAAGTCCAAGTTGATGGCGCATTTGGTTGATAAGGTCTACCACATAGTAGTTCAACTCGTCTTTAATCTCTTGTGGGAGATTGTTAATATCGTAGCGAGTTTCATCTGCTTGGTCGGCTTTCGTTGGAACGTATTTATTGAGTTTTTCGTGTTCTACTTGTGAACCAACGATACGATTATAAAGGTCATCACCCTTAGCATTACGCTCTTCATCAGTCATTTCGACACCTGAACGAATTTGACGAAGGAATTCCATTTTATCTTTCACTGCTTGAATGAAAGCTGGGGAAAGAGTGATGGTTTGTTTCTTAGAGCTATCTTGAAGGGCATCAAGTACAGATACCGCTTGATTATAAATAGCAAGAGCGTTATCACGGTTAGTTTTGGCAGTTTTAGCTTCGTTTTCAGTACGCTCTACATCTTTTGTAGCAGTTTTAACAGTTGTTTCAGCTTGGTTTAGTTGTTCAGCAAGCTCACCGTCCAACTTCTTAGCGGCATCAAGAGCAATTTGGGCATCTGATTGAGCTTGTTTGCTATCACTTTCTTCTTTGATAGCACTTGCTTGCGCCTCTTTAGCGTCAGTAAGACCAACACCATTCAAAGCATCCTCTGCATTTTTTACAACTGCTTTCGCATCAGTAACTCCATTTTGCGCTTGAGTCACTTCTGCTTGCTTAGTACCAACTGTTTTGCCTTGAATAGCAACATTACGGTCTGCATCATCTTGTTCAGTTTGCGCATTTGATACCCCTTGTTCAGCAGTTGGAACTTTTGCTTTAGCAGTTTCCACTTTCTTCTCTGCGTTTTGAATCGCTTCTGGTGTTGCTTTGTCAGCAACTTTCTGAGCATCGTCTTTAGCTTGTTTCAAGTCAGCGACTTTCTTTTCTGCTTTATCAGACTTTTCATTCGCTTGATCCAAGACTTCTTTAGCCTTATCGGCATCTTCTTGGGTTTGTTTAGCAGTAGCACCAAGTTCAGCGACATCTTCCTTAGTAGGAGTTTTCACTTCTACTTTCTTAGGCGCTTCTTTTTCCACCAAGGCTGGTTCATTTTTAGCAGTTGTAGGCAATGGAAGCTCCACTGTATCTGCGTGAGCAGTTCCGATTGTTCCGACAAGTCCAGTTGCGAGAGCTGTTGTTGCGATAATTTGTTTTTTCATATTAATCCTCATTATATTTTTTTATAACTTCATTATATCACATTTCACAACTTTTTAAAGTTATTTTATCAAAATGTAACCATTTAAAGTCTAAAAAATACAGTCGTTTGTCTGTATTATGTAAGTAGCGAGGTAATAAATGATAAATAACAAAACCAACCTTCAAGATTACATCTCTAAAAGAATCCGTCTATTACGTTTAGAAAAAGGATATACCCAAGAACAACTAGAAGAGATGGCTGATTTGGGTACAAATTATATCTATAAATTAGAAAATCTTTCAACTAACTTAAAGATTCAAACTCTAGAGAAGGTAATGGAAGCATTAGAAGTAGATTTAGATACATTCTTTGATATACAATTGAAAGAAGAAGATCCAAAAATTACTCTGCTTGTTGATGAATTAAAAACTCTTCCAGCAGAACAACGTTCCCGAGTCTTAGATGCCTTAATACTCATCCTCAAAGAAGTAAGATAAAAATGTTCTACTTTTGTACTACCTTTTATTTTTACATACGATTTAGAGAGTGGCAAAACCCTGATTTATCAATATTTTTGTTACTCATTTTTACTTATTTTAACTCTAAATCGACTGTAGGGGGCATCTAAATCAACAGGAAAAAGCCTTGAAATCAAGGCTTTTTTTTCGTATCTGTTCTACTTTTGGTCAACCGGCTACTTAAAGGTTTTTTATAGTTGATTGAAATAAGATGTGAACAAAGAGGTTAGGAAAGTCAAATTAATTTCTAAAAATATTTTAGAATCTATATTGTACTACTCTAAGTTCAATCCACTATACTTGTCAATCAATCTCATCTACAATTTTTACAATTCAAAAAGTGAGCCATCAGTTTGGCTCACTTCTTCTTTTCTCATGCTTAGTTACGGTAAAAATGACTATCTTTGTCGCTTGGTGATTGGCCGATTGCCACGACGTCTTGGCTACCATCCGTACCAGTCAATTCATTTGCTACACCTGCTGGGGTAAAGATAAGGCGTGCTCCTTCTCCACCACCAACAAGATGAATTCCTGTCAAATAGTAACCGTCCTTCTCCTCTACTTTGTCCATCTCATATTTAAAGGTGCCTTTTGAGCTTTGAATGGTCACGATTCCATCCGCTGCGACTGTAGCAGTTGTTCCAGCATAATTCTCCCAAGTTCCAAGGAATTTAGAATAATCTTTTTGATTTTTCGCCTTTGTCTCAGTTTGACTACCTGTAGCGCTTGAAGAACTTGTCTCAGACTTCTACTCCTCTTTTTGACTAGCTTCTGTTTTACTTGATGACTCCTTAGTTACTTTAGAAGAAGCCTCTTTACTTGAAGATGCTGTAGTTTTTTCAGCATTTCCTCCACAAGCAGCAAGTGTCACCACAGCCAACAAGGCAAGAGCTGAAAGACTGGTGTAGCGCAATGTTTTTTTCATGATAATCTCCTTTTAAAATGATGATACAGTCTCATCTGCATCTAAAATGCCTAGCCTGAAATTACATATATTTTTGACGGCTAACCTGTAGTTTTCAGTGTATCATTTATTTCCATATAATTCAATAGCTATTTGACATCAAAAAAGGCTAATCCAATCAGGAATTAGCTCTTCTATTTTTAGTAGATAAACATGGCATCGCCAAAGCTAAAGAAACGGTATTTTTCATCGATAGCATGCTGATAGGCTTCGAGGACCAATTCACGGCCTGCAAAGGCAGAAACGAGCATAACCAGTGTTGATTTAGGCAAATGGAAATTCGTAGAAAAAGCATCCACAACCTTCCAGTCATAGCCTGGTTTGATAAAGATATTTGTCCAGCCAGAGTCTGCTTGGATTTGTCCATCAAACTTGCTTCCGATAGTCTCTAGCGTACGGATAGAGGTTGTCCCCACAGCAATGACACGGCCACCATTTTCTTTGACCTGACGCAAGGTCGCTGCAGCTTCCTCAGACAACTGATAAAACTCTGAGTGCATCTCATGTTCATCTAGATTATCTACTGAAACAGGTCTAAAGGTTCCAAGACCAACGTGCAAGGTCAAGTAGACTAGATGAACCCCTTTTTGCTGGATTTCTTCCAGTAATTCCTTGGTAAAATGCAGGCCTGCAGTTGGGGCAGCGGCTGAACCACTCTCCTTGGCATAGACTGTCTGGTAACGTTCACGGTCATCCAATTTTTCATGAATATAAGGAGGCAAAGGCATTTCTCCAAGACTTTCAAGTACTTCTAGGAAAATTCCTTCATACTCAAAACGGACAATACGGCCACCATGGGTTAATTCCTCAGTCACAACTGCGCTTAGTCGACCATCACCAAAGACAACACGGGCGCCAACCTTGAGACGTTTAGCAGGTTTTGCCAACACTTCCCATTCGTCTCCTGCTATATTTTTCAAGAGCAAGAGCTCAACGTGACCACCTGTTTCTTCCTTTTGACCATGAAGTCGTGCTGGCAAGACACGGGTATCATTCATCACCAGGGCATCACCTGGCTCTAGCATTTCAATAATGGAGTGAAAGTGGCGATCTTGAAATTCTCCAGTCTGGCGATTAACCATCAAGAGCTTAGAGGCATCGCGCTTTTCCAGAGGTGTTTGTGCAATCAACTCCTCAGGCAAGTGAAAATCAAAATCATTGGTATTCATTGTAGTCATATTTCCTTTTCTTTTCTAATGTACTTACGATTAGCTATCAAAACGAACTTCTTCAAGCAAATACTCGATGAAGCGTTCACCCATCTTAGATAGGCTAGTTTTCTCATGCTGGATATAAACCAGCTCAATGAGATCATCAATATCAAGTGGAATCGAGACAATATTGTCTCCATTAAGATTACTATTGAGGATACCTGTCGCGATGGTATAGCCGTCCAAACCAATCAAGAGATTGAACAAGGTCGCACGGTCACTAACCACGATGGATTTCTTGTGGTGTTCTTGTGACAAAATCTCTTCTGAGAAATAGAAGGAATTATGGGTTCCTTGGTCATAGCTCAAGTAAGGGAAGTCTTCTAGGTCTGCCAACTGCACCTTGTCTCTTTTAGCAAGAGGGTTGGTCTTGCTGACAAAGATATGGGGTTGGGCTGTAAAGAGATGGTGGGCAACTAGATGATTGTCATCCAACATCTTCGAAAGAACGTCCCGGTTATAGCTATTTAAAAAGAGGACCCCTACTTCACTACGGAAGTTCTTGACGTCATCGATGATCTCCCAAGTTCTGGTTTCACGCAAAAAAAGCTCATACTTTTCCATATCGCTCTTCTTGAGCAAGGAAACAAAGGCATTCACTACGAAGGCATAGTGTTGCGAAGACACACTAAAAAGCTCGCGATGAGCGATTGGGTTCTTATAGCGTTCTTCTAGAAGTTGCGTTTGCTCGACAACCTGACGGGCATAGGATAGAAACTCCATCCCATCACGTGTAAGGGTAATTCCCTTAGGATTTCGGATAAAAATCTCAATTCCCATCTCATTTTCTAGGTCACGAACTGCATTTGACAGACTAGGCTGAGTAATGAAAAGTTGCTTGGCAGCTTCATTCATCGAACCAGTCTCTACAATTTTGATAATATAGTGTAATTGTTGAATTCTCATGCTTTTATTGTACCATACTTGAGGCAATATAAAAAGAACCAGTCACTGAAAGGTCTGTGACAAAGTCCATATGAGTGCTTTCAAAGGACTTTATAGAGCGACCTAAAAAGAGAGAGTGGGACAGAAATCGGTAATTCGTTAGAATTCGATTTCGACGTCCCACCTCCGCACAGTTGAGTAGGGCTGTAAAAGCTGATGAAATCAGCGTAGTAGAGGCCACTCAACCACTGCGTCTTGATCGACAATCCAAAGACAATTGAGAGGCTAGGACTTTTGTCCCAGCCTCTCTCTTATTCTTTAAAGTTAATCTGCCTTCTAAATCGAAACTTAGCTTCCTCTTTCCCAGAAAATGGCTAGCAAAATCATAGCCCCGAAAACTGATGGAATAATGGCTGTACCGTTTAGGTTTGGCCCCCAAGAACCAAAGATTAATTGTCCTAAAAAGGCACCAATCCAGCCGAGAAACATTTTCCCGAAGCAGCCCATTCGTTCGCCACGATTGGTGATAGCTCCTGCTAGTAGTCCGATTAAAAGCCCGACAAACATACTTCCAATCATAGTTTCTCCTTAAATTGCCCAATCTCCATTGCGGAAGAGTGGTACGCGTGTCCCATCCTCACGGATACCATCGATATCCATTTGGTTCGAACCAATCATAAAGTCAACGTGAACATCTGAACGATTAAGTCCTGCAGCTTCCAGTTCTTCTTCGCTCATCTCTGCTCCACCAACAACGCTAGTTGCGTAAGCTGCACCAATAGCCAAGTGGTTTGAAGCATTTTCATCGAAAAGGGTATTAAAGAAGGTAATCCCTGACTGAGAAATTGGACTTGGATCTGGTACCAAGGCACACTCACCCAAGGCACGCGCACCAGCATTCTTAAAGACAAGGTCCTTCATAACTTGATCACCCTTCTCAGCAGTGATATCAACAATTTGACCATTTTCAAAGGTTACCTTGATGCCTTCGATAATATTTCCATTGTAGCTAAGAGGTTTTGTAGAAGTGACATAACCATCTGCGCGACGGAAGTCAGGAGCTGTAAAGACTTCTTCTGTTGGCATGTTTGGCAAGAATCCTTCACCTTGAGCATTGATCGCTCCGGCAGATTCCCAAACATGGTTCTTAGGCAAGCCAAGTGTCAAATCAGTTCCTGGTGCTGTGTAGTGAAGGGCTGTGAATTGCTCTTTATTCAGCATTTCCGCCTTGCTCTTGAGGATAGCAGCATGTTTTTCCCAAGCCTTAACTGGATCTTCTTCGTAGATACGGCAAGTTTTGAAGATTTGGTCCCAAAGGAGATCGACTGCTTCTTCGTCGCTTGCAGCATTCGGAAAGACTTTCTTAGCCCACTCTAGTCCAGCAGCTGCTGCTACAGTCCAGCTAACCTTGTTGGATTGAGTTGCGATACGCATTGGCTTCATGGCAATTCCCATAGCTTTTGCAGAAGCTGAGAGCTTTTCCGCATCCACTCCGTTCAAGGCACCTGGATCAGAAGAACGAACACCGAGACGACTTGCTTTGTTTTCAAGAAGGTAGTTCATCTCAGCAATCTTGTATTCTGGTACATTGTCCAAACGCTCCATCGGCGCGTGGAGGAATTTCTCACGGTTTACAAAGTCGTCAGCCCACTGCACAATGACCTCATGCGCACCAAGTGCATAGGCTTCTTTAACGATTAAGTGAGCCAACTCGCGTTGCTCCACATCGATGGAGAGAGCCAAGGTATGACCAGGTTGCACGTTCACTCCGTTTGCAACTAACAACTTAGCATATTTTTCTAGATTTTCTTTAAAATTCGGTAAAACCATTCTGTTTTCTCTTTTCTGTTTTCTCTTTTCTATTTTATTTTTCTTTTTCTTTCAAAGCAGAAAATAATCCTGCCAAAACAATAGCACCTGACAAGAGTGCTGTCGATAGAAGAATTGTATGATCAGCAAGTTCAAATTGGTACTCAAACACCTTCTCAGCCGGTTTATCTTCCGCAAAAATTCTTAGTTTCATGAAATATCCTTTCTTATTCTTCATGCTCTCCTAGGTAGAGGCGTCGTGCCTCTGGACTATTTGTGAGGATATCTATATAGGTTTCATAGTCATCAGGTAGAGGCTTTCCTAAAGAGATATCTTGTTCTGGATTTATATTTTTCCCATAAAGAAAGCAAAGATAGAGACGTTCGTTGAGTGTTGGAAATACTTCAATAGACATAAATTCAGCCTGACCTACCCGATCCCAATCCTGTTCTTTGATATCTGATATGATATAGGATTGGAAGAGTCCCATAAGTGGATTATCTTCTGGTAGTCCACTGTCTTTATCCGCCAGAACCAAAGAACAACGTCTACCAAAACCAGCAAGTTGGCGCTCCCTTCCCTTTACCGAAACAGTAATAGGATGCCCTCCAATATGGCTATAAATCCATTCTTTAGGCAGTTCATAATCTAACAGGGGGGTAACTTCTTTGACAATCGCTACAGGACTATAGCGTAGAAACTGACGAGTAACTGCTTTACAAAAAAGGATATCCTCCTCTTTCAAGGTCACTCCCTTCCAGGTATTTTCTTCGTTAAAATGGTTGAAAAATACCAGATAGGGATCACGCACCATTTGTGCTAATACGTAAACGCCATTTCGCAAGCGTATGGAAATAACTTTCCCTGGTTTCCAAGGTGTTGCTCTTTTTTTCTTTAGCATCATTAACCAACCTCAAATCTACACAAGACATTGCAAACTATTAAAACAAATCATCAAACAAGCTCAACTGATTGTCCTCTGGCATATTGCCGAGAATGCCCATTTCATCCATCTTTTCAACCAAGGTTGATGAGAGTCCACCACGCTTGCGGAGTTCTGTTTTAGAGAGGAACTCCCCTTCTTGACGAGCTCGCACCAATTGCTTGGCAACGTTCTCGCCTAGACCATCCATAGCGACAAACGGTGGGATGAGGGTGTCTCCATCAATGATAAATTCGGTCGCATCACTGCGATAGAGGTCCAACTTGCCAAATTTGAAGCCACGTTCCCACATCTCATTAACAATTTCAAGCGTTGTATAGAGGTCGATTTCTACGTTGGAAGCTTCATTGTTCTTGCGCTTCTCAGCAATTTCTTGCATCTTGCGTTTGATAGCATCCAAGCCTGCACCCATGGTCTTGATATCAAAAGCCTTAGCACGGATGGAGAAGTAAGCACAGTAATAATAAATCGGATGGTGAACTTTGAAGTAGGCCACGCGAAGGGCCATCATAACGTAGGCAGCCGCGTGGGCTTTAGGGAACATGTACTTGATTTTTCCACAAGATTCGATATACCACTCAGGCACATTGTTAGCCTTCATGGCTTCGATATAACCATTGCGCTCTTCTTCAGAGATTTTAAGCCACATTCCCTTACGCACTCGCTCCATGATGGTAAAGGCCATCTTTGGATCTAGGCCAGCGTGCATGAGGTAAACCATGATGTCATCCCGACATCCGATAACGGTTGATAGGTCCGCAATTCCAGCCTTAATCAAGTCCTGGGCATTTCCCAACCATACGTCGGTACCGTGAGACAGACCAGAAAGCTGAAGCAACTCCGCAAAAGTCGTTGGATGGGTTTCATCCACCATGCCTCGAACAAAGTTGGTTCCAAACTCTGGAATCCCAAGCATACCAGTTGAAGTCCCGATTTGTTCAGGTGTCACTCCTAGGATATCTGTACCCGAAAAGAGTGCCATGACACCAGGATCATCCATAGGGATATCGTTCGGATCAATACCTGACAAGTCCTGAAGTTTCCGAATCATGGTTGGATCATCATGACCAAGGACATCGAGCTTGAGGACGTTCTCATCGATATCGTGGAAGTTAAAGTGGGTAGTTTGCCATTCAGCTGTTACATCATCGGCAGGGTATTGTACTGGAGTAAAGTCATAGACATCCATATAGTTAGGAATAACAACGATTCCTCCTGGGTGTTGACCGGTCGTCCGTTTGACACCGGCAGCTCCTTGGGCTAGGCGCTCCACTTCAGCTTCTCGGTAGAATTTGCCATAATCACGCTCGTAACCCTTGACAAATCCATAGGCTGTTTTAGCAGCCACCGTACCAACCGTTCCTGCACGGAAGGCATACTCTTCCCCAAAGATATCACGCACATCCAAGTGGGCGCTAGGTTGATCCTCACCAGAGAAGTTCAAATCGATATCGGGTACCTTGTCCCCATCAAAACCAAGGAAGGTCTCGAAAGGAATATCCTGTCCATTCTTGCTGAGTTTGTGACCACAGTTTGGACAGTCCTTATTGGGCATATCAAACCCTGAACCGTAGGAACCATCCGTGATAAATTCACTGTACTGACACTGACCACAGACATAGTGAGGCGATAGAGGATTGACCTCGGTAATCCCAATCATGGTCGCAACGAAACTGGATCCAACAGACCCACGAGAACCAACCAAGTAGCCTCGTTCGTTGGAGCGCTGCACTAGCATCTGGGAAGCCAGATAGATCACGGCAAATCCATTCCCCAAGATAGAGGTTAGTTCCTTTTCAATCCGTAAATCAACGATATCTGGCAGTGGATTTCCATAGATTTCAAAAGCTTTTTTATAGGTTAATTCAGCAACTGTTTCTTCGGCTTTGTCAATGAAAGGTGTGTATAAATCACCCTTTACAACCTCCACAGGTTCAAAGATTTCTGCCAAGGCATTGGTATTTTCAATAACAATCTTGCGAGCCAAGTCTTCCCCTAGAAAGGCAAACTCATCCAACATTTCATTGGTTGTTCTAAAATGCGCCTTTGGTAGCGGAGCTGGTTGGGCAGCTTCTCCATGGCCGATAGTTCGGTTAATCATAGCTCCCTGACCTAGACTTCGCACGATGATTTCACGATAAATCTCATCCTCGGGTTCGAGATAGTGGACATTTCCTGTCGCAAGAACGGGTTTCCCAAGGCGATCTCCAACCTCTATCAGGCTCTTGATGATGGTTTGGAGTTCTTCCATGTCCTTGACCTGCTCTTTGGCAATCAAAGGTGCATAGATAGCAGGAGGCATCACCTCGATAAAGTCATAGTATTTAGCCACTTCGACTGCCGCATCTACTCCTTGGGAAACGACTGCATCAAAAACTTCCCCTTCTGTACAAGCAGAACCCAAGATTAAACCTTCTCGATGGGCATCCAGTACCGTACGTGGAATCCGTGGAACTCCTTCAAAATACTGAGTATTTGACAGAGATACCAGCTTAAAGATATTTTTCAAGCCCACCTGATTTTTCACATAGATAGTTGCATGCTTGACGCGAGCTTTTTTATAAGAATCTGGACTGATTAAATCAAGGTTTAATCGCGCCAAATCTGTCACACCGTGTTTTTCTGCCACTTCCTTGATAAAGATAAAGAGCAAACGGCCAGTTGCTTCCGCATCGTAGTTGGCCATGTGGTGGTGTTCTAGGGCAACACCAAAACGCTTAGTCAAAGGTCCTAGACCATGACGTTTATACTCAGGATAGAGATTTCTTGCGAATTCTAGCGTATCGATGACGGGTTGAGTGATTTTTGGCAGGCCATGACGTTCATAGTTGGCATTCATAAAGCCAACGTCAAAGGTTGCATTGTGGGCTACAAGAACGGTATCCTTACAAAACTCTTGGAATTCTTTCAGAACTTGAACCAAGGGTTTGGCATTTTTCACATGCTCATCCGTAATTCCTGTCAATTCAGTAGTAAAGGCTGATAAGGGGTGACCAGGATTGATAAATTCATCAAATTCAGCTACGATATTGCCCTTATACATCTTAGAAGCCGCCACCTGAATCAAGTCATTATAGATAGCAGATAGACCAGTCGTTTCCACGTCAAAGACTACATAAGTAGCTTCAGACAAATCCATCTCAACCTCGTTATAGACGATAGGTACACGGTCTTCAACGATATTGGCTTCCATCCCATAGATTAGCTGGATGCCAGCTTTCTTAGCCGCCTTATAGCCATGAGGGAAGGATTGAACATTCCCATGGTCCGTGATTGCTACCGCTTTATGACCCCATTTAGCTGCTTTCGCAACGAGTTCTTCAACTTCAGGTAGAGCATCCATGGTCGACATATTGGTATGCGCATGAAACTCAACACGACGCTCTCCCTCTGGCATCAAGTCTTTACGCTCATAGTGGACGACTTCCTGAACATCCTGTACATTCATGGTCAAGTCTCGCGTGAAATTATTGACCTCAACATTCCCACGAACACGGAGCCAAGAATTTTTCTTGATCATGTCAAACTTCTGAGCTTCTTCTTCATTCTTGACCCATTTTTGCATGGAGAAGCTAGAAGTGTAGTCTGTCATCTTGAAGTTAATCAAAACACGACCTGTTCTAGTCACCTTCTGCTCGACATCAAAGACAACTCCTTCAAAAACCAGACGATTTTCCTCAGTATTAACCTCAATCATAGGAGTAATCTCTGCCTTGTCTAGTTTTGGCTTGGCAGCTGCTTTCTTAGCTTGGAAATCAAAGACAGGCTTATCCTCAGCTGGAGGAGGCGGCGCCATCTGTTCCAATTGTTCCATAGCCCGAAGTGTTTCTTCATTGGCAGCTTGGATAATCATTTGATTTTCTGTCTGAAAGGCCTCTTGCTCTTCCCTCGTGAGCTCTTCATTTTTTTCTAAACTGCAGGAAAGTTTGGGAAAACCAAAGTGTTCCAGCTGTTTGCTAAGATTTGGCAGATGATTTTTTCTAAAATGTTCTGTATCTGCCGCTTCAGAGGCTTCAATGATTAACTGGTCATTTTCAAAACGCACCTGAAAATTCTGATATATAGAACGAAAACCTTGACTAGCGCAAGGACCATCCGAAAAAGCCTCTCGATAGTAGGCTTGTAAAAGTTCTCTAGAAAATTCCTGATTTCGCGTTTTTATCTCAAAACTAGCCTGATTTCCTGTTTTTGAAAATTCTTCCTTCAAGCCTCTTTTTAACTCTAGAAAAAGTTCAAAAGGCAAAATATTTTCAAAAACAAAATGAAACTCCCAAACTTTGCTTCGTTTATGAACAATGACTTGTTCTATTTCAGCCTGAGAGAAGCCCTCATGATTTCTCATTTCAGCGGGGATTCCCAACTGATTCATTAAAATTTCAAAAGTGGTTGACATCCATTTTCCTCACAATATACTCCTTCTATTTTACCATATTTGAGGCACTTTTTCCTATTTCTACCAAACAGAAAAAGAAGCCACAAAGTGACTTCTTTTAAAGTGACGGTGAATTATTCTTCACCTTTGTTTTTCTTAATGATTTCTTCTTGTACTGACTTAGGTACATCTTCGTAGTGGTCGAATACCATCATGAATGTACCACGTCCTTGTGATGCAGAACGAAGAACTGTTGCGTAACCGAACATTTCAGCAAGTGGAACGTAAGCACGAACGATTTGGCTGTTACCGTGTGCTTCCATACCATCTACACGTCCACGACGAGCAGTTACGTGACCCATAACATCACCAAGGTTTTCTTCTGGAACAGTGATTGTTACAAGCATCATTGGTTCAAGGATAGCTGGTTGTGCAGTCTTAGCAGCTTCTTTAAGTGCAAGAGATGCAGCGATCTTGAAGGCAGTTTCAGATGAGTCGACATCGTGGTATGAACCATCGTAAAGCTTAGCTTTAACGTCAACCATTGGGTAACCTGCAAGAACACCGTTAGCCATAGATTCTACCAAACCTTTTTCAACCGCTGGGATAAATTCACGAGGAACCACACCACCGACGATTGCGTTTTCGAATTCGAATCCTTTTCCTTCTTCGTTTGGAGTAAATTCAATCCATACATCACCGAACTGACCTTTACCACCAGACTGACGTTTGAAGAATCCACGTGCTTGAGTAGGAGCACGGAATGTTTCACGGTAAGATACTTGAGGAGCACCTACGTTCGCTTCAACTTTGAACTCACGACGCATACGGTCAACAAGGACGTCAAGGTGAAGCTCACCCATACCAGAGATAACTGTTTCACCAGTTTCAACGTTTGTTTCAACGCGGAATGTTGGATCTTCTTCAGCCAATTTTTGAAGGGCGATACCCATCTTGTCTTGGTCTGCTTTAGATTTAGGCTCAACCATCAATTGGATAACTGGTTCTGGAACGTTGATTGACTCAAGGATGATTTTAGCTTTTTCATCTGTCAATGAGTCACCAGTTGTAGTGTCTTTCAAACCAACGGCAGCAGCGATATCACCTGAGTAAACAGTGTCGATTTCTTGACGGCTGTTAGCGTGCATTTGAAGGATACGTCCGATACGTTCACGTTTACCTTTAGAAGTGTTCAATACGTAAGAACCTGATTGAAGAACACCTGAGTAAACACGGAAGAATGTCAAACGACCTACGAATGGGTCAGTCATGATCTTGAATGCAAGAGCTGCAAATGGCTCTTCATCAGATGCTGGACGAGTTTCTTCTTCATCTGTATCTGGGTTAATACCCTTGATTGCTGGGATATCAAGTGGGCTTGGAAGGTAGTCGATAACCGCATCAAGCATCAATTGAACACCTTTGTTCTTGAAGGCAGAACCACACAATACTGGGAAGAATTCAACGTTGATAGTCGCTTTACGGATACCAGCTTTCAATTCTTCGTTAGTGATTTCTTCACCTTCGAGGTATTTCATCATCAATTCTTCGTCAGTTTCAGCAACTGCTTCGATCAATTTTTCACGGTATTCTTGAGCTTGCTCAAGGTATTCAGCTGGGATGTCTTCTTCAAGGATATCTGTACCAAGGTCGTTAGTATAGATTTCAGCTTTCATCTTGATCAAGTCGATGATACCACGGAAGTCATCTTCAGAACCGATTGGCAATTGAATTGGGTGTGCGTTAGCTTGAAGACGATCGTGAAGAGTGCTTACTGAGTAAAGGAAGTCAGCACCGATTTTATCCATTTTGTTGGCAAATACGATACGTGGAACTCCGTACTCAGTTGCTTGACGCCAAACTGTTTCAGTTTGAGGCTCAACACCTGATTGTGAGTCAAGAACTGTAACCGCACCGTCCAATACACGAAGAGAACGTTGTACTTCGATAGTGAAGTCCACGTGTCCTGGTGTGTCGATGATGTTTACGCGGTGGTTGTTCCATTGAGCTGTTGTCGCAGCAGATGTGATAGTGATACCACGTTCTTGCTCTTGCTCCATCCAGTCCATTTGTGACGCACCTTCGTGAGTTTCACCGATTTTGTGGATTTTACCAGTGTAGTAAAGGATACGCTCAGTAGTAGTTGTTTTACCAGCATCGACGTGAGCCATGATACCGATATTACGAGTTTTTTCAAGTGAAAATTCGCGTGCCATGAGGTTTGTTTCTCCTATATTTTTTTATTTCTATTCTATTATAACACGATTTAATAAAAACGGATAGGCAGGACCTACCCGTTCTCAATGTTTATCTTGTTATTATTGGTTTCAACTTACGAAATGGTAAGTTGAGTTGTAGCTAAGAGCTGACCGAGCTAAATTGAACCTGGGCTAAAAGCTCGGAAAATAGATAAGCTTTCCTAGAATCGTTGATTCTTCGTCAAGCTTCCTAATTTTCAGTCGCTTTTTTAACGCCCTTAGTATCTTAATCTTACCAACGGAAGTGTGCGAAGGCACGGTTAGCTTCAGCCATACGGTGAGTGTCTTCACGTTTCTTAACTGCTGCACCAGTGTTGTTAGCAGCGTCCAAGATTTCTTTTGCAAGACGGTCTTGCATTGTGTGTTCACCACGAAGGCGAGCGATTGTTACCAACCAACGAAGTCCAAGTGTTGTACGACGTTCTGGACGAACTTCAACTGGGACTTGGTAGTTAGAACCACCAACACGACGTGCACGTACTTCAAGTACAGGCATGATGTTTTCCATAGCTGTTTCAAATACTTCAAGTGCATCGTTACCAGTAACTTCTTTGATTTGTTCAAAAGCACCGTAAACGATTGAAGCAGCTGTACCACGTTTACCGTCAAGCATAACGCGGTTGATAAGACGAGTAACTAATTGTGAATTGTAAAGCGGATCTGGCAATACGTCACGTTTTGGAGCTCTATTTTTACGACTCATTTCTCTTTATCCCCTTTCCTTATGCTTTTTTCGGACGTTTAGTACCGTATTTAGAACGGCCTTGTTTACGATCGTTAACACCTGCAGTATCAAGTGCACCACGGACGATATGGTAACGTACCCCTGGAAGGTCTTTTACACGTCCACCGCGAAGAAGCACCACGCTGTGCTCTTGCAAGTTGTGTCCGATACCTGGGATGTAGGCAGTAACTTCGATAAGGTTGCTCAAACGTACACGAGCAAATTTACGAAGGGCAGAGTTAGGTTTTTTAGGTGTCATTGTTCCAACACGAGTTGCAACACCACGTTTTTGTGGTGAAGAAACGTTTGTTTGAACTTTTTTATGACTGTTGTAACCAACGTTCAAAGCTGGTGATTTAGATTTTTCTACTTTTGATTTACGCGGTTTGCGAACCAATTGGTTAATTGTAGGCATCTACATTCTCCTGTGTTTTTTTATTTTTGGTGATGATACACTTGGTGACAGCTATCATCTGTGTGTACTTTTGCAACATTTGTCAGCACGTCCCTGTACACTCTTGAGAGACCAAAAGTAAAAAGTACCGTCTATTATTGTACCACGTTTTTTCTATTTTTGTCAATATATTTCTTCCTATTTTTTGACTTCTTTACTCTAAAAATTCTATGAAAACGATCACCTACCAGATAGGCTCTTCAACCAACCACTTAGACAAGCGACCTTGTATTTGTCAAGAAAATGGTGTTTAATAGATTTGTAAGTAAGAGATCTCTATTACAATTTTATAAAGGAGAAATTATGAAAGTCAGACTTGACATTGATCAACAATACGCCGAAGAACAAGTCATCATAGAGGCACCATCTTTGTCCCCTAGAGTTCAAAAAGTTCAAGACTTTGTTCAATCACTGGATCAAAAAGAAACTCTTAAAGGAAAATTCCAAGACCAGGTCTACTTGATTCAGATTAGTAAGATTCAACGTATATATATTGAAAATCGCAAAGTCTTAGCTGAAACGGATAGCCAAACCTATGCGCTCGACATTCGTCTTTACCAAGCAAGTGAAATTCTACCTGCTTCCTTTATCCAAATTTCCCAATCGGAAATTGTCAACATCGACGCTATCAGTCATCTTAAACTAACCTCTAACGGCTTGATTGAAATTTATCTTAAAAACGACAGTTTCACCTACTCATCTCGCCGTTACCTCAAAGCTATTAAGGAGAAATTAGAACTATGAAAAAACAAGTATTTCACGATGCCACAACTGGTATCCTCATCGGCCTCATCCTATCTATTATCTTTTCTTTTATCCACTCACCAAGCAACTACGCACCTCTCAGCCCCAACTCTTTGATTGGTCAATTCATGACCCAACATCAGGTGCATGGATCACTCGTCTTACTTTACTGTCTGCTTATCTGGGCAGCGATTGGAGTCCTCTTTAGTTTTGGCGGTCGTCTATTCGCTCAAGATTGGAGCCTTCTTCGTGCGACTGTCACTCACTTCTTCCTTATGTTGCTAGGTTTTGTACCTCTAGCAATCCTAGCAGGATGGTTCCCGCTTCACTGGACTTTCATCCTTCAACTCATCCCAGAGTTTGCAATCGTCTACTTCATCATCTGGATTGTTCTCTACAAGAGAGAATCTAAAAAAGTTGCACACATCAATCAACTATTGTCTCAAAAACACTAATATACAAGAAACCCACTCACAAAACGGAGTGGGTTTTTAACTTATAATTTTTGCTTCAGCTCTAACAAGAGATTCATGGCTTGCATAGGTGTTATATTGTAAACATCTATATTTGCCAACTCTGTCAGGATTGGATTTTCTTCTTTTTCATCAAAAAGCGACATCTGCTCATTGACAGTATTTTGTTTGGTAGGAATTGGACTTTCCTGACCCTGGCTTTCTAATTGAGTTAAAATCGCATCTGCCCTTGCTAGTAAGTCTGCTGGCAAACCTGCAATCTTGGCAACGTGAATACCGTATGATTTGTCTGCTGGACCTGGTTCAATCTTATGAAGGAAAGTGACCTGACCATTTTGCTCAAGCGTAGCCACGTGAACATTAACTAGATGTTCAAGACTAGATTCTAAGCTGGTCAATTCATGGTAGTGAGTTGCAAAGAGAGTCTTGGCTCCGATATGCTCATGGATGTACTCGATGATGGCCTGAGCCAAGGCCATGCCATCATAGGTTGCCGTTCCACGTCCTAGCTCATCAAAAAGAATGAGAGAATGCTCAGTCGCATGCCCAATGGCATTATTGGCTTCCATCATCTCTACCATAAAGGTTGACTGACCTGACACCAAGTCATCTGCCGCCCCGATACGGGTAAAAATTGCATCAAAAATTGGCAAGTGAGCACGTTCTGCTGGCACATAAGAACCCATCTGGGCCATAACTGCTGTCATGGCTAACTGTCGCATGTAGGTCGACTTCCCGCTCATATTAGGCCCTGTAATCAGCTGGATGCTAGTATCTTCACCCATTTGGATACTATTGGGAATATAGGTTTGGGCTCCCATGACCTTCTCAACGACAGCGTGACGACCTTTTTGAATGTCAATTCGCGAATCCTGACCAAACTCTGGACGGATCAAGTGCTGATTTTCTGCTACTACCGCTAGTCCTTGTAAGACATCGACAGTAGCGATTCCTTGGGCCAGGGCTTGTAGACGTTGGATATACTTGCCAACTTCTTCACGGATACGCATAAAGATTTCATATTCAAGGCTGGCTGACTTCTCACGCGCCTCTAGCATTTCTCCCTCGATACGCGCCAACTCCTCTGTCCCAAAACGCTCAGAGTTTTTCAACGTAGCCTTACGGAAAAAGTGGGCTGGTACATTACCTAGCTGCGAGTTGGTGACATGGAAATAGTAACCGTCTTTTTTATTGTAGTCAATCTTGAGCGTACTGATGCCAGAGTTTTCTCTTTCCTTTGCTTCAATTTCAGCAATCCAGCTGGTTCCTTCTCTCAGTACCCGACGATACTTGTCCAAGGTCTCATCAAAGCCCGTCCGAATAATACCACCTTCGGTAATCACGTGAGGAGCCTCAGGAGCAATGGCTGCGCTAATAAGACTTTCCAATTCAGGAATAGCATCTAGTTGTTCAATCAGATAGGCAAGCGCTGGTTGCTCCATTCCTTCTAAAATTGCGCGAATCCTTGGAACACTGGCCAAGGTAGTCGCTAATTGCAAGAGGTCTTTAGGATTGCTTTTCCCGAAAGAAACGCGACTGGCCAGACGCTCGATATCGTAGACTCCCTTGAGGCTTTCCGTTAGATCGCTACGCTCAAAGAAATAGTCCAGAAAGACTTGCACAACCTCCTGACGTTCAAGGATACGATCCTTGTCAATCAAGGGACGGTGAATCCAAGAGCGCAAAAGACGCATTCCCATGGCAGTCTTAGTTTCATCTAACAACCAGAAAAGACTCCCTTGTTTCTTGCCAGAACGAGCATTTTCTACTAGATCTAAACTAGCCTTGGTCGCATAATCCATCTGCAAGAAATCCTTTATTTCATAGCGAACAACTGGCTTCAAGTGGTTGAGTTCTCTCATCTGAGTCCGATGGACATACTGGAGAAGCTTACTGCTGGCAGTCTGTTCAACAGGTGCCAATCGTGGATCCAGCAGATGGATGTCTTCAAATGATTCTTGCTCATAAGAAAGTACCAAATTCATTTGACGGCTGAGAATCTGTTCTTCCTCTTCAGTTAAGGCATAGCCGATGACGACTTCTCTGGCCTTGAGGTTCCGGATTTCACCACAGACCAGGGTAAAATCTAATAAACCTGTCACATAAAAATCACCCGTCACCAGATCCATATAGGCCAAACCAAATTGCTGACCGTCACGGTCGATAGCCACCAAAAAGTTGTTTTGGCTATCGGGTTTACTACTATCGACGACTGTACCCGGTGTAATCACCTGCACAACCTCGCGTTTCACAACACCAACAGCCTGCTTAGGATCTTCCATCTGTTCAGCGATGGCAACCTTGTAGCCACGCTCAACTAGGACATCGATATACTGTTGGGCAGAGTGATAGGGAACTCCAGCCATAGGAATAGGATTGTCAGCATTCTTATTGCGACTGGTTAGTGAAATTTCTAGTATCTGGGCAGCATTGACTGCATCTTCGTAAAATAACTCATAAAAATCACCCATACGAAAGAGCAAAAAAGCATCTGGATATTGTTTTTTGATATCCACATACTGTTGCATGCCTGGTGATAATTTTTCTGTCGTCATCCATTCTCTCCTTGTTAAAAATAGTCTTGAGAGAGACTCCCAAGACCTTATCTATCCTTCATCAAATCTAACAAACGATCTTCCATGAGTTTAGCAACATGCTGATCTCGGCAGATTACCAAGAGAGTATTGGCACCCGCAACTGTTCCCAAAATCCATTCATCCTTGTTGGCATCGACAACATTGGCTAAAACTGCAGCTTCACCCAATTTAGTGTGCAAAACTAAGGTAAACTCAGCTCTTGCTACACCTTCCAAATGATGGGACAAAAACTCAACCAGGTCAATCTTCTCTGTCTCATTTGCTAGTACGTAGTAGACCTTATCATTTTTCTTAACCTTGGTCAAGCCCAGTTCGCGAAGGTCACGCGACAATGTCGTTTGCGTCACAAAAACATTGCGTGCTTCCAACCGATCCTGGATCTCTTTTTGAGTCCCTAATTTTTCCTCAGTGATCATTTGTTTGATTAACTGATGGCGTTCTCTTTTTCTCATAACATCCTCTCGATTGAATATTTATAACATTTTACAACTATTTAATAAGAACATTATACCAAAAAAACCGAATATTTCAAAAAAAATTCTTATCATTCCTCAAAATTGTGATAAAATAGAAGAAAAGTCCAAAGGAGTTTATAATGAATACAAAACAATTGATCGCTAGCGAATTGGCTAGCGTCATTGACAGCCTGGATCAAGAGGCTATTTTAAATTTACTAGAACAACCCAAAAACTCTGATATGGGAGACATCGCCTTCCCTGCCTTTACTCTAGCAAAAGTTGAGAGAAAAGCTCCACAAATGATTGCAGCAGATATCGCTGAAAAAATCAATAGCCAAGCCTTTGAAAAAGTCGTCGCTACTGGACCTTATGTTAACTTCTTCCTTGATAAAAATGCCATTTCTGCTCAAGTATTACAAGCTGTTATCACTGAAAAAGAACACTATGCTGACCAAAATATTGGTAAACAAGAAAATGTTGTTATCGACATGTCTAGTCCCAATATTGCTAAACCATTCTCTATTGGTCACCTGCGCTCAACTGTTATCGGAGATAGCTTGTCACATATTTTCCAAAAAATCGGTTATCAAACGGTCAAGGTCAACCACTTGGGAGACTGGGGTAAACAGTTTGGGATGCTGATTGTTGCCTACAAAAAATGGGGAGACGAAGAAGCTGTAAAAGCTCATCCAATTGATGAACTTCTTAAACTCTACGTTCGCATCAATGCTGAAGCTGAAAATGACCCTAGCTTGGATGAAGAAGCGCGCGAATGGTTCCGTAAACTGGAAAATGGAGATGAGGAAGCTCTCGCTCTTTGGCAATGGTTCCGTGATGAAAGTTTGGTGGAATTTAACCGCCTTTACAATGAATTGAAGGTTGACTTTGACAGCTACAACGGAGAAGCCTTCTACAATGATAAGATGGATGCAGTTGTAGACATTCTTTCTGAAAAAGGACTTCTTGTTGAATCAGAAGGTGCCCAAGTTGTGAATCTTGAGAAATATGGAATTGAACATCCAGCTCTTATCAAGAAATCTGATGGTGCAACTCTCTATATCACACGTGACTTGGCTGCAGCTCTTTACCGTAAAAATGAATACCAATTCGCCAAATCTATCTATGTCGTTGGTCAAGAGCAATCTGCCCACTTTAAACAACTCAAAGCTGTCTTGCAAGAGATGGGCTACGATTGGAGTGAAGATATTACTCACGTTCCTTTTGGTTTGGTTACAAAAGAAGGAAAAAAACTCTCTACTCGTAAAGGGAATGTCATCTTGCTAGAACCTACAGTTGCAGAGGCTGTTAGTCGTGCCAAAGCCCAAATCGAGGCTAAAAATCCTGAACTTGAAAACAAAGACCAGGTAGCCCATGCTGTCGGGGTTGGAGCTATTAAGTTCTATGACCTCAAGACTGACCGTACAAATGGATATGACTTCGACCTAGAAGCCATGGTATCCTTCGAAGGTGAAACTGGACCTTATGTTCAATATGCCTACGCTCGTATCCAATCTATCTTACGCAAAGCAGATTTCAAACCAGAAACAGCTGGCAACTATAGCTTGAATGATGCTGAAAGCTGGGAAATCATTAAACTCATCCAAGACTTCCCACGTATTATCAACCGTGCAGCGGATAACTTTGAACCTTCTATCATTGCTAAATTTGCAATTAGCCTGGCTCAAGCCTTTAACAAATATTATGCACATACACGTATCTTAGATGAAAGCCCAGAACGCGACAGCCGTCTAGCCCTCAGTTACGCAACTGCAGTTGTTCTCAAAGAAGCACTTCGTCTGCTCGGCGTAGAAGCACCAGAGAAGATGTGATTCGTTACAAGAGACTGGAACGAAAGTCCCTAGTCTCTTGACGGCAATCGCTATATGGCGAATTGCCTAAACGCTTCACTAATTCACCAAACCAAATAATATCGACTTGGTTAGGCTCATGTCGTAATCTTTTAATTACTTAATTGCAAAGCAATCTAAGTAACTAAGACCAAATCCTATACGGACTTTGGCTAGACGTTTCACTAGTTTTAAGACATAAATATGATCGATTTATGTCCTAAAACGTCGTAATCTTAAAGTTATTGGAACTAAAGTTCCTAATTGTTGGATGCTAGCCGCTTTTATGCGGACTAGCTAACTGCTTCACTAGTCATGTTCTCTAAATATAATCGATTTAGAGAACATGACGTCGTAACTATGGCGAATTGCCTAAACGCTTCACTAATTCACCTAACCAAATAATATCGATTTGGTTGAATGAATGTCGTAATCTTAAAGTTACTGAATTGCAGAGCGTTCTAAGCAACCAATCCTAAACTTCTACGGACTTTTATTTGGTACTAGGGGCGGAGGGCATTACATCTACTATTTTAGATTAGCGATCACTTGCCTAATTTCTATATTGTCATTTCTTGAAAAGCGAAAAATCTTTTTCGCTTTTCTCTTGCTATTAACTTCTTTATCACTTAGGGAGAGACTTTATGAGCCAATATGCTTATATTTTAGTTGTTATCAGTCTTGTCGCTCTTTTTCTCATCAACAAATACGAAAAGGAAAAACTACAAAGACTTCTACAAGAACAACTGTTAAAGGATGAATCTTTTCGTGCAACTATCAAAGAGAAAATCCAAACGATAGAAAACATCAATGATGTCATCGACTACATCAACAAAGGTTACCGTTTAGGAATTCCCATTTCAAAAGAAATCGTTGACGAAATCCGCAGATAAGAAAAAAACCCGAGATACCATTTCGAGCCCACTGAAAAAGTCATCCAATAGATGGCTTTTTTGTTATACTAGAGATGAGGTGAAATGATGCTTGATAATCAGTTAACTATGGATGTCAGTCCTTATTCTAGTTTGTATAATATCGTGGTTC
>NZ_JASGZS010000024.1:0-29200 GCF_047465525.1 Streptococcus infantis | reverse complement strand
TGGTTAATATGAAACGAATTATGGCCTTAATAAATACAAAATAACCGAGGAATTCGCTCAAATTGATGAGTGATTCCTCGGTTTTCATTTCATTAAAAGTAAGAGAGCTCCTTTTTCAGTGGGCTTATTTCTGCAAGACTTATTTTTTTAAAAGAGAATGTATGCGCTTACAGATTTAAGAAAGGAGAATTTTGTGGATAAGAGATATTGGGAAAAATCATGTAAGTATAGCATCCGCAAACTAAGTGTCGGAGCTGCCTCTGTCTTACTTGGAGCTGTGTTTTTAGCAGCACAGGGTGTGGCTGCTGATGGTGTCGATATTACGGAAAGTGAGGCAACCATTACTGAAACCTCTGCTAAACCGGGTACGAAAGTAGAAGAAGTTGTTGCTTCTAACACAGAGACTCAACCTATAGCTGAATCAGCTGAAAAGCAAACAAACCCTGAGGCAGAACTACCTCAAACTAGTAGTCAGTCAGAGACAAGTGCTACTACCGCCCCTGCTGACAATAAGGAGAGCGAGAAACCAGAACTTCCTGTGAACAAGCAAGAACATTACGAATTACATTACAACCAACCAACTGCTCCTTCCTATGATGGATGGGAAAAACAAGCCCTCCCAGTCGGAAATGGGGAAATGGGTGCCAAGGTTTTCGGACTCATCGGTGAAGAAAGAATCCAGTACAACGAAAAAACACTTTGGTCTGGAGGCCCACAACCTGATAGTCAAGACTACAACGGAGGAAACTACAAGGACCGCTACAAAGTCTTAGCCGAGATCCGTAAGGCCTTAGAAGACGGTGACCGTCAAAAAGCTAAACAACTAGCAGAGAGAAATTTGGTTGGGCCAAACAATGCCCAATACGGTCGCTACCTAGCCTTCGGTGATATCTTCATGGTCTTTAATAACCAGAAGAAGGGCTTGGAAAATGTTACTGACTATCATCGTGGCTTAGATATTTCTGAAGCTATCACAACTACCTCCTATACTCAAGATGGGACAAGTTTCAAACGAGAAACCTTCTCTAGTTACCCAGATGACGTCACTGTTACACATTTGACTAAAAAGGGAGATAAGACGCTTGATTTTACCCTTTGGAACAGCTTGACAGAAGATTTACTTGCTAATGGAGATTATTCTTGGGAGAATTCTAAATACAAACAAGGAACTGTTAGCGTTGATTCTAATGGTATTTTGCTCAAGGGAACTGTCAAAGACAATGGTCTGAAATTTGCCTCTTATCTTGGTATCAAGACAGATGGACAAGTTACTGCTCAAGATGGTTATTTGACTGTTACAGGAGCAAGTTATGCAACACTACTACTCAGCGCCAAGACTAATTTTGCTCAAAATCCGAAAACCAATTACCGAAAGGATATTGATGTAGAAAAAACTGTCAAATCTATCGTTGAAGCTGCTAAAACTAAAGACTATGAGACTCTGAAAAATGATCACATCAAGGATTACCAAAGCCTTTTCAACCGTGTTCAATTAAACCTCGGCGGTAGCAAGTCTAATCAAACTACAAAAGAAGCTCTTCAAACCTATAATCCAACAAAAGGCCAAAAGTTAGAAGAACTCTTCTTCCAATACGGACGTTATCTCCTCATCAGTTCGTCTCGTAACCGAATAGATGCCCTCCCTGCCAACTTGCAAGGAGTCTGGAATGCTGTAGATAATCCACCTTGGAACTCAGACTACCACCTCAATGTCAACCTACAGATGAACTACTGGCCTGCCTACATGAGCAATCTCTCAGAAACGGCTAAGCCAATGATCAATTATATCGATGACATGCGCTACTATGGCCGTATAGCTGCTAAAGAATATGCAGGTATCGAGTCCAAAGAAGGTCAAGAAAACGGTTGGTTGGTTCATACTCAGGCGACACCATTTGGCTGGACTACTCCTGGTTGGAACTACTATTGGGGTTGGTCTCCTGCTGCCAATGCTTGGATGATGCAGAACGTCTATGACTACTACAAATTCACCAAGGATGAAACTTATCTTAAAGAAAAGATTTATCCAATGCTCAAGGAAACAGCCAAGTTCTGGAATTCCTTCTTGCACTACGACAAGGCTAGTGACCGCTGGGTTTCTTCTCCATCTTACTCGCCAGAACATGGAACCATCACGATTGGGAATACCTTTGACCAATCTCTAGTTTGGCAGCTATTCCACGACTATATGGAAGCAGCCAATCATCTGAAGGTCGACCAAGATTTGGTGACAGAAGTGAAAGCTAAATTTGATAAGCTCAAACCTCTTCACATCAACCAAGACGGCCGTATCAAGGAATGGTACGAAGAAGATAGCCCACAATTCACTAATGAAGGCATTGAGAATCACCACCGTCACGTTTCTCATCTGGTTGGACTCTTCCCTGGTACTCTATTTGGCAAGGATCAGCCTGAATATCTAGAAGCTGCACGCGCAACCCTAAACCACCGAGGAGATGGTGGAACTGGTTGGTCTAAGGCCAATAAAATCAACCTCTGGACCCGTCTCTTAGATGGAAATCGTGCCCACCGTTTGTTGGCAGAACAGCTCAGATCCTCAACCCTAGAAAATCTCTGGGATACGCACGCGCCTTTCCAAATTGATGGAAACTTTGGTGCAACCAGCGGTATGGCAGAAATGCTCCTTCAGTCTCACACAGGCTACATTGCCCCATTACCAGCCCTTCCAGATGCATGGAAAGACGGGCAAGTCTCAGGTTTAGTCGCTCGTGGTAACTTTGAAGTCAGCATGAAATGGAAAGAGAAAAATCTTGAAACGCTATCTTTCCTTTCTAATGTTGGTGGAGACTTAGTCGTAGACTATCCAAATATAGAATCTAGTATTATCAAGATTAATGGCAAGGAAGTTCAAGCTAGTCGCCTCAAAGATAACCGTATCCAACTTGCGACTCAAAAAGGTGATGTCATTACCTTTGAAAACTTCCCTGGACGAGTGACTCGCTTATCAGCCCTTCGAAAAGATTCCGTCACAGCTGAACTTGACTTTAACACAGTTGAAGGAGCAAGTCATTATGTCATCCGACGAGAAAGCAAGGATGAAAACAGTCAAACTCCTAGCGTTCGTGAGTTCATCACCAACCAAACTCACTTTATCGATCGCTCGATTGATTCTAGCCATGCCTATACTTATACCGTTAAGGCTATGCTAGGGGATCGTACAACACCAGTTTCAGATACTGCTTCTATCGATGCCTTCAGTGAATTGATGGATGACCGTGACAAGCGCATCCAGTACGGCTCAGCCTTTGGAAATTGGTCTGACACAGAACTATTTGGTGGAACAGAGAAATACGCTGATATCTCAAATGGAAATTACTCCGATAAGGATGCGACTGCAACTATTCCTTTCAATGGACCTGGTATTGAAATTTACGGACTCAAGTCATCTCAATTGGGACTTGCTGACGTTAAAATAGATGGCAAGTCTGTTGGAGAACTAGACTTCTATACAGCAGGGGCAACTGAAAAAGGTGTATTGATAGGACGTTACACAAATCTATCCTCAGGTCCTCATTTGATGACGATCACTGTTAAGCGCGAGCACAAAGGACGAGGAAGTGAACGCTCAAAAATTTCCTTAGACTACTTCAAAGTCTTCCCAGGCCAAGGAGAAGCTGTTGAGAAAATCGACGACCGTGACCCTCGTATCCACTATGGTTCCATGTTTAAGAATTGGAGCGATGCAGAACTCTATGCTTCTACAGAAAAATACGCTGACATCAACGCTAATGATAGCCTCTCTTCTGAAGCCACTGCAACCATTCCATTCTCTGGAACAGGTATCCGAATCTATGGATTAAAAACAGCATCACTAGGCAAGGCACTTGTCACACTGGATGGAAAAGAGATGCCAGCTCTTGACTTCTACACTCCAGGAGCGACTGAAAAAGGTGCATTAATTGGCGAATTTACCAATCTAGCAGATGGTGATCACGTTCTTACTTTGAAAGTGGATCCAAATTCTCCACAAGGACGAAAGAAAATTTCTCTTGATTCCTTTGATATCTTAAAAGCTCCATCTGTATCGCTTGATAATCCAAACCTTGACCCTATTAAGTCCAAAGATAAAACTGTTACCTTAACCCTACCAACTGGCAATTGGGATGCAGTCGCTGTGACCTTCCCTGGCATCAAAGATCCTCTCCTACTCAGAAAAGTCGATGAGGACCATCTTGTCACATCAGGCGAACAAACAGTATTAACCATTAAGGACAACAAGATACAGCTAGATATTCCTGAAACTACGGACCGTATAGCTGGCAATCCGATAGAAGCTTATACCATCCAAGGTACAACAACAACTAGTCCTGTTGTAGCTGTCTTTCCTAAGGACGAAACTGCTCCAGTTGAAGAAAAAATCCTTACAAGCAAAGGAAATGAGCCTGCTCCAGTTGTAACTATTCCTGAGTACACTAAGCCTATCGGAACTGCGGGAAATCAGGAGGCTCCTACTGTGGAAATCCCTGAATACACTGGTCCTGCCGGAACAGTAGGAGATCAAGAAGCGCCTTCTGTTGTAATTCCTGAATACACTGGTCCTACCGGAACAGTAGGAGATCAAGAAGCGCCTTCCGTAGTAATTCCTGAATACACTGGTCCTATCGGGACAGTTGGGGATCAGGAGGCACCTACTGCGGAAAGACCTGAATATACCAAACCTACCGGAACAACTGGGGAACAGGAAGCGCCTACTGTGGAAAGACCTGAATATACCAAACCTACCGGAACAACTGGGGAACAGGAAGCGCCTACTGTGGAAAGACCTGAATATACTGGTCCTATCGGAACTGTTGGGGATCAGGAGGCGCCTTCCGTTGTAATTCCTGAATATACTAATCCTATCGACACAGTGGGAGACCAAGAAGCGCCTTCCGTTGTAATTCCTGAATATACTAATCCTATCGGCACAGTGGGAGACCAAGAAGCGCCTTCCGTGATAATCCCTGAATATACTGAACCTATCGGCACAGTGGGAGATCAAAAAGCGCCTTCTGTGGAAATACCTGAGTACACTGAGCCTATCGGCACATCGGGAGATCAAGAAGCGCCTTCTGTGGTTATCCCTGAATACACTGAGCCTATCGGGACTGCAGGAGACCAAGAAGCACCAAGCATCACACTTCCTGAGTTTAAACTCAAAGTAATGAAAGATAAGACCACAAGAGCTCAAGTTATTAGTGGAACAACTGAACTCGAAGGAGCAAGTTATCTTGACAGTCAAAAAGTCGAAAACAAAGAACTCTTAGGCAAAATATACGATGCTTATGCTCTTCAACTCAAGGATAAAGATGGCAAACTAGTTCAACCAAAAGGTGCTGTACTCGTTCGTTTACCAGTTTCAGGTGCTGTCCAAGAACTCTATCAGTTGACTCCGACAAAAGACTTCAAATCACAAGAGTTCACCATCCGAGATGGGTATCTTGAGTTTATCACTCTTGACCTGAACACCTATGCTATTGTTTACAAGACAGAGAGCGCAACTGTTAAACCAGTGCCAGCCCAGACAGAAGAAACAAAGGTAGAAACTACAAGACCATTGGCTCAAAGAAATGATTCCAATGACAAAGCCTCTACGAATGAAAAACAACTTCCAGCTACTGGTGAACAGACTAGTCCTCTCCTCTTTATGGCGAGTCTCAGCCTAGCCCTCTCAGCTACCTTCTTACTAAAAGGTAAGAAAGATTAAATATTGTCCCCTTAGGAATATAGATTTATTCCGCTATAAAAAAGGATGGAAAATCATTCCATCCTTTTTCTGCTATGTGACTATTAGTCCGTCTCGCTCCGTTAGGTGCGAGACAAATAAACCACCTGCTATGCGGGTGTGCGTCGAAGGTTATATAGTAGATTGAAATAAGATATGAACAATTCGATTAAGAAAGGCAAACTAATTTCTAGAAATAATTTTAGCAGTCATAATGTACTATTCTAGATTCAATCCACTGTATAAAAAACTCCAAACGCGATACAATAAAGGTGTTCAAGCCAATTGTAAAGCGAAAGGAGAAAATATGCACACCGATATTATGCGTTTTTCTGATTTTAAAAACTTTTTACCCAGTCTCTTCTTGCTAATCTATAGTGGATTGAAAATAAGATATGAACAAAGAGATTAGGAAAGTCAAATTAATTTCTAGAAATGTTTTAGAATCCATAGCATACTATTCTAGGGTCAATGCACTATATTTCTTAAACTAAATAAAGTTCTAATTTTCCTTACTCACTATCACATGATTGAAGAGTAATAACTTCTGTTGGAAAATCAACTAAATCATCATCATGACTAATCAAAATCACTAACTTTTCTTTTGATAACAAGTCGGACAGGATTTGCACTACTTTTTTCTTGTTTTGTGAATCTAAAAAATTACTTGGCTCATCAAAAATATAAACATCTTTATCCACCGCTACTGCTTCTTGCAACTGCAACAATTTTAGTTGTCCCATAGATGCACCTTGACTCAATTCATTTTTATAAAATCGACTCGCAACAGGTTCTGCAGGGCAGTACGAAAAATTCGAATTCTTTCTATAATTAGGTAAGTAAATCTCACCATGATAATTCATGCTGTAGCCTACTATCGCTAAAATCAATCGCGTCTTCCCCACACCATTTTCTCCAACAATACGATAAATATGCCCTTTTTCTAAACGAGTTGTTAATGGCTCATGCAGTTCTTCGCCATCCCTCCCCAGGCTAACATACTTTTCTAAGACTATCTCTAAAATTGTAGTAGACTCATACGAAATCTGAACAGGTTCTAAAAAATTGATAAAATTTTCGATAATTTGCTTACTTCCTGAGTACTCCTTATAAACATCAAGGAAGTATTCAATAGGTGTCCAAAATTGTGAAATATATAGTTGGATAGCCATTAGATCACCAATCGTAATCCAACCTTTATAAGTTTGATAACCTGATATAATCGTCGTCATCATAATCATAAAATTCAAAAATGCATAGGAAAGAAAATTTTCAAATAAAGAAGTCATTCTCACTTCCTTATTTTTACATGAAATATATTTTTTCACCAAGGGAGAGAAATCAATCAAGCTAGAATGAGCTGAAAATCGCTTACTAGGCATGAGTTTATAACTATCCACTAGATAATCGCGTATATCCTTCATACAATTCACTGTATCAGATCCAAGCCTAGATAGTCGTACACTATATTTCTGTGAAATAAATATAAATACAGGTATCAAAATACCTATCATCACAGCAATAGTAGGAGAAATACTCCATAAAATCCCTATAATAACAAGCGCTCGTATCAAGTACAGGAGAAGAGCAACAGGATATTCGTTAAAAAATCGTTTTAACAGCTCATAAGTCTGCCCTAATTCTTGTGTAATGGTAGCTTCAGACAATTCTGTCTCTACCATATCATAGAGCTGGATATTTTCAGCAGTTTTTTGGCAAATATTCTGCCAAACATGCGATTCTGATTCTCCTTGAATCACATCACAAAAATAATATAAAACTTGAATAAACAGAGAAATTCCTACATAAAGCACCCCGTAAACAATCATAGCATGAACTTTCTGAGATAGAATATGGTCAATAAATAACTTACTAATATAAGGAATAGCTACGGTTAGTATAGTAACAAGGGTATTCAAAATAAAGCTTTTTAGAAATAGCACTTTATTGTTATAGGATAACAATCTTTTCATCTACATGCCTCCATAGTAACATTTTTATCCACATATATTTTATGAACAGATATATGTTGAATAGCCCCTTCAACATCCTCCTTTGTCAATAATCCTAATTCATCTAAAAATACAATCTTGTGAAACCACTCTAAATAGTCAAACTGACAATCGCGTTCCATCTTCCCATTATTTACAAATGTATTAAATGGGCAACCTCCATAACAAAATTCATAATAAGCACAATCTTTATATGGGCACATACTTCCCAGACCTGTTAATTCGTTAGTAGCCTGACCAATACTTCCCAACTGATAGTTTTCATTCCCTACTAATGAATAGCATTTATATAAGGTACCGTTGGCATGAATTGTAAGAGAATCTTGATTTTTGAACATACAGTACCCTCCTATTTTTAAATCATGATAATACGGTATATTTTCCTTTGATAAAAACAGCAATAAATCTAGACAAATCTTCTTTTTGGTTTCACTATCAATATATAGAATTGAGTCGTTAGGTACAGCTACAAAATCAAAATAAAGATTAAAATTTTCAAATTCTGTATACTTTTTTAAATCTAAAAGTAATTTCGGGATAGATATATAATTTCTTTTAGATATGTTAACTCTAGCCTGAATGGATAAATTTTTATACTTTTCCAACATAACTGACAAGTTATTTATGATTCTATGATAAGTTCCTTCCCCTAATCGATTGCATCTTTCTAGGTTATAATAGTGCTCATCACCATCAAAAGAAACTTGAATAGCGAAATTATGACAGTCAAGAAAAGACATTATTTTATTTGTGAATATCGTTCCATTTGTAATCAAAGTATACGAAATAGGAATAGGGAGTTTCTCATCTAAAGTTTCACATAAATTTCGTATAAACTGAAAGTTATATAATGGTTCACCACCAGTAAAACAGATATCCAGAGATTTATACTTCTTAAAATTGAGTTCATCTAATATAAAATTCACAATCTTTTTACCATCATACTCACTACTTAAGGACGGTTTCCTATCCTTATCATTCTCAAAACAATAAGAGCAAGTCAAGTTACACGACATAGTTGTAACTATATATAGTGATAATTCATCTCCCTCTACTATTCGTTTAGAGTGAATAAAGGGCACTTGTTTATCAATCTCACTTATCAAGTAAGGAAATTCTTTTAAAGATAACTTCTTGAATAGTTCCTCATCAATTTCACAAATAGATCCTGTATATAAATTTTTAAATAAACTACATCATTTGTAGAAAAAGAATAAATTGTTTCCATAACTTATCTCCCGCTTTAAAAAGGCTGAGGGGTAGCCCTCAGCCTCATCATTATAATAGTAAAGTGATAAAATATCGCTTTTACATAAGCAACTCAAGGCAATCTAACGATAACGCTCTGGGCATTTATCTGGATGCTACTGTACTGAGGCTAGGTGACCTTTTTTTACAACTTTGATAACATCAGTCAAATTAAGCATCGCTTTCCATCCTTTTTTAAAAAATTTATTATACGTATAATTCTTTTATAGAAAAGAAAAATCTCATATACTGTTAAGCAAAAATTATTTTGTATCCGTTTTCTTCGATTTCATTGTATATATTCTCATGTAGATTGTCAAGTGTTTTTTTGAAAAATTTTTAAAATTTCGAAATTTTGCCATTAATTTTTTTTTAACTCAAGATCAAATTAGCTACAATAGGACTGACAAATACATAGAGAACACCTGTAACACCGATAGCTAATCCTCCCATAGCACCTGCAACTGGTCCATAGCGAAAGGCCGTTCCAGTTCCAACGGCGTGACCTGTTCCACCCAGGGACAAACCAACCGCTACTGGATCGTCTATTTTTAGCCATTTTAGAAGTGTTGGTCCGATTACACTGGTCAAAATACCAGTCGCTACGACAACTACTAGGGTCACAGTTGTCAAGCCCTGCAACTTTTCTGTAATCCCTACTGCCATAGCAGTCGTTACTGACTTAGGAAAGAGGGAAATAGCTAGGAAAAAGTCCATACCAAAGATTTTGGCCACAAGGGCTGTGAAAGAGGTATTGACCACTACCGCCAGCAAACTACCAAAGAGAATACTGCGAGCATGATGCTTCATCAAGTGGAAACTCTTATAAAGGGGAATTCCTAGAGCCACTGTTGAAGG
Organism: Streptococcus infantis; assembly: GCF_047465525.1. Classification (GTDB taxonomy): domain Bacteria; phylum Bacillota; class Bacilli; order Lactobacillales; family Streptococcaceae; genus Streptococcus; species Streptococcus infantis_R. The sequence continues at coordinate 19,357 of NZ_JASGZS010000024.1, read as the reverse complement.
AACAATCAAGTTGTTAAGATAAACCCCACCTTGGTAGTAATCTTGGTAGGAAATGCCAGTCACCTTTAGAAAGATAATTATAAAAATAGCTGACAGCAACAAGGGAGTCGTTAAGGGATGAGGATAGCGTCTGAAAATCAGCATTCCCCCAAGATAGGCTAAGATTGACAAGGCAATCCCAAATAGGGGATTGGATACAAATTCGCTCATTTAGCACCTCTTTCTTCGTAGTCACCTTCATAGCGTTTTTTGATAAATTGAACCACAAGCGCAATCAAGATGATATTGATTACTGCCGCAAAAAAGACAATCAAGACAATAGGTAGGAGATAGGGAGCAATCACATCAAACTTTTCCATAATTCCAACCGCAGGAGGTAGAAAGAGGATGGTCATGTTGGCCAGCAAAAAGTTCCCCACCATATTGACATGGCGGATACGCAGCCACTTGAACTGCAAGGCTAGAAAAAGAATAATCAAGCCGATAATACTGCCTGGAATGGGCAAATGAAAGAAACTGGAAATCCCCTCTCCGATTAGAGAAATCACAAAGAGAATCATTAACTGAACATATAACTTCATTGTAAACTCCACAAATAGACTTTCTGCATACCAGTTTACTCTTTTTTCAGAAAATTTCAAGGAAATATATAAGAAACATCCTTCTTGCTATCCAAGCCAAAAAGGTGTATACTAATTGCGTGCGCAAGCATCATAGATGCACTAGTATGATTACACTATTATAGAGGGAAAGGAGATGGACATGACTTACTTAGAAAAATGGTTTGACTTCAACCGTAGGCAAGTAGAGCTAGAAGCTATTTTAGAAGAGACCATCGCTGAGCAGAGTGAACAAACCTTGACACTCAAGGAATTTTACCTCTTGCACTTTCTAAATCAGGCTGAAGGCAAATCCCTACGACAAATCGACTTGCCAGACAAACTCCACCTGAGCCCTAGTGCTGTTTCACGGATGGTGGCTCGCTTAGAAGCAAAAAACTGCGGTTTACTTAGTCGGAGATGCTGCGACCAGGACAAGCGAGCTAGTTTTATCTGCCTGACAAGCGAAGGACAGACTACCTTGGCTTATTTACAAACAGCTGTCGAAGAAAGCTTAGCAACAAAATCAAACTGGTTGGCCTAACATATTTTTTTAAAAAACTTGCGTGCGCAATCATTTTTCTTGACATTCCTTTTTTCAAGGAGTAAAATGAAAACATGATTTAGCAAAGGAGAATCCTATGATTGAAATCACCTATCTTGACGCCAGCAAGCAAGAGAGAACCATGACCTTCGAGTCATACGAAGAATTTGAACGTTCTCAACATGCCTGCCTGATCGGTGTCGCAGACTACTACCCTGTCCAAAAAGTAACCTACAAAGGGCATGATTTGGACTACCATGGGACTTATGGAGATGTCTTCTTCTATCTCATGAAACAAGATTTAAGCCAATATAACTAAAAAGGAGAAATACTATGGCAAAAGCAATTACAGACGCAACATTTGAACAAGAAACTAAAGACGGATTGGTCTTGGTAGACTTCTGGGCTACTTGGTGTGGCCCATGTCGTATGCAAGGTCCAATCTTGGACAAATTGTCTGAAGAACTTTCAGAAGATGTCTTGAAGATCGTTAAAATGGACGTTGATGAAAACCCAAATACAGCTCGTTCATTCGGTATCATGTCTATCCCTACTCTTCTTTTCAAAAAAGATGGACAAGTGGTGAAACAAGTTGCTGGTGTTCATACAGCAGAACAAATCAAGGCAATCGTTGCTGAATTGAGTTAATCATACTAGAGACCAAGTGCATTCATTTGGTCTCTTTTTTCTTGCCCTTTGCCATTTTTCAAAAAATATGCTAGACTGTAACTAGAATATCACGATGTTTGGGACATGCCATCGCTAAAAAAAACCTCTACTTGGTATTTTTTAGCTCCCTCTAGGGAGCTTTTTGCGTGCTCTGAACATTTCCTATTTTGGAAGGAGTACTATGAAACGTCAATCAGCCTTGGTCGTCTTTAGTGGTGGTCAAGATTCAACAACCTGCCTTTTCTGGGCCAAGCAACACTATGAAAAGGTCGAAGCCGTTACCTTTGCCTATGGCCAACGCCACCATCTCGAAATTCAAGTGGCCAAAGAAATCGCTGAGGAACAAGGAATTCGTCATCATATCCTAGATATGTCTCTGCTAGGACAAATCACTGAAAATGCCTTGACTTCAGATTTAGAAATTGAGCAAAAAGAAGGAGAGGTTCCTAATACTTTCGTTGATGGTCGTAATCATCTCTTTTTGTCTTTTGCTGCAGTACTTGCCAAGCAGCGTGGAATTACAGATATTGTGACAGGAGTGTGTGAAACAGACTTCTCAGGCTATCCTGACTGCCGTGATGTCTTTGTCAAATCCCTCAATGTGACCCTCAACCTTGCTATGGATTACGACTTTGTGATCCAAACGCCTCTCATGTGGCTAGACAAGGCTGAAACTTGGGAATTAGCCGACCAACTCGGTGCCTTTGACTATGTTCGTGAAAAGACCTTGACCTGCTATAATGGCATTATCGGTACTGGTTGTGGGGAGTGTCCTGCCTGCCATCTACGCCAACATGGTTTAGAGGTTTATCTCTCTCAGAAAGGAGAGGCCTGATGTTTTTTGCCCCCAAAGAAATCAAACAAGAAACTGGGGAGTCCCTTGTCTACAATCCTCACAGAACCTTGGTATCAAAAGAATTTACCTTCGACGCTGCCCACCACCTCTTTCACTATGAAGGAAAATGCAAATCCCTACATGGGCACACTTATCATCTGCAAATCGCTGTCAGTGGTTTTTTAGATGACCGTGGTATGACCTATGATTTTGGGGATATCAAACAAATCTACAAGGACTACTTAGAACCCCATTTGGATCATCGCTATCTCAATGAAACCCTGCCCTACATGAATACAACTGCTGAAAATATGGTTTACTGGATTTTCCAAACCATGAATCAAGAGTTGCCAGATGAGCACGGTCTTCGTTTGGAATACGTTCGTCTCTATGAAACTCCGACTGCCTTTGCGGAGTTTAGACGGGAGTGGTTAGATGACTAGGGAACGTGTACTTAAACTACCAGTTCTGGAAATTTTTGGTCCAACCTTTCAAGGTGAAGGTCGTGCTATCGGCCAGAAAACCATGTTTGTCCGCACTGCTGGTTGCGACTACCACTGCGACTGGTGCGACTCTGCCTTTACTTGGGATGGTTCTGAAAAACCAACTCGCATGACAGCTGATGAAGTCATCGCTGAATTAGACAAACTAGGAAGCTATGACTACGTCACCCTGTCTGGGGGAAATCCAGCCATCCTAGCTGCCAATATGGCCGAGTTAGTCACCAAGCTCAAGGAACGTGGTGTTACTCTTGCCGTTGAAACCCAAGGCTCCCGCTGGCAACATTGGTTGAAAGACATCGACCATGTCACCTTGAGTCCCAAACCTCCTTCATCTAAGATGGAAGTCAACTTTGAAACCTTGGACTTTATCGTTTCCCAATTAGACCCTGACAAAGTCACCTTTAAAATCCCTGTCTTTGATGATGCAGACCTAGCCTTTGCCAAAGGCATTCAAGAACGCTACCAACCAGATGTCCTCTTCTTATCGGCTGGAAATCCCGAGCCCAAGGCTACAGGCAATATTGTCCAAGACCAACTAGACCGCCTCAAAGAACTCTGGGAACGCGTCGCTGCTGATGATAGCTGGGGCAATGTCCGCGTCCTTCCACAACTCCATACCCTCCTCTACGACAACCAACGTGGTGTTTAAGATTAGAAAGAAAAAATCATGTCACAACAAGAAGAAATGAAAAACCTAAGCCTACTTGGCAATAAAGAAACTACCTACATCTTTGACTATCAACCCGAAGTCCTCGAATCCTTTGACAATCGTCATGTGGAAAATGACTATTTCATCAAATTCAACTGCCCTGAATTTACCTCACTGTGCCCAATTACTGCGCAGCCAGACTTTGCGACTATTTATATTTCCTACATTCCTGACAAGCTCTGTGTCGAGTCAAAATCCCTCAAACTCTACCTCTTTAGCTACCGAAATCATGGGGATTTTCACGAAAACTGTATCAACACTATCGGGAAAGACTTGGTAAACTTGCTAGATCCTCGCTACTTAGAGGTTTGGGGGAAATTTACACCTCGCGGTGGTATTTCAATTGACCCTTACTACAACTACGGTAGACCTGGAACCAAGTATGAAGGATTGGCAGAACAACGTCTCTTCCAACACGATCTTTATCCAGAGAAAATTGACAACCGCTAAACTCATACTCAATGAAAATCAAAGAGCAAACTAAGAAGCTAGCCGCAGGTTGCTCAAAGCACTGCTTTGAGGTTGTAGATAAAACTGACGAAGTCAGCTCAAAACACTGTTTTGAGGTTGCAGATGGAAGCTGACGTAGTTTGAAGAGATTTTCGAAGAGTATAATACGAAAAAGCCCTGTTCCTCAAGCTGAGGAGCAAGGCTTTTTGAGTTTCAATTATTCTTCAGTTCCAAGGAAATTTTTAGCAACAAGAGCTGCAAGAACTCCACCAACGATTGGTGCAAGGATGAAAATCCAAACTTGTTGAAGGGCTGCGCCACCTACCAAGACAGCAGGAGCCAAGCTACGAGCTGGGTTTACTGAAAGCCCAGTAATGTTCAAGCCAGCTAGAATCAAAGCTGTCAATGACAAACCGATGACCAAACCAGCAATTGCGCCATTACCTTTACTTGCTGAAGTTACAGTCATGATGACCAAAACAAACAAGAAAGTTGCAATTGTTTCAAACAAGAAACCACCAAAGACAGTTACACCGTTTGCCAAGGCATTTTCACCAAGACTTGCAGTTGACATACCTGAATTTGCCAAGAGGAACAATACAGATCCTGATGCAAGGAAAGCACCAACCACTTGACCGAGGATGTAGTTTACAAGCTCTGAAGATGACAAACGTTTGTTAACAAACATAGCGATAGAAACAGCTGGGTTCAAGTGAGCACCTGAAACAGTTCCGATTGAGAAGGCTGCGACTACGATTGCCAAACCAAAAGCAAGAGCAATCCCAAGGTGTCCAAGTCCTTCAACACCATTTCCAAAAACAACAGCTCCTGTTCCGATGAACACAAGCATAAAAGTACCGATTAATTCAGCAACAAATTTTTTCATGTTAAATCTCCTTTTTTCAAACTATGTATTAGTCTATCAGAAGAAGGAAAGGGTTTCAAGAAATGTGCTTGCAAATTTTGTGTAAGTTTTCACATTTAATAGTCGAAATCTAATATTGAAAAGATTGAATAGCTTCTTTCAAGTCATCTTGTAAATTATTTCTCTGGTCGAGTTGAACATAGACTTCTAAGAGACAGGATCTGAAATTGGAAAATTTATAAAAATCTTCCCTCTCTTCTATCGGGAAATCAAGTGATTTTATCCAAGAAGCCAGTGTCGCTTGCTCCACCTTGCCTTGCAAAATAGGTTCGTAAAGGACTCTGGCCAAGCGCCAGTCCTCATCATCTATAAATCGAACCGAAATTCTTTTAAATAGTTGGCCAAGTATGTCAAATACTTCATGAACTCTATTTTTAGAAAAGTCTGGATGACAAACAACTTCAGTCAAAAGATCAGCCCCATGAGCAAAAGCATGCACCCAACCATATTGACTTGAAAAACCTGTCGTATCCTCTTCTTTTTCAAGGTAATGCAACCCTTGATCGAGCAACGTATTTCTGATATCAGTTTTAAGCTCTCGATAAAAAAGAGACTGTTCATTGCCATCGGCAGATAAGAGATTGGCATAAATAAGTGCCCTAAAAGAACGTTCAAGCGTTGAAACTCCTGTCTTATCAAGCTCTTTATCTAGTCCACCATCAGAAACAATCACAGCAGCGATCAACTGAAATTGCTCCTTGGTAAATAACTCTTCTTGAATCCCCCTAGCCAAACTGGTAAAAACCAATTCATCGCGAATCTCTGGACTAGTATCCCCTAAGTGCTCAAGCAACCACAGGATTTCTTCTTGATGATAGCTCGGTTCTTCTTCTACTACTTTTCTTTTCAATTCTGGATACATCTGCCCACCTCTTTTTATGAGTTGTCAAAAAATCATCCGCAGATGACTTTATATTAAATTCTTAAGGAAATAGAATCTGGGATAACTGGTCTAAAATGAAGTAAATAACTATCAGTAGCAACTCTACAGCAAGTTCAAATTTAACATCACGACCTTCAACGGCGTTTTTGAAAATAGCTACAGCTAGTCCAATTATAATGACGCTCAACAAACCCAGGAGCATTATTCTAAAACAGCCTTTCTATTCCTTTACTCCCCCAACTTCGCACTGTAGGTGATAATTTGGTCAACTGTGTCTGACAAGAACTGAATGGTATCACGGAGTGGTTTATCTGTTGAAATATCGGCTCCGATAATCATTGCTGACTCAAGTGGTGTTTTGCTACCTCCTGACTTGAGGAGATTGAGCCAGTTTTCAGCTCCAGTTTCTGATTGTTTCAGATGGAGGTAACCTGCAGTCGAGATGACAAGACCAGCAGAGTAAGTGTAACTATACAAGCCCATGTAGTAGTGAGCTTGGCGCATCCAAGTCAGAGCTGCATCATCATCAATCTCAATGGCATCTCCCCAGAAATCCGTCAAGACTTCTTTCATAATGCTGTTGAGCTTGCTTGCTCCGAAAGTTTCTCCTTCTTCAATCAATGTATAAACCTTGCGTTGAAAGGCCGCTTCCAAAAGGTGAGTGATAAAATTATGGAAGTAGGTATCTGTCAAGCGGTGGGCAAGGGCGAAGCGTTTTTGACGTGTATCGTCAGATTGGTGCTCCAAGTAATCACTGAGAAGTAATTCATTGAAGGTTGAAGGTGCTTCGACATAGTAGGTCGACATGTGGGCATTGAAGTAGCTTTGGTGATTGTCCGAAAAGATGAATTGACCAGAATGCCCAATCTCATGAATCAAGGTATAGACATCACTCAAACGGCCTGTCCAGCTCATGAGGACATATGGATGCACGCGATATGGATCAGCCGCATAACCGCCAGAATCCTTGCCACTATTAGCAGCAAAGTCAACCCAGCGTTCTTCTTGATAACGAGCAACTTCCTGACAATATTCCTGCCCCAAAGGTTCTACTGACTTCATAACCAAATCATAGGCATCATCAATGGTCACCTCAGGATTGAGGGCGCTGTCCAAGTCCAATTTCCAGTCTGCAAAGGTCATCTTTTCAAGACCATTCACCTTGGCAACATGCTTGAGGTATCTCTGGGCAACTGGCGCAAAATCCTTCATGATGAGGTCAATCTGGCGGTCAAACATGGCACGGTCCACTTCTTGCTCAGCTAGAAGATAATCAAAAACTGAGTCGTAGCCCTTCATATCTGCCAAGAGTTTTTCAGACTTAACTTGGGCTAGATAGGCAGCAGCAGCCGTATTTTGGTGCTTACGAAGTCCCTCTGAGAAGGAACGGAAAGATTTCTCACGAACCTCAGCATCCTCATGGTTTTGGTAGAAATTCTCATAAGTCACAAAGCTGTTTTTGTAGATCTTGCCATGGGCTTCAAAGTCGGCCATTTCAAAGTCCCCAGCTCGCATCTTAGTGTAAATGTCCTGTGGACTATAGAAAACTTCACCCAGATTGGTCAAGGCCTTCTCCACATCAGCCCCAAGATAGTGGGCTTTTTTGATTTTTGCCTGACGAATAGCTGCCGTTAAGTGAGGCAATTCACCCAAACGCTCCAAGACTTCCTCGTCTGCTTCCACCAAGGCATCGTCAAAGAAGGTCAAGGCTACGCTAGCATCTGTTTCAAATTCCATCCCAGCTTGGGAAATATTGGCAAATTCTTCATTGCTATAGTCTGTCGTCTGAGGCATAAAACCATAGTTTCCAATATGGCTCATCTGAATGTAGATTTGCTCCAATTCTGCAAAGGCCTTCTCGAAATCCTCAAAAGTATGAAGATTACCCTTGTAATCACGGCTAAATTGGTTGATATCTTCGCGAGCCTTTTCGATTGCACGCAAGAAATCCTCACGGTCTTGGTATAGGGCTGTTAAATCCCAAAGTTCCTTCTCTGGAAATTCTGAACGGTGTTTTTGTTCCATTTTCTTCCTCTTATTTCTCTAATTCTAATAAAACGCTAAGGGCTGATAAGGCATAAAGCGGCGCTGTTTCTGCTCTTAGGATCCGAGGTCCAAGTCCTGCCAGAACAGCTCCTTTAGCTTCAAAACTTTCAATTTCTGCGGGTGAAAGACCACCTTCTGGACCAAAGATAAAGAGCAATTTAGCTCCTTTTTCAAGACCAGCGACTACTTGCAAGAGCGCAGCTGCCTCTCCCTCTTTAGCCGACTCTTCATAGGCCACCACGATGCGGTCAAACTGGTCCAGTTGTGCTAGAAAATCTGCCTTTTTCTCAAAAAGGGTGATGCTTGGAACGAAGTTACGCTTGCTTTGCTCGGCTGCTCCAAGGGCGATTTTTTCTAGTTTTTCAATCTTTTTGCCCAATTTTTTGCCATCCCACTTGGCAACGGACCAGTCAGCAGGGAAGGCCCATATCTGGCTAGCACCTAGCTCTGTCACTTTCTGGGAGATAAACTCCAGCTTGTCTCCCTTGGGAAAGCCTGATGCGATGGTCACTTGGACTGGCAGTTCCACATTGTCATCTAATTCTTCGATTAACTCCAACTGACGGGCTTCTACATTTACCACGCGCGCCAAGTGCTTGATCCCATCATCAAAAACTAAGGTCACTTCATCATCTTCTTTCAGGCGCATGACCTGAAACATATGCTTGCTGGTTTCCTTGTCCTCGATGGTGACTGGTGATGTGGCAAGACCTTTTACAAAATATTGCTGCATGCTAGCCTCCAATCACACCGGAGATATCCTTGGTCTTCTTAAAGACGCAGGCATTCCACTCCCCTTGGATCATGTGGGTTTCAAGGAAAAATCCAGCTGACTCAGCCGACTCACGCACCATGTCCCACTTGTCCTTGATAATCCCACTCATGATGAGGTAGCCTTCATCCTTGACCAAACGATAAGCATCCTCTGTCAGATGGATAAGGATATCCGCCAAAATATTGGCCACGATGACGTCTGCCTCAATCTCCACGCCCTTAAGCAAATCTCCTGGTGCTACATGGATGTTTTCCATGCCCGGGTTGAGCTCAATATTTTCCTGAGCGACGCGAACCGCTACATCATCCAAGTCATAGGCAAAGATTTCCTTAGCGCCAAGAAGTGAGCTAGCAATGGAAAGGACCCCTGAACCAGTCCCCACATCCAGCACTGTTTCCCCACCACGAAGAACCTGCTCCAAGGCAAAGAGACTCATCTTGGTGGTCGGGTGGGTTCCTGTCCCAAAGGCCATCCCTGGATCTAGCTTGATAATCTTTTCTCCAACAGTCGCCTCGTAGTCTGTCCATGACGGTACGATGGTTAGGTCATGGGTGATACGAGCTGGTTCATAGTATTTCTTCCAGTTGTCTGCCCAGTCTTCCTCAGCCAAGGCTGTGGTGCCCATCTTGACTTCGCCCAGATCCATAAAGTCGGTCAATTCTGCCAGACGAGCCTGCAAATCAGTCCCCACTGTCGCTACATCAACCGTATCAGGATAGTAGGCGGTCACCACAATTTCTTCTTGTTGCTCGACTTCTGGGAAAATCTCACCGAAGCGGTCCACATTTCCCACATAGTCCATGCTGTCTTCGATTGCCACCCCTTGGGCACCTAGTTCAATCAAGAGGTTAGAGACTAGCTCCTCACCCTCTCGCTTCACTGTAACTTTTAACTCTTGCCATGTTTCCATCATTAAGATACCAAGCCCGTAAAACACAAAGCCAAAATAGGAAACTCTCTGAAGACGCTTGTGTCTAAGAGATGTTTATCTTTTTGGCACAGTGTTTAGGGCTGGTTCAGTTTAGAAATTAAACTGAACCATCCTTTCTATTTCTCTATCAATTTTTTCATGTAGACCATATCCATGCCTTCTTTTTCAGGCTCGATATGGGTTTGACGATAGCCATTTTTCTCGTAGAAGGCGACCATGCCTGCATCCTGTAACACCGTACACAAATCCCATTGTGTGATGGTTGGAAATTCCTTTTCCAGCAATTCCAATCCTTCAGAACCATACCCTTTTCCCTGATACTGGGGCAAAATCGCTGCCGTTCCCAACCAAGCTTTCGTTAACTCGTCATTGGTCTGAATTCGTAAAAAACCAATCTTCTCTTCAGCTTTTTTCACAAAGTAGTAATAACTATTGGGACGCTCGCCTAGTTTCCACTTAATTCGTTCACGGTCCTCGAGATAAGGGTCATATTCATCTTGGTATTTGTCATACACTGCTTTAAAACTAGCTCTTTGAATGGCAATAATCGTTTCTAAATCTTCTGCTCCTGCTCTCTCAAGTCTTATCATAAACTTTCCTCCAAATAATCCCTCAATCTCCCCTGGAGCTGAGGTACTGCCTGTTTAGAAGTGAGAAATTCCTCAATGCTCATCAGTTTGTAAGCCTGTCCTTCATCTCCAAAGGTGATACTATCAAACTGATCCTGACTTAGCTGACCGACCATAAAGACAGACTGCCGACCTTCATAGAGCATGCTGGGATAGACCTTGCTCCAAAGCAGACAGTCTTCATCTAAATGAATTCCCAGTTCCTCATAAACTTCACGCGCTGCGCACTCAAAAGGGCTCTCGTCCCCTTCACGACCTCCACCTGGCAACTCCCACATATTGGGCCAAGGGATATTTTCCTTGTCATCACGCAAAATCGTCAGTAGCTTATCTCCACAAAATAGAGCAATTTTGCAGCCTGTGAAATCTGAAATGTCTATATCCACTACAAGCTCCTAATATCTCGGATAAGGATAAAATTCTCCCTCTTCCAAGCCTGCTTTCCCTTCTTCAAAGACTTCTTGATTCCATTCCATGACAAATTCTTCTGCTTCTGGATCTTCCAAAAAGTCCATGAGGGCATCTAGTCCAACCTCTGCAGTATCTTTGAGAAATAGCGCAAAATAAGCTAAAAATTCACGAGAAAAACCTTTCTTAGGCAGGTAAGGGATGACTGTGAGATAGTCTTCTGCATTAACTGTTGACTTGGCAGGGTTGTAAAAAAGCACCGCTTCTTCAAAAAGGATATCATCTGACGAAACCTCTCCGTCTTCATCTAACATCTCCACCCCTGCAGCATTTTGTGCCTCTAATAGAAAACTCACTTCAACCGCATGATTGCGCTTATCCCAACTAATCTCATAATCAAAAGGAAAGTTCTTATCCAACTCTTCTTGTAAAACATCTAAAAATCCGTATGTTGCCATTTTGTCCTCTTTCTATACGACTCTTTAATCGCCCCGATTGCTCGGAAATATGCTAAAATAGATACTACCATCTTACCACATATGTATTAGAAAATCCACGTTAGAAAGGACTGCTATGCCAGACAATCTCGCGCTTCGTATGCGCCCCAAAACCATCGACCAGGTCATCGGTCAAGAGCATCTGGTAGGCCCAGGAAAAATCATCCGCCGCATGGTGGAGGCTAATCGCCTGTCATCCATGATTCTCTATGGACCTCCAGGCATCGGAAAAACCAGTATCGCTTCGGCCATCGCTGGAACGACCAAGTATGCCTTTCGGACCTTTAATGCGACAGTTGATAGCAAAAAACGTCTCCAAGAAATCGCCGAGGAAGCTAAATTCTCAGGAGGGCTTGTATTACTACTAGACGAAATCCACCGTCTCGACAAGACTAAGCAAGACTTCCTCCTTCCTCTCTTGGAAAGTGGATTGGTTATCATGATTGGGGCGACAACTGAAAATCCTTTCTTTTCTGTCACTCCAGCCATCCGCAGTCGTGTTCAGATTTTTGAGTTGGAACCTCTGTCTAACCAAGATGTCAAAGAGGCCATTCAAATCGCCCTGACTGATCCTGAACGAGGTTTTGATTTCCCAGTTGAGTTAGATGATGATGCCCTTGATTTTATCGCAACATCTACCAATGGAGACCTCCGTTCTGCATTCAACTCGCTGGATTTGGCAGTTCTTTCTACTCCGGCAAATGACGAAGGAATCCGCCATATCACGCTCGATATTATGGAAAATAGCCTCCAGAGAAGCTACATTACTATGGACAAGGACGGAGATGGACACTATGATGTTCTATCCGCCCTACAAAAATCTATCCGTGGTTCGGATGTGGATGCTAGCCTCCACTATGCTGCTCGCTTGATAGAGGCTGGTGACCTACCTAGCTTGGCACGTCGTTTGACGGTCATTGCCTACGAAGATATCGGCTTGGCTAATCCCGATGCCCAGATCCATACCGTAACTGCTTTGGATGCTGCACAGAGGATTGGGTTTCCAGAAGCTCGCATTCTCATTGCCAATGTCGTCATTGATCTGGCACTCTCGCCCAAGTCAAACACAGCCTATGTGGCTATGGATAAGGCTCTGGCCGACCTTAAAACGTCTGGTCACCTACCGATTCCAAGACACCTGCGAGATGGTCATTATAGCGGTAGCAAGGAGCTAGGCAATGCTCAAAACTACCTCTATCCTCATAGCTATCCTGGCCACTGGGTCAAGCAAGATTATTTGCCAGAAAAAATCCGCGACCATAGCTACTTCTCACCAGAAGATACTGGAAAATACGAACGTGCCCTAGCTCAACGCAAGGAAACCATTGATAAATTACGAAATTTGTGAAATCTTTTCCAAATAATTACATTTACCCCTTGATTTTTTTTGAAAAAGTGGTATTATATAAACATAGAAACGCTGTGGTGTACGACCTCACACTTAAGTGTTGACCGACTATTTTTTGTATTATTAGGGAAACAAAAGTCTTCTAACAGCATGTAGGCCGTCTCACACGGAAACAGCTTCAGTTAGAGCGAGTTGCCCACCTGCTTAATTGCGCGGGTTCAATACAAACCGTGAAGTTTCGGCACCAATACAGCTTTTTATTTGCCTCCTTAGCTCAGCTGGCAGAGCAGCGGACTCTTAATCCGTGGGTCACAGGTTCGATCCCTGTAGGGGGCATCTAAATCAACAGGAGAAAGCCTTATTTAAAGGCTTTTTTTCGTATCTGTTCTACTTTTGTTCTACCAACGGATACTCACTTAAAAGCTGTCGTATAATCTGATGTTCTTTTTCTTTCTTCTCTTTCAAAAGATGACCATACGTTTCTGTTACCTGTTTTATATTTTTATGGCCCATTACATGAGCAACTACCCAGATATCAATTCCTTTTGCAAGCAACATACTAGCATAAGTATGTCTAATACCCGTAGCAGTTAAATTATATGGAAAAATTTCTAGTTTTTTTAGTAGCGATTGTAAACTTTGATTTACTGCGTTATTACTAGGAACTCCATACACAACATCATAGAAAAGGAAATTTTCTTTTTCCTTAATCCCTTGATTTTTATAGACAATCTTTTGTTCTTTCTTTAATAATTTCAAAACCTCAGATGTTTCTTCATCTATAGGTACATCTCGAACAGATGTATCCGTTTTGGGTGGTCTCCATTTATAATTATAGTAGCGCCTATAAGTGTGAATTACTTGATTTTCAAAATCAATACAGTCCCAAGTTAAACCTAAAATCTCTCCGAAACGCATCCCTGTTTTAAAGGAAACAAACAAAAGATACGGAATCACAGATTTACTATAATTGAGATGACTTTTTAAATGAACTAAAATCTTATAATAGTCCTCAATATTGTCAATATATTTTTCATCTGTTGTCTTGCTTCTCTTCATCCCTGAAATAATCGCACCATCAGTAAAATCAACTATATCTAGTTGGTCACGTTGAGCAAACTGAATAACTTTTCGGATTTCTGAATTTAATCGTGCTACGGTATCTTTTGTAACCCTTTCAGCATACGAATTTAGAGCTCGTTGATATTGACTAAAACGAATAGAAGTTGCTGGTCTATCTTGAAAAAGTTCCTTTATCAAGTCCCCTCTCTTCTTATGCTTAAAAAGTGTTGATTCACTTTTTCCAAGTGGTCTTACAACAACATCAAACCACTCTTCCCATAACTCATATAAACTTGCTTGCGAATTAATCTTTGCACCTGACATCAACTTTAATTCAATAACTAAAGCTTCTTTTTCTGCTTCCTTCTTAGTTCTGAAACCACCTTTAGATGCAACAAGTTTTTTGTTATTATCTACAATTCTATAATCCCATGTGCCACCTTTTGTACGTTGTCTAAAAGTTGCCATTAGTTACCTCTTTCATTAGATAACCAAGGTTTTGCCAAGGCTATTATACCATAATTTCTCTGAAGTTATCTTCAAACCATTGTTTTGTTTTACTGGCTAAAAAGAAATAGCGTCCACCTTGGTTTTCAGGATATTTAACAAATCCGTTAGGATTTAATTCAACATCAATTTCTCTCCGAATTTTGGGGTTATATAATACATTATCAAGAAGCCAAGGACGTGATACTGATAATAATGTGAGCAATTGTTTCAAAGTCATATATTTACCTTTATCCGCATTGCTCTTCAAATCATCATATTCATCACGATTAACGATAACATGAGAATTAGGAAGCTGTATAACTACCCCTTTTAAATCGACAACCAGTTTATCCATCTTATTTCTCCACTACCTCAAAACGATTTTTTCCTTTTTTCATATTCGTGTTTTTATAATACACTGACAAAGAGTCCTCTAGAAAACTATCAAATGGTATTTTTGACAGTTCTGTAGCAAATTTCTTTAACCACAAATCTACATCCTGATTGGGATTATAGTGACGTTCATATTCTTGTACCAAGCGAATAATGAATTTATTTCTTGCTTCAATCCCCCAAATACTCTCAACTTTTTTTATCAGTGGGAAAAAACCACTTCCTTTCATTATGTGAGAAATTGTAGACATTAAATCATTATTCCTACTCGATAGCGATTTCAACCCTGCGTATAACGATTGTGTATACTCAAGATACTTAGTAAACTCAATTGGTTCATTTGTCTCAGCATCATAAAATGAATACTTGTCAATCATTTTATTTGCAACTAATTTCCCCAGCTCATCTTCATTACTTACAGTCAGTAGTTGCTTCAAAATCTGATTCGAAAAGTTTCCCCTATAGCTAGCCTCAAACCTAACCCATGAATCGCAAAGGTTAAGTAAATGTAAAAACCTTCCATGCTTATCAAGTTGCTCTTGTTTTTTGTTATAAACCCTCAATAATGCATTACTATTCTTCTTTTTTGAACCAAAGTAAATAGTGTTAACTACATTATCTACTTCAGTAGCAACAATCTTAGAAGTGTTTTTTATTCCTCTATGATTTTTTAAAATAACTCTACTGCCTTTTATGCCCTTGTATAACTCATCAACACTCATATCGAAATTGAAGTAATCAATCGCTAGATCAATCCTACTTATTCTTAATTCCCAGTAAGGTTCATCAAGTAGTTTAGACATCCCATGAACGTCAATACTTTCTCCAAAGTACTCTTTGAAAGCATCGCGATAGTATGCTAATGCTGCTGCAGAAAATTTTATAACTATCCCCATCACAAAATTTGTCTCATGAAATGCAATTGAAAAATAGTGTGGTAAGTTTTTGAAACTAACTGCATTTGTATAGCCTGCAGGTGGTGTAGATACATTTATTACCTCTCCAAATAAACTGTCCAATGACAACTTATCAATTACTGTACCAACTAATTCAGATGCAATCTGGTACCAATGTGAAGGATAATTACCAATTGTATCTTCTGTTGGTTTTATCACGAATGTTACTTCATCAATAGAAGCAATCACAACAGGATTTCTCTCTCCATTATTACTAGCTGAGTCCTGTTCTTTTAAAACGTCTACAATGTTAAATATACTCATCTTATAAATCCTCTCTTATCTTTATACGGAACGGGGGTCATTACATATCCCCCTACTGCTCGGCAGAGCCGAGCGAGGCAGTAAGACATTCTGCTTCGCCACAGGCTACTCAGAGTCAACTGCCTCACTACTTTTACTCTTATACATACCCTCCAGAATTTTACTCTGCACTTTAGCAACATTATAACGAGGAACTACAATCTCTTTAGTTACTTCTCCAGAACTAATTAGATAGCCCTTACCTCTGGAGTGTTTACGATTGACTACATCTTTCTCATCGCTTAGTAACATATTTAATACTTCTTTACTGAATGACCCCAGAAGTAGAATATTATGTATATTTTCTCTCGATTTCCCAAAGTATTCGGCATCTGGTCTTTGCTGACTAATCCACACATGAATATTAAAAGACCTACCAAGCATCAAAATTCTTGAAAGTTGTCTAATCCTAGTATCTCGTTCCTTCTTTTCTAGCATCGTAAAATACGCACTCATTTCATCAATAAAACATATGATTAGACTTCTGCTTTTGTCTTGTCCAGACTGTCTGTTTTTCAGCAAAGTATCAGATACAAAATCAAAGAACAATCCTACTCTTTCAAATCTATAAAAATTCTCCTGATTCTCAAGAAATGAAAACTCTAAATCTCCTTTGAAGTCTGCTACTACTAATTTCGCAGAACTCAAAACTGCTTTTGCAAGTAGTAACTGACTTGCATATGTCTTACCGCTTCCACTCGAACCAAAAATTGCTAAATGTGGTTTTTTTAGATCTACTGAGAGAGGAAAATAAATTCCTCTTCTCAATAACTCAGCATCTAGTACAGCATTAATTACTGAAGTCACTATCTTCTACCTGCTCAATCGTCTCTTGCTTAGCTTTATATACATCTAGTTCTTTCTTGAAAGAACTAGCTTCATTCTCATTAACAGCAAGCAAAAAACGTATAAATAGATAGTTCACGTTATTATACTCATCTACTGCTACTGATTGACACGAAAAGATTTCAGCGTTTGTCGAAGTCATACCATGATTTTCAAGAAACTCTGACAAATAAATACTTATTTGAACTTCAACTTCATTAGCGTTGAAATCTTTTATATTTGAATCTGTCATACACACTAATTCAATAACTCTTGCAGTTTTTTTCTTGCTCGCTCGAACTACTTGCCAGCTGTGAAAAAGGTAACGATTTTTAGAGTCTGAATCCAGCCTACTTACAATTTGCTTGAAACACAGAGAGAGTTTGCTGGTATCATAATACACTTCCTCAAGTTTATTATAATACCTCCAAGCAGAAATACCAGATATTATTACAAGTATCAAAGTAAATACTTTAAATGAAATATCTAGAAGAGTTGGTAAAGCATAAATAAAGCCAATAAATAAAGCTAACGACACAATAATTAGCAAAAACTTCTCTAACTCTGTACGTTTTTTGAAATAATCTACTACTGCTCTATACTTATTTTTAAACATATTAAATACCTCAACTAGCTTGAGAGACTTTTACAGAGTCGGCTTTAATTGATAGAGAAGCACTATTCCCTGAAATGTATGAGCTAATTGTAGTATTTGAAAGTGTTAATGTAACTACACTATCCAGGTACTTCATAAAGTCGCTAGCATTTACATTCATAACTTTAATTGAATGTGTTGTAAATCTGCCATTAGCTGTACGACTACCAACTTGGAAAGTCGCACCAACTATAACCCCTGTCTCAAAATCTTTACTATCTGAGACACCAAGTAGCAAGCCTGTTGTTTGTAATGTTAAACAATGCATAATTGTTCTCTTTTCTATCTCTATTCATCGACATTTCTACTAATATATGTAGAGAATCACATAGTAGTGAAAATAGCGAAATTACATACCTCTTCTACTTCATATTAACCACATCCTCACTATAGAATTTATAAAACACTAAATGTATTTTGTTAGCTTATTTTAACTCAAAACAAGAACGTGATTCGGTAAAATAAAAATTTATTTATATAGAAATATTTTTCTTATTTTACACTGTATTCAATTCAGATTATGCTATAATAAACAAAATAATGAACAAGGAGTATAGATAATGAACTCTATAGAAAAAATTATCGACGAATTCATACTTTATAGACTTGATAAAAGTAATAAAACTATGAGTAATCACTTATTAGATAAGAAAATAGAAAAGAGTACCTACCTTAATCTAGAAAATAACGAATTATTTAATTCATTTGTTGAAAACAAATACATTTTCACTACTATAGTCAGAATACAACGGGAAAAAGACTATAAACATACTACAGCGAGTAAATTTCTTAAGAAATATTTTAAAGAAGATGCTCCGTCTTCTGAAAAAACGTTAAATAACTGGATTCAATATTCTAAAAATTATAAAAAAAGAGTTAGAACGAGAAAAACAGAGGAAGTTTACATAAAACATATGCGTAATATACCTGCGTCTTTCAAACTGTTCGATGAATTTTTGAACTATAAAATATGCCGTGATATAATAGAAAGAAACTTTCAGGCTACAGAAAGAAGTGATACACTAGATTCACTAAAATCATTTTTCAAAGAATTAGAACCACAGAATTTGAAAATAATAGCCACTTCTATTACTCAACATTCTTCTGAATTGCTTGGAAAAAAGCTAACACTACATGACATAATATTTATTGATAAGATTGATCGAATTGAAATGGACTTAGATACTAAATCATGGACTTATCTATTTGATGAATTAATTAAAACTTTTAAAAATGTTGATGCTAGTAAAGAGCTTAACAATACATCTTTTAATAAAGAAAATTCACTAGATACAATCTATAAGTTTTTAAATATGCTCCCTGAATATTCTCTTTTTAGCCTATCTGAAGCAATTGGTCTGGTTTTTAACCTTAAAAAACATCTCGAAATTGAACTAGAACCTAAACAAAGAAACAAATTACCTAAAGAGATAAGAAATAAGAAGTTTTTAACTTCTAATGTAATTAATCAGATTAATGATACACTTCAAATAAAAATTAAATCACCTTTGCCCCATGAATTACTTATTAATTTGAAAGACCACTTACTTACTGTTATCGAATTTGAAGAAGATAAAGAAGAAAACGATTATGTAGCACTTATGAAATATGCTGAAGTTAGTAAATATATGAGCTTCACAGAATTTATTAATTATACAGAATACATAGAAGAGATAGAAGAGATAGAAGCTACTAAAAGTTAAAAATAATTATGGAAAATAAAAAACTTAGTTTATCAATATAATACTAAGCGTCATTTTCTACTAAATTAATCAAAAAAGAGAGCCAACCGCCGCTCCAATGTCATTAAGTTAGTAATCTAACTATTTGAATAGGAGATAGGATTGAGATCATCAAAGTGATTCTCTATCCTATCTTCTATTTTTTTGCATAACAAATAAAGGTTTTTTCACCCTATTTTTT
>NZ_JASGZS010000023.1:0-36628 GCF_047465525.1 Streptococcus infantis | reverse complement strand
TACTCTTATTCAAGTGGGCTTTTATCTGTTTTATCATGGGAAGTACCTCCTTAACTATCAGTTTAGCACATAAAAAAAGAAACCCAAATACAGAATTGTATTTGAATTTCTTAACTTAATGACATTGAGGTCAAAACAACTTCATTTTTTTCAAGCGATAAATCTAATGTGAACAAATCTGGTACTATCAGTTCTTGATAAAATGTGTCTAACTGATTTGTCGTCACCCAATACAAAAAGTCCTTATAATCTATCTCCAAATCCTCCCATTCTAATGTATCGGGAGCGAAATATTCTATTACATTTAATTTTTCAATATTTATTGCAAATAGACCACACAAGATATCATAAGCTATCAAACAACGATTCGAATTATAACATTTTGAAAACAATTCATTACAGTAACTGAGGCCATTCTCTGAATCATTCCCCAAAATTTTTAAATAACCATTCACAGTTACATAAGAAAAATGTTCTAAGATAAACTTCAGTTCTTGTGGTCTTTCTATACTATCCGTTAGTTTTTTGTTAAATTCAAGGAATTTAATATCATTAGAACTTTTATCAAATTCTGCAATAATCTTTTTCGTAGTTAACATTTTATTCGTCTACCCTATCCCATTCAATTTTACACTCTTGCTCATTTTTATTTATATGCACAACATTAAAGAAGTTCAATCGCAGATACTTCATTATCTAAATCAACAAATTCAAACTTCTCAGGATATTGCAGATAATCAATACATTTTTTTTAAACATGAAAAAACTCAGAGAAACAATGTTAAAATCATCAAAACATTTGATTTCTCTGAGATAAAATTTGCTGATTGTACTCGAAACCTAGTTCGTTCTTATCTACGATACTGCTTCAAGAAACGAGTCATCTTTTCTTGGATTTGGGCTAACTCATCTACGCGTGGCAGATAAACGATACGGAAGTGATCTGGCTCTTTCCAGTTAAAGCCTCGTCCATGAACCAAAAGCACCTTCTCTTGCTTCAAGAAATCAAGAACAAACTGTTCATCATCATCGATACGATACATATTGCGGTCAATTTTAGGGAAGATATAAAGACCCGCTTTAGGTTTAACCGCTGACAAACCTGGAATATCTTGAATGGCATTATAAATGAAGTTTCTTTGCTCATAGATACGACCACCTGGCAAGAGTAATTCGTCCACCGATTGGTGACCACCGAGTGAAGTTTGAACAACCTGTTGAGCCAAGACGTTGGAACAAAGGCGCATGTTTGAAAGCATGTTGAGACCTTCAATATATCCCTTTACATGATGTTTAGGTCCAGACAAGACCATCCAACCCACACGGAAACCAGCGATACGGTGAGATTTAGACAGACCATTCATGCTGACACAGAAAAGGTCTGGAGCCAAACTAGCAACTGGTGTGTGGACATTGCCGTCCATAACCATACGGTCGTAGATTTCATCCGCAAAGATAATCAAGTCATTTTGACGAGCAATCTCAATGATATCTAGTAAGAGTTCTTTAGGATAGAGGGCTCCCGTTGGATTATTTGGATTGATTAAAACGATAGCCTTAGTATTTGAACTAATCTTAGACTTAATGTCATCTAGGTCTGGATACCATTCAGCTTCTTCATCACAGACGTAATGAACAGCATTTCCTCCAGCCAAGCTAACTGCAGCAGTCCAAAGAGGGTAGTCAGGCATTGGAACCAAGACTTCATCGCCATTGTCCAAGAGACCTTGCATGGACATAACAATCAGCTCACTAACACCATTTCCAAGGTAGATATCATCAATACCTACATTTGGAAATTTTTTGAGCTGACAGTACTGCATAATCGCTTTGCGGGCTGAAAAGATACCTTTTGAATCTGAATAACCTTCACTATCACGCGCATTCATAATCAAATCATGGATAACCTCATCTGGTGCGGTAAAACCAAACTCAGCTGGGTTCCCTGTATTCAAACGGAGGATTTTTTCTCCATTTGCTCGCATACGCATGGCTTCCTCAAGAACTGGTCCACGAATATCATAAGCCACATGCTCTAATTTGATTGATTTGTTAAATTCTTTCATTTGATTTCCTCAATTCATCAGGATAGTTAATATTATACCACTTGATAGAAAAATCGTAAATCGCCCACTACTATTCCACAAAAAAACCTTGCTTAACGCAAGGTAAACAGAGCAAGGTCGATTTCTTTCTATTTTTGGGAGAAGAAAGAGAAAAATATGCACCTCTAGTAAGATATACATCTAAATCTAAAGTCTCGCATATAAACTTCGAATCGAAAACGAAGGCATCGTTATGGATGATAGTTGCATGAACTCATGAATTTCTTCCTGTGTCCAGCAAAACGCAAAGAAAAAATAAGTCGACTCAACAAACAACATAGACGATGTCTGGGCTAATTCGAGTCTGTTTGTAAAGAATTTTACCATATCACTGACTTCTTTCCCTTGCCCTGTCACTTAGTATTATACACTAAAACTTTTGCATTTTCAAATAAGTACATATAAAAAGAACTCTTTTTAAAGCGTCACTTAAAAATTTATACTCAATGAAAATCAAAGAGCAAACTAGGAAGCTAGCCGCAGGTTGCTCAAAGCACGGCTTTGAGGTTGCAGATAAAGCTGACGTGGTTTGAAGAGATTTTCGAAGAGTATTAATTGAATATGATTCTGCTTTGGCAATAAAAAAGAGAGAACCATGTGATTCTCTCAGATTTTACTACTACAAATATCTAGAACGAAATTTAATTTCGCCAGATTATTTCGTAATTTCAGCCAACATTTTTTCAATATGTTGAATTGATTTTTCACGTCCAAGCAAGTAAATAGTATCTGGCAATTCAGGACCATGCATTTCACCTGAAACAGCGATACGGATTGGCATGAAGAGGTTTTTCCCTTTGATACCTGTTTCTTTTTGGACTGCTTTGATTTGTGGGAAGATATTTTCTACCACAAACTCGTCATCTGACATAGCTTCAAGTTTGGCTTTGAAGGCTTCAAGTACCGTTGGCACCGTTTCACCAGCCATGACTTCGAGTTCAGCTTCTGTCAATTCTGGGAAGTCTGAGAAGAAAAGGTCTGTCAATGGAACGATTTCGTCAACTGACTTCATTTGTGGTTTGTAGAGTTCCACCAATTTTTTAGCCTTGTCTGTCAAACGTCCTGCTTCTTCAAGGAATGGTTTTGCCATTTCAAAGATAGTCTCAAGATCTGCATTCTTAATGTACTCATTGCTCATCCAGTCCATTTTCTTTTGGTCGAAGGCTGCTGGAGACTTGCTGAGACGGTTTTCATCAAAGAGCTTAATGAGTTCTTCGCGAGAGAAGATTTCGTCTTCCCCGCCAGGGTTCCAGCCAAGAAGAGCGATAAAGTTAAAGACTGCTTCTGGAAGGTAACCTTTCTTACGATAGTCTTCGATGAACTGAAGGGTATTGGTGTCACGTTTAGACAACTTCTTACCAGTTTCAGAGTTGATGATCAAGGTCATATGACCAAATTCTGGTGCTTCCCAACCGAGTGCTTCATAAACCATAAGCTGTTTTGGTGTGTTAGCAATGTGGTCGTCTCCACGGATAACGTGAGAGATTTGCATATCGTGGTCATCAATTACAACGGCAAAGTTGTAAGTTGGGTAGCCATCTTTCTTTTGGATGACCCAGTCCCCACCGATATTGCCACCTTCAAATTCGATATCGCCTTTGACCATATCATGCCATTTGTAGATACCTGACTCATTGACAGCCAAACGAACCGTTGGGATGATGCCTGCTGCTTCACGTTCTGCGATATAAGCAGCTTTTTCTTCTTCGCTCATGCCAAGGTATTCGTTGATGTAGCGAGGTGTCTCACCGGCTGCTTCTTGGCGTTCACGTTCTGCTGCCAACTCTTCTTCTGTAACATAAGATTTGTAGGCTTTTCCTTCGGCTAGCAATTGGTCAATGTATTTTTGATAGAGTTCCAAACGCTCTGATTGGCGGTAGTTTTCATGAGTTTCTGGACTTTCATCCCAATCCATGCCCAACCAACGAAGGTTTTCAAGCTGTGAACGTTCTCCGTCTTCGACATGACGTTTGCGGTCTGTGTCTTCGATACGGATGATAAAAGTTCCACCATGGTGGCGTGCATACAAGTAGTTAAACAATGCTGTACGGGCATTTCCGATGTGTAGTAGTCCTGTTGGACTTGGTGCATAACGCACACGAATATCTTTTGACATATCTTCTCCTATAAAGTCTCTAGGCGTCTGCCTTTTTGCTCTCTATATTATATCACAAGTCGTGCCAGAGTCCAATTTCTCTTTTCGAGAAATAGTAAAAAGAGTGGTAAAACCACTCTCTTTTCAGCTCTATTATAGACGAGCATTAAGTTCTTTGCTCAATTCTTCAAATCCTGGTTTACCAAGAAGGGCAAACATGTTGCGTTTGTAAGCTTCAACACCCGGTTGGTCAAATGGGTTGATGGCATTCAAGTAACCTGAAAGAGCGATAGCCAATTCGAAGAAGTAGATTGTGTAACCAAGAGTGAAGGCATCTTGCTCAGGAAGAGTTACGTACATGTTTGGTACGTCACCATCAGTATGGGCAAGAAGAACACCGTCAGTCGCTTTTTTGTTTACGAAGTCAACGTCTTTTCCTTGGAGGTAGCCAAGTCCATCAAGATCTTCTTCCAAAGTAGGGATAATCACGTTCTTACGTGGTTTGTCAACACGGACAACTGTTTCAAACATGATACGAGTTCCTTCTTGGATAAATTGACCCAATGAGTGCAAGTCTGTTGAGAAGTTAGCTGAAGTTGGGTAGATACCTTTTTGGTCTTTTCCTTCTGTTCAGGCACCCCTTGTGGATGCATCTGCTGGAAATTCCCTTGCACTGACTGGCTAGTTTGATTGACTTGCCAATCAACCACTGCGTCATCTATTTTTTCTAATTTAGACCCAGAAGCCTGGACTTTTGGTCCAGGCTCTGAATCAATTTTTTAGACTTTTATTTTTCTAAATTGCTTGATTTGAAATTTTATTATGGTTAAGCAGTTTCAAAAATCTGAATAGTAGAACCTTTCTCAATTACTACCGCTTGCTCTGCTACAACATGGAGTGTACCAGGAAGGCTCCCCTCTTTTGAACCATCAAAAGAAATCGTGATATGTCCCAGTCCAGTTAAATTTTTTTCTACTACATTTCCTACGGAACTAATCGAATATTCCTGATTATCTACCACCAGCTTGCCACCTTCTAGTATTGAACCTAGCAGATTTTTGTTATCAATCTTAAAACAATACTCTGATAAATCTTCTGGTGCTTCTTCTCCAAATAAAATGAGCATATTGGCATCTTGAATCATATTCTGAGCTTCAGACCCTACTTGAATTACTTTAGTTTCAAAAATTTTCTTCATCTGATTTCTATTCATACTTTCTCTAATTTGTCATAAACTTAGGCTTATAGATAAGTTTAACATAATAGTTCTCTGTTTTCAGGCATCTATCAAAGGTCTACTGATAAAGACCAATACTAGCTATCCAAGCAACTAGCACTCGCGGAACACCATTGAGAAAGCGTGAATAAAGTACCGAAGGGACACCAACCTCAACTGTTTCAGCCTTGGCTTCAGATAGGCCGAGTGCTACAGGAATGAAATCACAACCGTTTTGAGTGTTGATAGCAAATAAAGCTGGCAGAGCCATTTGGGGCGGAATAGTCCCTTTTCCGATTTCGACTCCAATTAAAGTTCCAATAATCTGACTAATAACAGCTCCGGGACCTAACAAAGGAGATAGGAATGGTAAGGAACAGATAAAGCCAATTAAAACGAGTCCCCAGATGTTCCCCGCTAGGGGAACCATTAATTTTGCCAGCCAATTTCCAACACCGGATCCTTGAATAACCCCAATCAGCAAGGAAACAAAGGCCATGAAAGGAATTATTGTATTGAGCATTGTTTGGATGGCTTCACGAGCAGCCTGGTTGAAAGTTGCAACGACCTTACCAGCCCCCATCCCAATTCGTGCTACAATACTTGTTTCAGCTTTTTGCTCTGTAATTTTTTTACTAGTATCGTAAGTTGGCTTTTCAGTTACCACAGTTGTCGCTTTTTCGTCTTCATTAGCAGCAGAAATTTGATTAAGGCCAACTGCTGACACATAGATTTCCTCGGTTATATATTGAGCTAGAGGCCCACTTTTCCCTGTAGCGACAATATTTATTGTAGGGATCCCCTTTTTAGGATAAATACCACAGCGAAGAGTACCGCCACAATCCACGATTGCTAAAGCAATTTCCTCATCTGGGATAGAAGTTTTAAACCCATTAACAGCTTCCATACCGGTCAAATCAGCAATTTTATCTACAATATCTGGCTTTTCTCCTCCGCCAGTGATATAGATGAATTTATGCTTAGCTTCACTAGGTGTAATGACCAAAGGTCCTCCGAAACCGCCATTTCCTTTAACAACTTTTATACTCTTATATGACATAATTTCACTCTTTCTATAAATCAAATGTTTTACTCAAGGTAACACCTTGCTGTTTTGCTACATAAGCAGTTGTAAAATCGGTCACCCAACCGCCTACAAAGTTCATGACAAGCCCAACAAGCATGTAACGAATGGCTAAGTCCATTTGACTTAAACCTAAAGTTTGAATTCCTGTTGCAATTCCCATCCATACAAACAATTCCCCAGGATTGATATGCGGAAATACACCATTTGAAGTGTGGCAGAACTGCATCTGAGCTGCTACAAAACTAGGTTTATAATATTCTGGTAAGAAACGTCCCATACTGATTGCCATCGGATTCCCCAGCATAAAGGCTGAAATGAAAGGTAAAATCATATACCGGCTAACAGGATTTTTGGCAGAAATCTTAGCCAGGGAATTGACCTTCTCTTCTCCCAAGAAAGCGATAAGGGTATTCATTGCAATCAATAGCATTAAGACAAGCGGTACAATATTTGTCATCCAGCTAATAAAGGTTTCTCCACCTAATTGGAAGAGTTTCATAAAACTCTCTGCAAAATTTGTAATGTGATTCATAAGGAACTCCCTTTCTTATTTTTTTTAAATAACTGTTTAATAGATAATTGTAAGTAATTCGCATAAAAGCCGAATCCCAGAAAAGAATCAGATGAACTTGTCTCTTTCTCAATACCTGCCTCATTCCAAAGATAGACTTTTCTAGCATCTTCTATGGCTGATTGCATCAACTTATTTTCTTTTCTCACAAGAGGATTATACTTGTCAAAATAATGGATGTCTTCTCCAACATAATCGTCCATATTTTGAAAACGTGCTAAGATTGTGACTCCTTGCATTTTGCTAGCTTTAAGAACCCGACCGTTTTCATCAACCGCGAACATGACAATCGTACCGGATTTGATTCTTCCGGACTTCCTGCCAATCGCTACGCGCCCCAGTTTTCGGAGCATCGTATAGGTCTTATTGAAGTCTTTGAGTTGCTGCCAGCCGAGGAACATTTGAAATATATAAGCTGCCATGACAAATACAGCGAAAATTATTAGCGAATTCATTAAAATACTCCTTTGCTCTTAGAAAATGATAGAAACTCTGTCTCTGTTTCTACAGCCCTCAATGCTTCTTTTAGAGAAGGCTCTCCTGCAATTCGAAAAATGTCGTCATACAATTCCAGCAATTCACTCTCCATTTTGCTTTCAATTTCTGAGGGAATGGCGACTAGAAAGATAAATTCAATCCAATCATCTCCTTTTTGATAAGGCTCTTCTAGCTTTCCAAACATTAAAATAGTCTTTGCATAACCCTGGTTAATTGTATGGGGGAAGGCAATTCCTCCACCAAAAATGGTTGATTGTTTTTTATCCCTATCAATTATCCGATTTCTAAAACCTTCATCAATCATCTGAAGTTTCTCTAACTCTGCAACCATATTTAGCAAGTATTGCTGATAGGTTTTTTGGGGAGTCAAACGAAGAAAACGTAAGCTGACTGTTTCTAGATTTTTTTGATGAAAAGCATTGGCCCTCTGCCATTCTTCCTGCAGCCATTGATCATCAAAAAGATGATTAACTTGAATGACTGGAGATTTAGAATCTTTATATTTTAGAGGAACTGTCGTAAAAATCGCGAAATAGTCCTGATTCAAATCCAGATTAAAATCCTCTTCAGAATACTGAGTAATGTCTACATCATTTCCAAGAATTCGTCTGAGTTGCTGAATAATCATCGCAGCAGTTCCTCTTCCTGTTGTGCAAACTACAGCTATCTGCTTGCGAGAACCATTTACAACAGAGTTTTGCTTTCTTAAAATCATTTCAAAATACAAAGCCAGATATCCGATTTCAGATAATTCCAATTCAGAACCAAAAATTGCAGATAGTTCTTCTCCAGCAATTTTCGCCATTTCAAAAGCAAAAGGATATTGAGTTTGAACCTCGCCATGGAATATATCATTAGCTTGCACATGGAAAATCAGTCGATTGATTAAGGAGCCTAGATGAGACTTGATTTCTTCAAATAATTCTTCATCATCAAAGTTAACCAACATTGTTTCTTTGACTTTCTTGACAATCCCTTGAAAAATGTTTGCAAGCTGTTCAGATTGATAAGACGGCTTGCTTAAAGTGTCAATAAAACGGATATTAAACGGAAAACACAAAAAGTCTATCTCAAACTGACTGAGGGAAATCTTATAAGTCATCTCAATATGATAGATTAATTTTTCAACCAAAGGTGTCTCTGTTAAATCATTCCTATAGTAAGGAATAGGGCAACTCAACACCCTAGATGCATGAATACGCTCCACCATAATTGAAATTGTCTTTCGAAGGAGTTCCTTTGTTTCTTTCGGGATTTTATACTCCTGGAGTAGCGTCTCCAGAAAAGAAGATGTTGCCTCGGTGAGTGTCTTTCCTTCAAAGTAAGGGGCCACTTGGTGAATATAGAGCAAGCGCAAATTCAGCTCGGACCCCAAGACCTCCAGCCCACGGTTGGGCTTTCCTGAAATAGTGATAGAGTAACTCTCTGCCAAAGATTTTACTTGTTTTAAATCCTTATTAAGGGTACTTCTACTAACACCTGCTTCCTCAGCCAAGTCGTCAATAAGAAGAGGGGAGGTTGACTCAATTAAACGTTTTAGTAAATAGGCAATTCTTTTACTGGAAGAATTGAAGTCACTCTCCCGTTTTAAACTACCAGATAAAATCCTTTCCAACTCAGTATAGTCATACACCTCTAACATTAACTGATCATCTTGTGAGATAATCTGGATACTCGGAGCCAAAACATCATTTAATTGTTGGATACTCTTTTGCAAGGTTTGCATACTAATATCCAGCTCTGAGCGCATATCTACCAAGGAATAAGTTGGCTGTGAGACCATTTTTTCTAAAATATTATACCATCGATTTACTATGGTCAACTCTCTTCCTCACCTTCATTTTTTTAACCGCGAGTTTTCCCTCCGGCAATATTTGTAGTGACTCCAGTTATATAGCTAGAACGGTCTGAAATATAGAATGCTACAAGGTCAGCTACTTCCCGTAGTTTACCACTTCGTCCCAAAGGAGTTGTTGAAGTTGAAGCATAACCAGCTCGAATATCTTCTACCGTCTTTCCACGGGTATAAGCAAGAGCTTCCTCATAAGAAAGAGTTCGAAGTCCCGTAGCTTCCATAATTCCTGGAGCAATTCCAACCACACGTACACCATGCTTACCCAGCTCTTTTGCCCATGAACGAGTGTAACTATAGACTGCTGCTTTTGTGGCAGCATAGGCACTTTGTCCTTCAGAACCTTCCAAGCCTGCTTCTGAAGCCATGTTCACAATTACACCTTTTCCATTTTTCACTAAAATACGTCCCACTGCCTGACTAACCAGATACAAACCTTTTTGATTAATCATCGTTACTTTTTCGAACGTCTCATCGTCCAATTCGTAAGGACCTTTAGGATTTTCTGCATCGATTAATAATCTAGGGATATTAATCCCTGCATTATTGACCACTGCATCAATATTGCCAAATCTTTCAACTATTTTGGCAACACCCTCTTCTACTTCAGAGCGAGAAGTTACATCAACTTTTACAAATAATAGATTCGGGTGACGCAAATCGTTGTCGCTAAGATCAAAATTCGCTACATTGACTCCTAATTCCAGCAATTCTTCAACGATTGCCTTACCGATCCCAGATGACGCGCCAGTCACAAGAACTGTTTTGCCTTTTATGTTTAACCAATCATTCATTTTGATACCTCTCAAATTTTATTTACAAGGCAATTATACAGCGCTTTCATAAAAGAATTAAGACACTCTTTTTTACACTTTTAAAAAAAATAATAAACTAATTAAGAGGCTTGTACTAAAAATCCACAAGAAATGAACTTGTGGATCTTTTTATATTCTAAATGAACTCAAAGCATATGAGAATCAAAGGCGTGCATTCAACTCAGCACCCAGCTCTTCAAAGCCTGGTTTCCCAAGAAGAGCAAACATGTTTTTCTTATAAGCTTCAACTCCAGGCTGGTCAAATGGATTGATACCATTCAGGTAGCCAGAAAGAGCAATAGCCAACTCAAAGAAGTAAATAGTGTAGCCCAAAGTGAACTCATCTTGCTCAGGCAGTGTCACAAACATATTTGGAACTCCACCATCAGTGTGTGCTAACAGCACTCCATCTGTAGCTTTTTTATTGACAAAGTCAACATCTTTTCCTTGCAAGTAGCCAAGACCGTCCAAGTCTTCTGCCAATTCAGGAATCAGCACATTTTTGCGAGGTTTATCTACACGGATAACTGTTTCAAAGAGGATACGGGTACCTTCCTGGATAAATTGTCCCAGAGAGTGCAAGTCTGTTGAGAAGTTAGCTGAAGTTGGATAAATCCCTTTTTGGTCTTTCCCTTCTGACTCACCAGCCAGTTGCTTCCACCACTCAGAGAAGTATTGCAGAGATGGTTCATAGTTAGCTAGAACTTCTGTCAGATAACCTTTACGGTACAAGATATTGCGTACAACTGCATATTGATATGCTTCATTTTCAGCCAACTTATCAGAAGCATAAGCCTTGCGAGCAGCATTTGCTCCTTCCATTAACTTGCTGATATCAGCTCCTGCAGCTGCGATTGGCAAGAGCCCCACTGCTGTCAATACTGTAAAACGACCACCTACACTATCAGGCACTACAAAAGTATCCCAGCCATTAGCATCTGCTTCAACCTTAACTGCACCTTTAGCGCGGTCTGTAGTTGCATAAATCCGTTTATTTGCTTCTTCCTGACCATACTTCTTAACCAATAGTTCTTTGAAGACACGGAAAGCAATAGCAGGCTCTGTAGTCGTTCCTGACTTAGAAATAACGTTGACAGAGAAATCTTTGTCCGATACATAGTCTACCAAATCAGCCAAATAGCTTGAGGAAATAGAATTTCCAGCATAGAGGATTTGAGGTGCCTTGCGTTCTTCCTTGCTTTGTAGATTTACAAAAGAATTATTCAAGAAATCAATAGCTGCACGAGCTCCTAAATAGGAACCACCAATACCGATTACGATCAATACCTCACTATCAGATTGGATTTTAGCAGCAGCCTTTTGAATACGAGCAAATTCATCTTTGTCATATTCTTCAGGTAAGTTCAACCAGCCAGTCATTTCTGCCCCAGGACCTGTACCATTTCGCAGAGCAGAATCTGCTGCAGTCACTTGAGGCTGCATATAATCTAGTTCATGTGGTGCAACAAATTTATCTAATACTTTTGAATAATCAAATTTAATATGTGACATAATATTCCTCCAAAATTTCTTCTCTTCTATCATAACCCTTACCTTAGATTTTTTCAAGTTTTTATACTGAATTTTTCCAAATTTTATCATAATTTAAACATTTGCGTAAAAAATGTTACAATATTAAAATTTGAACGAAATAAGACAAAAAAACGACTAGGTTTCCAGTCGTTATAATTCATTCAATAAATACTCAAATAATTCTAAGTTGCCATCTTCTTCATTGACCAAGAATTCTGGATGCCACTGGAGACCAATAATACGGTGCTCATCAATAGATTCGATTGCTTCAACAGTTTGATCACGTGGATCCACAGCCGTCACGCGGAAATTGGGTGCCAAGTCTTTAATACTCTGACGATGTACTGAGTTAACCTGACTTTCTTTACCAAATAATTTAGACACTACACTGCCATCCACTGTCTCAATAGAATGTGAAGTCCCAAAAGGTAGACCTTGCCAATGACCTTCAATATCCTGATTGAGTGTCCCACCAAAAGCAACGTTGACAAGCTGAACGCCACGGCAAATGGCTAAGATTGGTTTGTTCTGACGCAAGGCTTCTTGTAGAAGAGCTAGCTCAAACTCGTCGCGAGCTAGGTTATAGTCGTCGCTATCAATTGTTTTTTCCTCACCATAAAACTGAGGATGAACATTTTGTCCCCCAGTCAAGATGAGCTTATCAATCATTTCTACATAGTCATGGACAAGTGTCTCATCACCAACCGGAATGACCAAAGGAAGTCCGCCAACCTGACGAATACTTTCAGCAAATTTACAGGATACAGATGAGTGGATGTTTTTTCCTTCTGCGTCTACAGGACATAGGTTTGCCGCTACTCCAACAACTGTTCTTACCATTACTGACTTCCTTTCGTTCTCCATTGATAATCTTATCTTATCACCCTTACCCACTCCTGTCTAATATGTATTTTTTAAGTCCGTGATAAAATTTTTTTATCAGAAAAAGTTGCCCAAAATTAGGACAACTTTTTTGCTTATTCAAAGACAAATTGATTATGGTACAGTTCGGAGTAAAAACCTCCAAGCTTGAGTAATTCGTGATGATTTCCTTGTTCGATAACCTCACCGTCCTTAAGGACAATAATCTGATCGGCATTGAGAATGGTTTTCAGGCGGTGAGCAATCACAAAACTAGTTCTTCCTGCCACAATAGCTTCCATGGCATTTTGAATCTTACTTTCTGTTACAGTATCAACGTTTGATGTTGCCTCATCCAAGATTAAGACCTGTGGATCTGTCATCAAGGTACGAGCGATGGAAATCAACTGTTTTTGACCGGTTGAGAAGACGCTCTGGTCATCATTAATCAAAGTATCATACTTATCTGGCAAGCTTTCGATGTAGTCATGGATGTGTGTAGCCTTAGCAGCTGCTTCGATCATCTCCTGACTAGCATCCGGTACACCGAATCGAATATTGTCTCGAATGGTTCCACTAAATAAAACAGAATCCTGTAGAACAATTCCTACCTTACTTCGCAAACTGTCTAAATCAAACTCACGAATATCTGTTCCATCAAAGCTGATACTACCTGCATCCACATCATAAAAACGATTGATTAAGTTCATGATAGTTGTTTTCCCTGAACCTGTCGGACCAACTACCGCAATCATTTTCCCTTTTGGAGCTGAGATGCTGACATCTTTCAAAATGGGTTTTCCTGGCAGGTAGGAGAAGTCTACGTTACGAATCTCCACACCCTCTTTTAATTCGTTAAAGATTGGAGCATCTTGAGGACGAATTTCTTCCTCTGCATCAAACATTTCTTGGATACGGTCCGCTCCTGTAAAGGCCAGTTGCAAACTTCCCCAGCTCGCTGCCAATTGGATAATGGGCTGATAATACTGTTGCGAAAACTGAGTAAACATGACAATCAAACCAAGTGCAGTTGCTGTCTCGATACTCTGATCATTCAATAATACAGCTGAACCGACAAAAATAACTACTGCTGTATTGACCAAGCTCATTCCGTTCATGACAGGAAAGAGAATTCCTGAAAACATTCTGCCCTTGAAAGTGGCCTTTCGAACCCGTTCATTTTGCTCAACAAAACCAGCAATCACATCTTCTTGGATACCTTGAACGATAACTGCTTTTTGTCCAGAGATACTCTCATCCATATAAGCATTGAGCTTCCCAACTTCCTTTTGTTGGAGGTTTGTATATTTCCGCGCTAGCTTCAGGATAAAGAACAACATGATAACAGCTATTGGAGTGCTGGCAATTGTGATTAAAGCCAAGGTGACATTTTTTGCGAACATGACAATCAGCAAGCCAATAAAAAGGGCAATATTAGTCATGACAGACACTAAACTTTCGTTGAAAGCTTGGAGAATATTATCCAAATCACTGGTAAAACGTGACAGGATATCCCCATCTTGATGGCGATCAAAGAAGGAAACCGTCAAGCGAGAAAGCTTGCCAAAAAGTTCCTTACGCATCTCATTTGTAGATTCGGCAATAATTCGGCTCATCAAGACCATATAGATAAGACTAGAAACTACTAAAACGATTAAAATATAGGCAAGATTGAGCAGGAGTCCTAGGAGACTTTGCCAAACCATATCTGGGTTACCATTTTGATAGGCTATAACCAAGTTAGCCAGCTCTGTGACTGTTTGACCTGCAAATACTGGAAAGAGGGCTTGTGCAATCGTTGCAATGATAATCATAGCAATAACAACGACAAAGGATGTCTTGTAAACTTTAAAATAGTTCCAAAAAAATTCAACTGTCTTCATCCTACTCCTCCTTTCCTTTTTGCGTTTCGTAAATTTCACGATAAACTGGGTTTGTTGCAACCAAGTCAGCATGTTTACCTTGACCAATCAAGCGACCTTGGTCAAGCACTAAAATTTTATCAGCATGAACAACAGAGCTAATCTTTTGCGCGATGATAATCGTAGTCGTTCCCTTCAAATCCTTGTTAAGAGCCTCTTGAACCAAGCGCTCTGACTTGGCATCAAGGGCAGAAGTAGAATCATCAAATATCAAGATTTTAGGATTGCTGACAATCCCACGAGCAATGGACATTCGTTGTTTTTGTCCACCAGAAAAGTTGGTCCCACGTTCTTCAACCGGACTTTCAAAGGCTAAGTCCATACGACTAATAAATTCACTGGCCTGGGCGATACGAGCTGCGCGTTCCAGTTCTGAAACTGTCGCATCTCCCTTTCCTTGTCTGAGGTTATCTGCGATGGTTCCACTAAAAAGAATGGCTCTCTGTAAGACGATAGAAACTGTTTTGCGAAGTGTCCCTTCACTAACTGTACGAATGTCCTTTCCGCCAATTTTGATTGAACCTTGCTGAGGATCAAACAGTCGTGGAATCAACTGAGCCAAGGTTGATTTACCTGCACCAGTTGCTCCGACAACCCCAACCATCTCACCAGCTGCGATATCGAAGGATACATCTTTTAGGATAGGTTCCTCATCATTTGGATAGGTGAAGGTTACATTTTCAAAACTGAGACTTCCTTCTAATTCTTCATCTTCCACATCCTTGAAGGTCATAGCCGGTTCTGTATCAAGGATTTCGCGAATACGACGGAGGGAAATCATGGCACGAGTGACTGAATTCCCCAAAAATCCAACCATAACGATAGTAAAGATAATCTGACTCAGATAGTTCACAAAGGAAGCAATGGAACCAACGACTGATGGATCTGACTCTGCCATACCTGCTACAAGCCAGATTGAGAGAAAAACAGCCCCATACGAAATTAACATCATTGCAGGTTGCATAACAGAAAAGGCATAACCAATATAAAGGTTTTCTCCCAATAATTCATCTGACACCTGCGTAAACTTAGCAAACTGGTCTTTTTCTCGGACAAAAGACTTAACCACGCGCACACCACGTAAATTTTCTTTGGCAATGGCATTGATACGCTCCAATAAGTTCTGGAATTTTGCAAATCGAGGCCCCATCATTCCCATCATAAGACCTGTCATGGCGACGATCAAAACGACCATAAGAACCAGCACCCACCACAGCGAAGGCAGAGTGACAACGGCTAATATAAAGGAACCAATAAATAAAATCGGTAGTCGAAAGAGGATTTGGAAGGTCATCATAACGACGTTTTGAATCTGGTTGATATCGTTAGTCATACGCACAACGAGGTTCCCTGCATTAAACTTCTCAATATTGGCGTATGAAAAAGTTTGAATCCTACGAAAGGCATCTTCACGCAAGTCAGACGAAACTCCTTGCGCAATGTAGGCCGCTAACACAACATTGATGCCACCTGCGACCAAACCAATCAAGGCAACAAGAATCAACCAAAAACCGATAGTATAAATAGCTTCATTATCACCTGTTAGTAGGGCCTCTAAAACCTCCTGCAAATAACGTGGTTGCAAGAGTGAACTCGTCACCATTAGACCTGTCATAACCAAGGAAGCCAGGGCCTGCCATTTATAAGTTTTTATTTTCTGAAACAGCATATTTCCCCCTTAATAAGATAGACAAAAGGGGACGACAGTTCTGTCAGTCCCTTCTTATGCTTTCATGTTGATACTATTCTAACAAAAAAGAATGCTATTGTCAAAGCACTCAGCTCTCGCAAGCTTGTGAATCACGACATCAGCATTCTATAAAATCGTTTAAAATTCTTCTAATTGAGAACAGAAGTTTTATTTCTCTGAACTAGCTTGCTCCTCTAGTTTAGCTTGTCCAATTTCACGGTAGCTACGATCCCCAACAATCTTGACTGAGAACTGACCATCTTGGTACTTGAGGATTGTTACACTCCCATTATCAAGACCATGCGGATGCATGCCGTTAATTAAATAAACAATGGTTCCAATAGTCATTCCATGGCTGACTACGAGGGCATTCCCTCCCCCATTCGCTTCCATTTCCTTGGCGATGGCCTCAAAGCCTTCCCAAATACGACCACTTAGTTTTTCCCAGCCTTCAGCCCAGCCTGCTGTGTCTACTTCTACCAGACCTTCAGCTAGCTCCGCATAGGACAATTGATGGACATGATCCACTTTGAAAATACGTGGAATAATTCCCATAAAGAGGTCTCCATCATATGCACCATCAAAACTACCAAAGCACCATTCACGGATTCGCTTATCCATACGATAAGGAATTTGCCCTGTCAAACCTAATTCCTCAAGGATAATTCCCATAGTCTGGATGGTACGTCCTGAGTCACTCGAATAAGCCCGCTCAAATCTTAAGCCTGACTCACGCAAACCAATTCCCAATTCATGAATACCTCGCTCTCCCTCAGCTGTTAGGGGAGTATCACTCCAACCTTGAGCACGCCCAATCGTATTAAACATTGTTTTCCCATGACGCACTAGATACAATTTTACACTTGCCATTTTCCGTCCTCCATATGTATCTATTATAGCATGATTTCAATCAAAAACCTCGTCCTAACCCACTGAGTCCAACATCACCACTTAAACTAGATTTTACAAATCTGATAATCTATGTCTTATCATTTCATTCTTAGAAGGAGCAACTTTAGATGTCTCGGTGGCCTCATTTTTTACCGGTTCTTCTTTTTTCTTCTCGCTTTCTTCTTTTGACTTTTTTTCTGTTTTCTTCGTCTTGTCGTCAGTCTTTTTCAAAGGTGGAAAACGAAATTCAAATTGATTTTTCCCAGTGTCAACAATCGCTGTAAATCCCTTTTGGTCATTACGATAAGTTGCCTTTCCTGCATTAAATGACTGCTGACCACTCTCAGAACTAGCTTTTTCATAGGTCCTCTTAGCAATTGCAAATGCAAGAAGTTTTTCTTTGTTCAGTGCATAATCCTGATGATGAGCTACTTGCCGGTTCAGATAAAACTGTAACAAGAGACTAAAAATTCCAGCAATAGTGACAGCGTAAAGGAGAACTCCAGCTCTAACTTTTTTCTTTTTCCACACGATAGATAAACTCCCTCTCTAGTCCCTTTTCAAATTGAAAATTGAAATGAACATTTTGCCCTTTTTGGTAAATATGTGCTGATTTCAGACCGTAGACCATGGGTTGATAGCCACGTCCACTAGCATCTGTTTTACGAAAATCATCTGACTTTGATTTTCCCATGGAAATAGGTTTTCCATCCTGTTTGAGGTAAAGTCTTTCATTCTCCACTTTTTCAAATTGGGCTCGATTCAGCTCTGCTTCCAGCTGATCCACAAATAAGAGCCATTCTTTTTGCTCACTTTTCTGCTGGTAGCGAACTTCTGAAACCAAGAGTTGGCTCATAGATTGAAAAAGAAGCAAACTCCCACTAATCACAATAAGAGCAACCAGGGATTCTAAAAGTGTAAAAGCTCTGACTCTACTTATCTTGAATCGCCAGTAATTTTTCAGTTCCATGATACACCTCCAAACCTCGCTCATTCGAGACAACACGAACTGTAAGCCTATTGACAGTCAACTGCTTTTGTCCAGTCTGCAAAGCCATACGAGCCACACGCAAAACTTCTTCCTGTTCTAAGAGTCTTGTTTCCTGTCGTCTACTTTCTTGAATCTGCCCTAACAAGAGGGTTGCAATACTGGCAAAAATAGCTAGTGAAATCACTGCCTCCAGTAAAATAACCGCCTTAATTTTTTGCTTCTTGAATACGTTTAATCTTCCCATTTCCTATATTTAGTCGGTAGCGAACCACTTCTTTCCTTGTTTGAAATCTGATGCTAACCAGATATGAACTCCCCCCTGCCTTATCAAAGGTGATTGACTGATGTGACTGAAGCTGAATCCCTTTAGGGATGGCCAATTTCTGATAGCCATTACTAATGCTTCTCTCTTCTAAAATCAAGTTCATCTTTTGCTGGCTAGCCAGACTTCGCTTCTGGGTTTCTCGATAAAGTTCCTCAAACTCCATAAAGAAAATTTGTTCTTCCACAGCCGCAAAAGTGGACTGAACTGAACTTGACAAACCCAAGGCTAACAGACTGACTATCCCTAATACCAATAGACTTTCTAGCATGGTAAAAGCCCTAATCCGCAACTGTTTGACTTGTCTTTTGTTTATCATGATACTCTTTGTAAGCTTTTGCTTGCTCAGCAGTGATACGTCCATCTGCCTGAAGTTTACTTAGACTAGCATCCTCATTTTTCTCCAGACTATAGAGTTCGGCCTGGCTTTCTACCACCTTGACGACTGCTGCTTTCCCCTTGTCATTCACTGCATCCTTTTGCTTCGTTAGATTTGGTACAAACAGTAAGAGTAGGACGCTAATGATGAGCAATACGACCAACATTTCTACCAGAGTGAACCCTTTTACCTTAGCTTTTTTTAATTTCATCATCATTTTTTTCATCTAAAAATTTACCTCCATATTTTGATACATTGGCAGCAACATGGCTGCGTACAATAAAACGATTAGTAGGGCTACGAAAATAAAGACCAGGGGTTGAACTAAGTTCATAGTACGATTAACTCGAGTAAAGAAGGATTCCCAAGTTTTCTCTGCATAGATTTCCAATTCGCTTCCCAACTTGGATTTGATCTCTCCATATTCAATAATCAATCCCAACTCTCTTCTAAAAAAAGGATAATTCTGCACAACCATAGAAAATTCATACCCACTTTGCAAAGCTTGATCTAAATCGTGTCCAATTTCCTTAAAAAGAGGATTCCCTTGCTCCTGCATCATCTGGAAAATCTGTGATAGCTCCAGACCTTGACCAATCATATTACCCCATTCTCTAGCATAATAGGCAGTCAGATAATACTGAACAAACACACCTAGAAAGGGGATTCTAGCTAGAAAAGAAAAGACTGGTATCTTCCTAGATTTTCTGTAAAAAATCAATCCTGTTAAAGATGCAAGACCTAGCAATAGAGTAATCCCCAAAAAAATCTGTGGTAGGTTGCTAATCACTAAGGTAGCTATGTTACTACTATCCAGTTGGGGCAAGAGATAATTTCGCAACCCCAACATAATGAGCAGTAAGAAAGCTAACAAAATGATTGGATAGGTCGCAACTTCGATTAACTTTTTCTTGACCTTAGCAAGATTATCTAGATACTCCTCAATTTTCCCTAAACTCAAATGAAGATTCCCATGAACTTCAGCCAAGGAAAGTTGTGTGACAATTGAACTTGAAAAACCTAAAGTCCCCATCATTTCCGAGAAGGAGTTTCCCTGCGAGAGTCCTAAACGCATCTGCGATACATATTCCTTTTCCAATAAGAGACTTCTATCTAGAAAAGAAATAATTTCTACCATGTGAAAACCACTGGAAAACAAATTGTTAAAGAGAGTGATGATTTTCTTCTGTTTACTGGTAGCTAATTTTCTCCGTTTCAGCTTGAAGGGCAGTGATATGTCCGTCTTTAAAAAGTTGGTCAATTTGCTCATTCCACTTGTTTGCTTGGTGTTCTTGATAATCTTGGTTTGCAAAATCAATAATTCCTCCTCCCCCAATCAATCTTTGGTAGCATACACCTTGTAAAACAACTCCGAGTTCATCTTCGCTGACGCCAAGTTCTAAAAGACGCTCATAAACCCCACGAACACTCTTTGCATGGATTGTCGAGAATACCGTGGCACCTGTCAGACTAGCTCGTACAACGGCACGGGCTGTTTCACTATCTCGAATTTCTCCAATAATTAAAAGATCTGGACGATGTCGTAGGGAAAGTTTTATCAAGTTCTCATAGCTAAGTCCGATAGCTTCATTGAGCTGTAATTGTAGCATTTCTTCTTGCTTAATTTCTACTGGATCTTCAATGGACATGACCTGTTGTCCCTTGAACAATGACTTGGCTAATTCATGCATCAAAGTAGTTTTACCACTTCCTACGGGGCCTGCAAAAAGATAAAGCCCGCGTTGCCTAAAGCCCTTTTCCAGTTCCTTAAGGTCTTGAAACCAGAAGCGCAACTCTTGTTCTGTATCATGCAAAAGCCGGATTACTAGACTCTCATGACCACGATAATCTCCCACCGTCGATAAGCGTAATGAAGAAACCTTGTCTCCATGATGATAATCACAGGAACCAAGCTGACTACGGCGTTTTTCTCCAACGTTCATCCCCGCAATAAACTTAAAATGACTAATGACAGCACCCAACTTTTCAAAGTCATAACTATCAATAAATCGCCTCTCGTCTCCAATTCGCATATGTAGCTCATAGACCCTATCCTTGGGAACAAAATAGATGTCCTGAGCTCCCTGTTTTTTAGCCAATGTAATCAATTCTTGTGCAAGTATTTGTACCATATCTTCCTC
Organism: Streptococcus infantis; assembly: GCF_047465525.1. GTDB lineage: Bacteria > Bacillota > Bacilli > Lactobacillales > Streptococcaceae > Streptococcus > Streptococcus infantis_R. The sequence goes on along the minus strand of NZ_JASGZS010000023.1, from coordinate 15,659 downwards.
CTCATTCTTATTATTCGAAGAAAATATAAAAAAAAGAAGAAACAACTTCATTAAAAAGTTGTTTCTTCTTTTTTTATGCGACAAGTACGGTGGATTTCTAAACCAGTCTGCTTTTCGTAACCAGGTCTAAATTTTTCGTCAGGAATGACTTGACCATCTTCCAACAAAGCCAAGGAATGATATTGCTGAAGGAATTCATCGCATTCTTCACACCAGCGTTTATCTTCTGGATCCCAAAAAATAGTCATCAAGTCTCCTCTACTTTTGTAAAGGGGAATCTCCTTTTCTAACTCAAACCAACAAGACTTATAATATTTCAAGGCGTCATAATAGTTATCAAATTTTTTGCTCGCAATAACGTCGTCTTCCCAGCCTTCTATAAACCACCACGGTTCAAAATCTCCGTACATTTTTATAACTCGATACATAGTTTAACTTCCTTTGTACCGTATATTATAGCGAAATTTTGAGAACAATGAAAGAATTTTGCTCATTTTCACGAATTATATAACATTTTCAAAAAATCCAGCTATTCAAAAACGAATAACTGGATTTAAAAACAAGATTAACCTTCTGAAATATCGTTTTCAATGATCACTTTAATCGCATGATGATCGGCGGCCTTACTAAATACTTCATAGGCCTTTTCTATTTCACTAAGTTTGAAATAATGAGTTACCAATTTTTCAGGTTCAATTTTATGACTTTCTAAGGCTTTCAAAAGCTGAGGAGTTGTATTGGTAGAAACCAATCCGGTAGTCACGTTAATGTTCCGAATCCAAAGAGTGTCCAAATCAAACTGAACTGGTTTACCATGCACACCACAGTTGGCTACTGTTCCATCTACACCAATAATCTTTTGGCAGAGATCAAACGTTGCAGGAATACCAACAGCTTCTATAGCAACATCCACACCTCGACCATCTGTTAAATCATAAATTTCTTGAATTGCTTTTTCAGGGTCTGAAGAATTAATCTTATGAGTAGCTCCGAAAGAAACTGCAGTATCCAAGCGGTTATCGTCTAGGTCCACCATAATCAATTTAGCTGGAGAATAGAATTGTGCCGTCAAAAGAGCTGCTAATCCGACTGGCCCTGAACCAACGATAGCTACACTACAACCAGGCTCAACTTTCCCTTTTAAGACACCAATTTCATAGCCAGTTGGCAAGATATCAGATAACATAACCAAAGCTTCATCAGACAAGTCAGCTGGAGTATGATAAAGAGTATTGTCAGCATGAGGCACACGAAGATATTCTGCTTGCATACCGTCGATCAAATGCCCAAAAATCCAACCCCCTTCGTCTTCACAGTGAGCATAGATTCCTTTTTTACAATAGTAACACTTGCCACATGCACAAACGCAAGAAATCAAAACCTTATCACCCTTTTTGAAGTTTGAAACTCCTGCTCCGACTTCCTCTACAATACCAATTCCTTCATGTCCTAGGATAGTTCCACTCTTACAAGCAGGAACATCCCCTTTAATAATATGAAGGTCTGTACCACAAATAGTAGTCTTAACGATACGCACAATAGCATCTGTTGGCTTGCGAATAACTGGTTTGTCTACATCAACAAATGACGCAAGGCCTGGTTTAACGTAAGTATAAGCTTTCATAAGCAATCCTCCGCTTTTTTATTTGTATTATTTATATCATAATTACAAGCCTTTTCATTGAAAAAATCAAGTAATTTGTGAAAGAAATAACAAATTTTATTTTAAAAAAGAAGAAACGCTAAATTTCAAGTTCAAGTTAGCCAGCAAGAAGAAATTCTCTAGGGGACTTGTAGTTCAAGCATTTTTTAGGATAGTTATTAATCCACTTTTCGATGAATGCGACTTCTTTGGGAGTCGTTTTCTTAGTTCCTTTAGGTAACCATCTACGAATGAGCCTGTTGTGATTCTCATTAGTTCCCCTTTCCCAAGAGGCATAGGGGTGTGCATAATAGATATGTTCCTTAGAAAACACATCAGACAAGCGGTTGAATTCTGTTCCGTTATCTGCCGTGATGGAAAGAATTTGATGTTGTTTTAAGATGAGTTTTAGAGCCTGATTGACCGACTCAGCGCTTTTATTTGGAATTAATCGGATGATTTGATGCCTAGTCCTTCGATCAGTTAAGACCAGTAAACAATAGTTTTTCGCTCTTGTAAGCAGAACCGTATCAATCTCATAATGCCCATTTCCCAATCGCAGATTAATAGCTTCAGGCCTCTGTTCGATAGATTGACCAGCGGGTTTAAAATTGGTGCTAGCTTGTTTCTTAACAGATTTTCCTTTTCTAGGATAGAGCAGATCCTGTTTGGTTAACCCCAATTTTCCATGATGAATCCAGTAGTAGATGGTAGAAATGCCCACGTTAACCCCTTTAGCCTTGACCATCATTTCAGGAGAAAACTTTTGATTATGATAGTGGAGAATCTTTTCCTTTAGTTCCTTGGTTAAGCTTGATTTCTTGACCGAGCGCTTGCGATTGCTTTCATAAGATCGTTGAGCATAGTCGGCAGAATAAACCTTTTTGAAGCGCCCTTTTTCAAGACATTGTAGGACTGTCCCACGCTTGATTTCAGTGTGGATAGTTTGAGGAGCTTTTCCAAGTAGAGAGGCAATTTCTCTATTTGATTTTCCTTCTTTTTTCCATCGTTCGATTAAGCGACGGCTATCGATTGTCAAATGTTTACCTTTTGTAGTATAATTGTCTTGCATCTCTGTGCCTTTCTTGTGTTTGTGGTGAACAACAAGTATAACACAGAGGTGTTTTCTTATGCCTATAATTAGCTTTCATTTGATAAGAGGCTTGAAGCTGTTTCGTCAGCTAAACCAAGGCTAGTCTTAGCCTTGGCTCGCCAGCCTAACAGCATCAAGCCTCTTATCAAATGAAATCGAGGACTAGCTATAAGCTAGTTGAAGTATCTAATTTTTAGGAGGGCTGGGTGGCTAACTTCATTATAGAACTTTTAAAAAAGAAGAAACTAAACAAGTTTCTTCTTTAGAAATTATGCTTGATAACGTTTTTCACCATCTAGATAAGTTGCTACTAATTCCAAATCTTTATCTAACACGATAAAGTCTGCATCGTAGCCTTCACGAATTTGTCCACAGACGTCATCGATATGAACTGATTTAGCTGGGTTCAGACTAGCCATCATGACTGCTTCATGAGGATTTGCAATTCCCCACTCAACAACATTTTTCAAACCATCTTTAAGTTTGAGTATGGAACCTGCCAAGTTACCTGTAGATTTAAGGCGAGCAGTCCCATTTGCAACTACAACTGGAAATTCACCTAACATATAATCGCCATCTTGCAAACCACCTGCTGTCATACAGTCAGTGATAAGGGCAATATTTTCAGTTCCTTTTTGTTTAAGAAGAATTTCGCAAGCCTTAGGATCCACGTGATGACCATCACAAATCAATTCTGCATAAGTGTGAGGCAATTCATACATAGCGCCAACCATCCCAAGTTCACGGTGAGTCAATCCACGCATACCATTGTATGCATGTACCCAGACACTAGCCCCGGCATCAACAGCTTTTTTAGCTTCATCAAATGTAGCATTAGAGTGACCAAGAGCAACAGTTACACCTTCACCAGTAATAGTACGTACAAAGTCCTCAACCCCATCACGTTCAGGTGCAAGAGCAATTTTATTAAGAAGACCATTAGCAGCCTTCTGCCAAGCGCGGAACTCATACATACGTGGATCTTTCATATAAGCAGGATTTTGAGCCCCCTTAAATTCTTCGGTGAAGTAAGGTCCTTCAAAATAAATACCACGAATCTTAGCACCAGAAGCTTCTTGATAGCGTGCACCAATGTTTTCAGTAACAGCCAGCAATTGTTCGTATGATGAAGTTAGTGTAGTTGGTAGGAAACTAGTAACACCTGTACTAAGAAGACCTTCACTCATCGTATGAAGAGTTCCTTCAATATTATTATCCATGACATCCACACCACCAAAACCATGAATGTGGGTATCAACGAGACCAGGTGCGATGCTATAACCAGAATAATCTAAAATTTCAGCATCCCCAGAAATCTCTTCAACATGCTTACCAAACTTGCCATCAATAAGTTCCAAATAACCTCCACGACGAATACCATGTGGATAGAAAAATTGATCAGCTTTAATATACTTAGGCATAATGATAACCCCCTTAAGAAATAATCTACTATTTATTATGTCAATTACATTATAAACCTTTCAAAACAATTTGTAAATGGTATAGACCTTTTTTAGTGAAATTTTAATAAATTATTCAACAAAAAAGACAAGGTCTACAAACCTTGTCTTTAATACTATACCGGCGGCCAACAAACTAGTGTTAAAATAAGTTAAAATAAATAACCAAGAAACGATTAAATCAAGATATTATCACACGCTAGTTAGTATTGAAATTGAGGAAATTGACCAATGGTTGACCAAATAAATTTTAAACTTTTGCTTTAATTTTATAGCCTTGAAATTTAATAATCACAATTTTTTATACATAGTTCGATACCGTGTTCGGCACAATCGGTATAGTCCAATATTCATTCTCAAAAATGGTTTAAATAGCGTAGTCTTTTAAACTATTTTTGTGAATCCAAAAAATCTTCCTATTTATAATAAGAAGATTTTTTTAATTATTCTATAATTGTATAATCTCCACTATCTAACAAGTCTATTACTTTTTGAACAAATTGAGTTGAAAGTAAATCTACTATATCAGCTCCATGAGTTTGAAAATTCTCATCTATTTCTTTGATTTCCAATTGAGTATTTTTTTCTACCCTTTCTTCTGTAATTGGGGTATGAAAACTATATTCACCGATTTCATAATACAAGAAATATGAATATTTTTTCTCACCTAAGCTGTAATCAAAAAAATCAACTTCCTTATTTCTATCGTAGTCATAGTAACTATTTTCCCAAACAATATCATTTATTTTTTCATTATATAGTTTTGCATAATTTTTTTGATAACTATAGACTCGTTGTCTTTTCTCCCCATCATACTTTTTATGAATCAATTTTGGGCTGAAGTTTAATAATAAATCGTCTTTCATACTATAGTATTTTTCTTTTTGTTCTTTTGCATTTTCAATATTATTTTCTTTGTATTTGTAGAACCCAGCTTGATTATAATCTTTTATTTTATCTCGATAGTTTTTTGCTCTTTTATTAACAGAATATATACATTCTGCAATAATTTTATTTGTTATTTCTTTATTCTTAATTAAATCATTATATTTTTTAGGAGTTCTCATTTTTAACCCTCACATTATTTCTTTCTTCTAATATATTTTAACAAAAATCTTCCTATTTGTAATAAGAAGATTTTTTTATTATTCTAATTTTTTCTACGTACTGATGCAAGTCCAAATGTTCCAAGAATTGCACCAAATACCAACATCGCAACACTTGAGTTTTCGCCAGTGTTTGGCAATGTTTTTGCACGCTCTACTCTTGAGTAAGTCACTTTTTCGTTTTCTACTAATTTAACAGCAGGCGCTGAGTATGTTTCACGTTTTTCTTTCACAACAACATTTCCTTGTGCGTCTACAGTAACTTCTTTACCTGCATCAAGAGCTTTCTTCAATTCGTCAACATTGACAGTAGGAAGTGTTTCAGCAACTGGTGCATCTTTAGGGACAGCTACGATTGTTCCGTCAGGAAGTGTTTTCACAACGCTATCTTTCGCATCTTCCTTAACAAGTACATCAAGATTCAACTCAGGAAGTGTTTCAGCAGTTGGAGCTACTTTAGGGACAGCGATTACTGTACCGTCAGGAAGTGTTGCAACAACATTTTCTTGAGCTTTCTCTGCAAGGTCAACAAGTTTAGCATATGTTGCTTCAAGTTCTGCAAGTTTAGCTTCTTCTGCTTTTTGTGCAGTCAACAAGTTTTCAAGCTTAGACTGTGCCATTTCTAGGTCAGCTTTAGCGAGTTCCAATTTGACACTAATTGCTGTTCGAGCTTGTTTTGCATTTGCTAGAGCAACTGGTGCGTCCAAATATGCTTGCAATTGTTCAGCCAATTCTTTAGCTTCTTTAACAAGGGCGTCTTTTTCAGCAAGAAGTTTAGTAACTTGTTTGTTCAAGTTGTTTAGTTTAGTTTCTTGGTCTTCAAGTTTGGCTGAAACATTTTCAAGAGCTTGTGACGCAATTGTTTGAACCAATTTGGCATCTTTAAGTGCTTGTTTAGCTTCTTTAAGAGCAGTTTTCTTGTCAGCTAGACTTGCTGAGAAGTTAGCGACTGCTTCACTTGCTGTAGCTTCACGTTTCTTAGCATTTTCAAGAGCAATGTTTGCCAAACGTAGGTTGTTTTCGGCAACTTGGGCTTGCAATGGCGTAGCCATTGCGTCAGCTAATACTTTTTCAGCTTCAGTTTTCAAGCTAAGTGCGCTTGCGTAATCAGTTGAAGCTGTTGTCAAAGCATTCTTAGCATTTTCTGATGCAGTGGTAGCTTGTTTCACATTTTCTTCAGCTGTTGCGACTGCTTTCTTGATAGCTTCGATGTCAACACGTTTAGAAACGGATGTTTCTTGGGTACCACCAAATGTTGTTAGCATCCAGTATTTTCCGTTGATATTTGCAACTGTCAAAGCTACCGAACTAACGGCTTGGTTAGACAAGTTATTACGCAAATGTCCCCAATTTTCGACTTCATCTTCATAAGACGTCAATTGAAATGTACGTTTAACACCATATTTTAAATCATACATAGTTTTGAAATCGTGTCCGTCACCAAATGATGTGAGATTTTCAAGTCCGCTACGGATATGACCAGCTACATCTGGGTCAAGAGCACGTTCTTCATAACGTTTAGCATCTCGTTTTGAACGGTCAAGTGTTTCACTTGAAACATAAGCTTTTTTGTTTGCATTGTAACCAAAATTATGGTTCAATTGAGTGAGCATTTCAGCATAGAAATCACTAATTTCAACCAATTGGTTATCTGTTAGGTTATTCAAATCGATTGGGCGATTTTTATCACCTTCACTGATTTTAATAGTTGATGCGCTAGACATTTGAACAGCCATACCGCGCATAACACGTCGAGTTGTTTCGTTATCATTTGCTCGCCACAATTCATAAGCGTCTTGGTATGTGATATCATTTGATTTTGCACCAATTTTATCACGGAGACTATCAGAAATGTGGAAAGTTGGATTTTGGATATTTACAATATCAACATTTTTGATTGCATCTTGAGCTTTAGTAAGTTCAGTTTGAGCATCTTCCAACTTAGCGTCTACTGATTTAGCATGTTGATTAGCTGTTACCAATTTTTCTTTAGCCAATTTGACAGCATCATTTTTAGTATTTACATCAGTTTCAGCTGATTTGATAGCATCTTCACGTGCTTCATCAGCTTTTTTTGCTGTCTTGAAAGCATCTTCAGCTTCAGCAACTGTAGCTTCAGCACCTTTTACAGCAGTTTTGGCATTTTCCAAATCTTTTTCAGCATTTGCAAGTCCAGTTCCGTCAAGTGCAGATTCTGCATTTTCGACTGTTTTTTCAGCACTTTGAACGTTATGATTTGCTTGTTCAAGATTAGCTTCAGCACTTGCCACGTCTGATTGCTTTTCAGCAAGAACTGTGGTTTCAGCTTTGATTTGTTCAGTTGTAGCTTCAGTTGCTTCTTGATTCTTTGTTTGAGCATCAAGGTTTTTAGTTTGAGCATCTTTAACTTCAGCAACTTTTTCAGGTGTTACTTGTGAAGCAATTGCTTCTGCATCTTTAACAGCTTTATCTGCATTATCATATTCTGTTTCAATTGAAGCTACATTAGCTTCTTTTTCTTGAACGCCAGTTTTAGCTGTTTCAACTTTAGCTTCAGCTTCTTTAACAACAGCTTTCTGAGCGTCAAGAGCAGGTTTCACTGTAGAAGGCGCAGGAACTTCAGTTTTTTCAACTGGTTTCACTTGTGACTTAGCAACAAGAGCAGGTTCATTGACAGCAGTGTTAGAAAGTACTGGAGTCGCTTGAGCTTCTTGAGCAAATGCAGTTCCACCAACTGATGCAAGTGCAATAGCTGTTGAAGTGGTAATTGTTTGCAGTTTCTTCATCAATTCTCCTTTAAAAACTAATAAAGTGAGCTTTTTTATAATTTTACTACACTATTCTATCATTTTTTAGTGTAATATGCAACACTTATTTGATATATAAGTGTAATTTGTGCTACTTATTATTTATAATTTTTATCTTTAAAATAATAAATAAAGGTAAAAACTATGAATCAAAATAACTTACAAACTTTCATTGCCAAAAGAATTAGATATTTGCGATTAACCAAAGGAATTAGCCAAGAAAAACTTTCTGAACTGGCTGGCTTAGGTTCTAAGCATATCCATAACATTGAAAATGAAAAATATAATTTTCAAATACAAACACTAAACAAAATTTTAATAGCTCTTGAAGTAGATGAAAAAACATTTTTTAATTTCGGTTTTCCAGAAAAGAGTAAAGAAATTGAAAATATTATCAATCAACTTGAACAAATACCAGAACCACAAAAAACAGATATAATTGATGCAGTAGCAACCTTATTGAATAACATAAATAACCGCTAAGATTCACATATCCTAGCGGTTATTTTTTTATTCCAAATATCCATCATCTGCATTTAATCTGTCATCAGCTTCTACAATATCTAGTGGTCTTGGAATTCCATAACCTCCAACAGCTCGATTATATTTTTCTACTTTTGCTACATCTTCATTAAATAAATCCATATTAAATCTTTTGCCCATAGCTGAAAATAGATTTTTTAACATGACAATAACAAGGTCTTTTTCGATGCGTTTATTTATTAAAAACCAATCAGCAACATCAACGAGTTCAGATTCATAATTTTCGAATGAAATTTTTTCTTGTAATGCTCTTTCTTCTTCAAGTTTTCTTTTTCTTTTTTCTATACTCTTCCTTTTTGATTCGTTGTTGTCATAATCTTCTATGATTTGATTTATAATTTTTTCATCATAGAATTTAGGATTCACTCCCAAATCAGGATTATGTTCATAATCTTTAAGAATTCTTCTGCTACTTTCTGCTGATAAATATAGCTTTTTTTTCAAAAAAGCACTTGTTCTATATGTTTTTCCGTTATAAATTTTTTCTTCAATAGATTTTTTAGCCATCTTTTACCTCTGTTTCTAAATAATCGATTAAGTACTATATTCTAACCGATTATTTTTCTTAATGAGAGTATAACACTTATTTTATATATAGTCAATAATCCATTATGCTCGGTTAAAATATAACCGTTTATAACCCTATTTTACTATTGTTATAAACGGTTATTTTTGTTATGATTATATTGTAGCAAAAGCAACTGCTACAAAATAAATTAATAACATGGAGGTACCCGTGATGGTATTTTTTAAAAAAGTAAATGGTTACAGTTCTAGCCTTGCAGAAGAGGCTCTTTCAGATGAAGTTCTTAAGCTGGTAGGTAAACAACTTGAGACTCAATATGAATTCGAAAAAACTGGTGAAATTGTTAAAGGTAAAGAAAAAATGAAACGTACTGATAAAATTTTAGGTTATCAAGTTTACGTTGCAACTGACAATCACAATCCCTTTAAAATCAAGTTTTTACCTAATAATAAACCTGATTTATCAAAATTTGAAATTGGCGATATTGTTGAGTTTGAAGATTTAGAAGCTTTTGAGAATCAATCTGGACAACTTTATTTCAGAGCAACTAGTATTAAGAAAGGAAAATAATGCATGGCTTTTTTAATGAATAAAAGCCAAAATCAAGCTACATCAGCAACTTCTGCTGATGTAGTTGAATTTGGCAAAGACAAGTTCGAGTTAGAACAATTTATTTTAAGAAATTTGAATAATGCTCTAGATATTAATAATGAATCATCATATTTAGGTTCGTTTAATATTAAAGTCGCAAGCAATGACACGGGATTCTTTTACACACCCACCCTTCCAGTTTCGTATTCACTTGATTCGCAACTTTATTTTAAAATTTCAGCAATATGCTCTGGAATACTATATCCATACAAGACACTCTTACCACAGAATAATGCAGTTTTTGTTCCTTATGATACAACCAATGAAAATCAAGCACGTGCATTTTTCTTTCCTTGGCTCGATGGCATCCCGACGCGCTTAAAGCTTGATAATCTTGCATCTTTTATCAAACAGAACGTATCAGAAAATGCTCTCCCAATTATGTCGAACAACATTTGTAACATCTCTATGAAATCGGTTACACATCTGGCAGTGAGCGGACCATCTGGTTCGGGGAAGACACACTTTTTACGTTATTTGATTACTTGTCTAAAATCATTTACTAATCAAATTATTTGCGTCGACCCTAAACTTTCGGACATTTATTTACTAAGTAAAGAATTAGGTTTGGAAGTATTAGCTCCTACTCACGGAGAAAATTTGAACAGCTTCCTGACTGTAGTGAATGAGACTTTGTCAAAAATCATCAGAAAGATTTATGAACGTGGAGAGATATTACTGAAAGAGCCTAATAAGCGTTTCGAACGAATTTATATTGTAATAGATGAATTACTAGCATTGGTCCAAGGTAGCTCAAAGCAGTCTCGTGAAGCATTTGGGCAATTACTTGGGACAATTGCGCTCCTCGGTCGTCAGACCTCAATTTCACTCATTTTGTGCAGTCAACGTTTTGATGCGACTGCCTTTGCAGGGAATACAGCAGTTAGGGAACAAATCAACTGTATCTTTATTTTAGGTGAGATAAATGCGAATACTTGTCAGTTCTTGCTACCAAATACAAATGTCGATAATATTGTAGTCCCTTCTGGAATCGGTACTGGTATAGTCAAGTTTACAGATAGTGAACATCGTACGCATATTATGCCACTTCTAACCCCCTCTTATAACATCAGGAAGGAAGAAATCACATGAAGAAATATTTTAACAAATATAATGTAGTTAATTTTACAATTTTTATTTTATTTATATTCTTTATTATAGAACGTTTAGCAATGTTTTTAATTACTCAAATTCACTTAGAAACGTTCTATTATTTTGTAATGTTTATTTGGATATTGCGTTTAATTATAGTGAGTGCATTTTCTATCTTGTTTTTTATAATTATTTTAGATTTTGCGTCTCGTAATGCGGAATTCGACTATTTCAGAAACAGCATCAAATCATACGTCGCGACATGGCAAATGAGACGATTTTGTAGGCAGATAAATGTAGAGCCAAGTTTGGAAGAATCTTCTCGTTACAGTAATACAAAACAAGAAATCATCAGAAAAGCGAATCGTTCACTGTTAACATTGACTGTTATTTACTATGAAGAAAAAGCTGTTGCAAAATGGACTTTTCCAGCAAATTGTGAAAGTTATAATATTATGGAAGAATTATTGGCACAGGCAAAAAGAGAATTAAATCAGCTAGACAGTAGTTACTTATTTAATGATTTCATTAGATTAGAAAATAGTAGAACATTCAGCTCAACAGCATTTAGAAAAAAATAATAGTGCGGTGTACTGCTGCTGAAGGCAGGCAGGTACACCAGCACAAATTTTAAAGTTTTATGACTGTATAGAGTGTAGTGTAAGGCTAGTATTACCCTTACACTACTTCCAAGACAAAGACACAAATCGACAAGTCAAAAAGAGTTTTTTACTATCAAGACAAAGACAAAAACGGAGGAAATTTATATTATGTCAAAAGAACTCAACTCTCAATTTAAAGCGAATTCATTTTGTTGTACTCTCAACAATATTGATAAGCTCTTTGATGTTAATGATACAAGTTTTAATGATGAAAAATATTCAGATGAAACTCGAAAACAAGTAGAAGAATTTCGAAATAATCTTGAAGCGAATAAAAAATATAGTCCTGAAGAAATGGTTGAACATCTAATTTATCTCTGGGTAGACGGTAAAGAAGAAACTCGTTCAGCAGCTGCAAATTATGAGATAGGAGATAATGGTAATCATCACTCCCATCTGATTTTAGAAGCAAAAAATCAGACACGTTTTTCAGCTATCAAAAAGCTCTACCCTACTATCCATGTTGAACTGACTCGTGGAACTCGTGAACAAGTCATAGCATATCTAAATAAGACGGGAAAACACGAGGAGAAAGCTCATACGACAGTTGTTCCGATGATGAATCATGGTATCATTGAAGCAAATCAACAAGGCAAACGAAAAGATTTAGACATTATACAAGAACTGCTCGAAGAGGGTCTATCTCCCGAGCAAATTATGCGTCAAAATTTATCTTATCGCAAATTTTCAAAAATGATTAAGGAGCATTATTATCAACTGCAAGTGGCTAACGCTCCACTTGTCAAGAAAATGAAGGTCTATTGGCATTTGGGAGGTTCAGGAACAGGAAAAAGTTATATGCAAGTCCGATTGAAAGAAATATTTGGTATAGAAGATGTTTATGTTTTATCAGATTATGGTACAGGTGGGTTAGATAATTATATGGGAGAATCAATTTTATTCATGGACGAATTTAAAGGGGATATTGATTATCAAGCTTTTTTGAAAATATTAGATGTATATCCCAACCAAGTTCATGCTCGTTATAGTAATGTATACGCATTGTGGGATAAGATTCATATTTCTAGCATTTTCAGTCCATATCAAATTTACAAGATGTTAGTTTCTCCCGATAAACAGAAAAATGACCCTATAACTCAGCTTTATAGACGTATTCATTACATTGTTTATCATGTCAAGATTGATGATAATCAGTACAAGGAATTAACGTTTGAAATGAAACAATATCTTGAGCTAATAGAACAAAAACAATGTATTGAAGATATTGCTCAAAAATTAATTAGTAAAGGTATAAATATTGTTACTGACGATGTTTTATCAGAAATTAAAAAAGAAATCGCTGATTCCTCTATCGACCAAACAGAAAAAAACAGCGATAACTAAAACTAGTAGAAATAATAAATACTATTTCTGCTTCTATTTTATCATAGAAAGAGAAAAAATTATATGAAAGATAAAATTTTAATCAAAATAGACAATTTAGAAGTAAATCTTCCTAAAACACATATCATTATTGAAAAAGATGAATATCTTGACTTAAAAAACAAGGCTTCTCAGGGGAAATATATGAGCTTATCTGAGGTTTTAGAGATGGTTTCAGTCTCTCGACCTTGGTTACTTGAAAATGTTCTCTATCGAGCTGATATTCGCTCAAAAATCGATATTGATAAAAACAAAGAAGGATTTGTAAAATATCCTGAAAACCAAGGCGGACGGTACTACTTTTTAGCCAGCAAAACGAAAAAATTTTTTGAAGAAAACTTTGCAGAAATCTTTAGTTTATGATACGATAATCAAGATAATATCTTGGTTATCGTCTTTTAGGAAGAGGTAATCATGTCAGTTTCATTCAGAAAACGAGGTAAAAAGAATTTATGGGATTATAGAATTTTTGATAAAAATAAAAAGGTAGTTGCTTCAAATTCAGGCTTTAAGACAAAAAGAGAAGCTGAAATTGAAGCGTTAGCTCTTGAGTTAAAATTGCTTAATGGTGCAATAATTGATAAAAATATTACATTCTATGCTCTATGGGAAAAGTGGCTAGAATTAACAGTCAAACCACTCGGAAAAGCAGAAGCTACATTTAATAAACATTTATTGCGTGGTAAGTTTATCAAAGATTATTTTAAAGATAAACCAGCATTAAAAATCAAAGCGAGCGAATATCAAGCATTTATTAATAAGTACGCTGAAACAAATTGTCGTGACAATGTAAGTAGAATGAATGCGGAAATTAGGAATGTTATTGTATTTGCAAAAAGAGATAAGCTTAATATCGAAGATTTTACTGAAGGGGTTATTCTTTCAGGTCGTCCCCCCAAAAAAAGAAAAGATGAAAAATATATTCATAGCTTTGATGACTATCAAAAACTAGTAACACATTTAGAAAACAATCTTGATTTAACTACTTCTATAGTTCCGTATTTACTGTTGATTCAACTGAAAACAGGAATGCGTGCAGGAGAAGTTGCAGGTCTCACATGGGATTGTGTATTGTGGGAAAGTTCAGAAATCAAAACTTATAGACGATATGATACAGCAAGAAAACGTTGGGCAAACCCAAAAACAGAAGAATCAGTCCGTACAATACCAATTGATAATGATACTTTAACTATTCTAAAAAAATTAAAACAAGAACAAACTGTATTCATTGAAAATGGCACAATTACAAATAGCGAAAATATGATTTTAGTAGATTTAAATTATAAGATTGTAACAAATTCAGGAATCAATAAGCATCTAAAGCAAATTTTAAAAGATTTGAAAATTTATCCGCAGAATATGACAAGTACAGGTCTGAGACACACGTATTGTTCAACTATGCTAGCAATGGGTGTTGATATTTGGGCAGTTTCAAAGTTAATGGGGCATCGAGATATTAAACAAATAACTGAAACTTACGGCCATCTGATAAAGGAAAAAGCAGAAATTGAAAACAATAAAGTTCGTTCAGTATTAACAAGTTTAGTTAAAAAAGAGAATTGTTGACCATAAGTTGACCAAAGTAAAAAGAAACATTGATTTAACAATGTTTCTTAATACTATATTATACCGGCGGCCGGGGTCGAACCGGCACGTCCTTGCGGACACTGGATTTTGAGTCCAGCGCGTCTGCCAATTCCGCCACGCCGGCAAATAGTAACTGGGGTAGCTGGATTCGAACCAACGCATGAGGGAGTCAAAGTCCCTTGCCTTACCGCTTGGCTATACCCCAATAATATAAAATAGGCGAGTGATGGGGATCGAACCCACGCATGCCAGAGCCACAATCTGGTGTGTTAACCACTTCACCACACCCGCCATAATTTTAAAACACGGGCAGTAGGAATTGAACCCACACTGAAGGTTTTGGAGACCTTAGTTCTACCTTTAAACTATGCCCGTAGTTAAGGTTATGGAAGGGGAGGGATTCGAACCCCCGAACCCGAAGGAGCGGATTTACAGTCCGCCGCGTTTAGCCTCTTCGCTACCCTTCCAAAATATTTAAATGGCGCGAGACGGAATCGAACCGCCGACACATGGAGCTTCAATCCATTGCTCTACCAACTGAGCTACCGAGCCTTATTGCGGGAGCAGGATTTGAACCTACGACCTTCGGGTTATGAGCCCGACGAGCTACCGAGCTGCTCCATCCCGCGTTAATAATAAAGGAGGATGTGGGATTCGAACCCACGCACGCTTTTACACGCCTGACGGTTTTCAAGACCGTTCCCTTCAGCCGGACTTGGGTAATCCTCCAATAAATAGTCCGTACGGGATTCGAACCCGTGTTACCGCCGTGAAAAGGCGGTGTCTTAACCCCTTGACCAACGGACCATATTTCAATGGGCACGAGTGGACTCGAACCACCGACCTCACGCTTATCAGGCGTGCGCTCTAACCACCTGAGCTACGCGCCCAAGTTTTAAAAACTTGGTAAATTGAACTATGTTCAAAGCGGGTGACGAGAATCGAACTCGCGACAACAGCTTGGAAGGCTGTAGTTTTACCACTAAACTACACCCGCTAAAATGGGAGTTAACGGGATCGAACCGCTGACCCTCTGCTTGTAAGGCAGATGCTCTCCCAGCTGAGCTAAACTCCCTTTAGCTAAGCGACTTCCTTATCTCACAGGGGGCAACCCCCAACTACTTCCGG
>NZ_JASGZS010000022.1:0-38810 GCF_047465525.1 Streptococcus infantis | reverse complement strand
AACCACGATATTATACAAACTAGAATAAGGACTGACATCCATAGTTAACTGATTATCAAGCATCATTTCACCTCATCTCTAGTATAACAAAAAAGCCATCTATTGGATGACTTTTTCAGTGGGCTCTGCAGAAATATGTGTGATTTTTTTCAGATAATCTTAATATAACAAATAAATGGAATTATTGCAAGGGCTTTCAAGGAAAATGGGCTTATTTTACTAAGTTTTACTAAGCATGAAGTATTTGCTAATTACTTAGGAAGTCACAGTGGATGTAAGCGTAACTCAAACTAGTCAGGCGGGGGACTTTATGGTATAATATAGAAGATTCAAAAAGAAACAGGAGAAATGTTATGAACCTTATTTTAGCAATTGTATTGATTCTTTTGGCTTTTCTAGGAGGAGCTCTTGGAGGTATGTACTTGGTGCGCAAGCAAATCGAAAAAGAATTTGCGGATAACCCACGTTTGAACGCAGAAGCAGTTCGTACTCTGTTGAGTGCAAACGGTCAAAAGCCAAGCGAAGCTAAAGTACAACAAGTTTACCACCAAATCATTCGCCAACAAAAAGCAGCCCTTGCTAACAATAAAAAGAAATAAATAGGAAAAGTCTGGGATGAAAGTTCCAGACTTCTCACTATGTTTGACTGATATTTAGAGACAAGACTTTTTCCTTGCATTCTATTGATATTTGATTATGATTAAGAGGGAGACAGTGGGGAGCTACCCAGTCTGTCAGCAATTTCAGGAAGAAATGAATAATAATGAACTATCAATCAGAAAAAAATACTAGAAAGAAGACTGTATGGATAATCGACCGATTGGTTTTTTGGATTCGGGCGTTGGAGGTTTGACGGTTGTACGTGAACTCATGCGCCAGCTTCCCCATGAAGAAATCGTCTATATTGGAGATTCGGCACGGGCTCCTTATGGTCCCCGTCCTGCTGAGCAGATTCGTGAATATACTTGGCAACTGGTCAACTTTCTTTTGACCAAGGATGTTAAGATGATTGTCATTGCTTGTAATACAGCAACGGCAGTCGTCTGGGAAGAGATTAAAGCTAAGTTGGATATTCCGGTGTTGGGTGTGATTTTGCCTGGTGCATCAGCAGCTATCAAAGCGAGTCAGGGTGGCAAGATCGGTGTGATTGGAACCCCGATGACGGTAAAATCAGATATTTATCGGCAAAAGATTCATGATCTAGACCCAGATTTACAAGTGGAAAGCTTGGCCTGCCCTAAGTTTGCTCCCTTGGTCGAGTCAGGTGCTCTATCGACCAGTGTGACCAAGAAAGTTGTTTATGAAACCTTGCGTCCCTTGGTCGGAAAAGTGGATAGCTTGATTTTAGGCTGTACTCATTATCCGCTCCTCAGACCTATCATCCAAAATGTCATGGGGCCTAAGGTTCAGCTGATCGATAGTGGCGCTGAGTGTGTGCGTGATATTTCAGTCTTGCTCAATTACTTTGAGATTAACCGTAGCCGAGATGCAGCGCCCCTTCAACACCGTTTTTACACAACTGCAAATAGCCAAAGTTTTGCCCAGATAGGAGCAGAATGGCTGGAAAAAGAGATTCATGTGGAGCATGTAACATTATGACAAACAAAATTTATGAATACAAGGATGACCAAGACTGGTATGTTGGATCCTACAGTGTTTTTGGTGGAATTCGGACTTTGACGGATGATGAGTTAGAGTTTCCGCTATTTGATTTGGCCAAAATCTTTCGAGATGAGGAGCGAGGATTTCCACTTTCAGTCACTGTTTTACGATATGGTTCAGCCTACCGCTTACTCTCTTTTGTGATAGATATCCTCAACCAAGAAGCGAATCGAAACTTGGAAGTCATTCAACGTCAAGGTGCCTTGCTCTTAGTTGAAAATGGACAACTTCTGCATGTAGAATTGCCTAAAGAAGGAGTCAATGTTCAAGACTTTTTCGAGACAAATAAAGTCAGAGAAACCTTGTTGATTGCAACTCGTAACGAGGGGAAAACCAAGGAATTTCGAGCTATCTTTGACAAACTGGGCTATGACGTAGAAAATTTAAATGATTATCCAGACCTACCTGAAGTGGCCGAAACAGGTATGACCTTTGAAGAAAATGCTCGCCTTAAGGCTGAAACCATTTCTAAATTAACAGGAAAGATGGTTCTAGCAGATGATTCTGGTCTTAAAGTCGATGTCCTCGGTGGTCTACCAGGTGTCTGGTCAGCTCGCTTCGCAGGAGTGGGAGCCACTGATCAGGAAAACAATGCTAAACTCTTGCACGAATTAGCCATGGTCTTTGATCTCAAGGACCGCTCAGCGCAATTTCACACAACCTTGGTCGTTGCTAGCCCAGGTAAAGAAAGCTTGGTCGTCGAAGCTGACTGGCCAGGTTACATTAACTTTGAACCTAAGGGTGAAAATGGTTTTGGTTATGATCCACTTTTCCTAGTAGGAGAAACTGGTAAATCATCAGCTGAATTAACCCTCGAAGAAAAAAATAGTCAATCCCACCGTGCCTTAGCCGTTAAGAAACTTTTGGAGGTATTTCCATCATGGCAAAGCAAACCATCATTGTAATGAGCGACTCCCATGGAGATAGCTTGATTGTAGAGGAAATCCGTGACCGCTATCTGGGGAAAGTTGATGCCATTTTTCACGATGGTGACTCGGAACTTCGCCCAGACTCACCCCTCTGGGAAGGAATCCAAGTAGTCAGAGGAAACATGGACTTTTATTCAGACTATCCAGAACGTTTGGTGACTCAACTGGGTCCTACCAAGATTATCCAGACTCATGGACATTTGTTTGATATTAATTTCAATTTCCAAAAGCTTGATTTTTGGGCTCAAGAGGAAGATGCAGATATCTGTCTTTATGGGCACTTGCATGTTCCAAATGCTTGGATGGAAGGGAAGACTCTCTTCCTAAATCCTGGTTCTATCAGTCAGCCACGTGGAACCATCAGAGAATGTCTCTATGCCCGTGTAGAGATTGATGATAGCTACTTTAAAGTGGACTTTTTGACACGGAACCATGAGGTCTATCCAGGCTTATCCAAGGAGTTCGCTCGATGATTGCCAAAGAGTTTGAACAGTTTTTACTGGAGCAAGAGGAAACCTTTTTAACTCCTGCTGAAAATTTGGCTGTACTCATTGATACTCACAATGCAGATCATGCGATTCTCCTCCTTAGCCAGATGACCTATACCAGAGTGCCAGTAGTGACTGATGAGAAAGAATTTGTCGGAACCATTGGACTTAGAGACATTCTGGCCTACCAGATGGAGCAGGGCTTGAGTCAGGAAGCCATGTCAGATACGGATATCGTACACATGACCAAGAAGGACGTAGCAGTTGTCAGTCCAGACTATACACTGACGGATGTTTTACATAAGTTAGTGGATGAGTCTTTCCTACCAGTCGTTGACAAGGATGGTATCTTCCAAGGCATTATCACACGGAAATCAATCCTTAAGGCTGTCAATGCTCTCTTGCATGATTTTAGTAAGGAATATGAGATTCGAAGCAAATGAGAGAAGGAATTTCAGCATTTTTAGAAGAAAAACAAGGTTTGTCTGTAAATTCTAAGCAATCCTATAAGTATGACTTGGAGCAGTTTTTAGATCTTGTAGGAGAACGAATCTCTGAAACAAGTTTAAAAATCTACCAAGCTCAACTATCTCAGTTTAAAATCAGTGCCCAAAAGCGCAAGGTTTCTGCTTGCAATCAATTTCTTTACTTTTTATACCAGAAGGGGAAAATTGACACCTTTTATCGTTTAGAATTGCCGAAACAGGCTGAGAACAAGCAAGTTCAGTCAAAACTTTTAGATCTCAGTTCTTTCTGGCAAGAAAGTGCCCATCCAGAGGGACGCTTGCTGGCCTTATTGATAGTTGAATTGGGCCTCTTACCAAGTGAAATTCTAGCCATAAAAACAGGTGATGTGAATCTAGATTTTCAAGTGTTGAGAGTCAATAAAGCTTCTCAACAAAGAATCTTGAGCCTTCCCACAAACCTGCTTGCGGAGTTAGAACCTTTGATGGGACAGAGCTACCTCTTTGAAAAAGCTGGGAAGCCCTATTCTCGTCAGTGGGCCTTTCGTCAGTTAGAAGCCTTTCTAAAGGAAAAAGGTTTTTCAGACTTATCTGCCCAAGGATTGAGAGAACAGTTTATATTAAGACAAATTGAAGAAAAGGTTGACTTGTACGAAATTGCTAAAAAATTAGGATTAAAGACAGTCATGACCTTGGAAAAATATAGATAATGGATATTAAATTAAAAGATTTTGAAGGGCCTTTGGACTTGCTCCTACACTTGGTTTCAAAGTACCAGATGGATATCTATGATGTGCCGATTACAGAGGTTATCGAGCAATATCTAGCTTATATCTCGACCTTACAAGCCATGCGTTTAGAGGTGGCAGGTGAATACATGGTCATGGCTAGCCAACTTATGCTGATCAAAAGCCGCAAGCTCTTGCCGAAGGTTGCAGAAGTGACGGATTTAGAGGATGATCTGGAGCAGGACCTCCTTTCTCAAATCGAAGAATACCGTAAGTTTAAACTTTTGGGAGAGCAGTTGGAAGTGAAGCATCAGGAACGAGCTCAATATTACTCAAAAGCACCGACAGAGCTGATTTATGAGGATGCTGAACTTGTTCATGATAAGACCACAATCGATCTTTTCTTAACCTTTTCAAACTTGCTTGCCAAGAAAAAGGAAGAATTCTCGCAAAGTCACACAACGATCTTGCGAGATGAGTATAAGATTGAGGATATGATGGTTATCGTCCGAGAAGCCTTGGTTGAAGGTCAACAATTGCGCTTGCAGGATTTGTTTAAAGAAACCAAGGATTTACAAGAGGTCATCACGCTCTTTTTAGCGGCCTTGGAGTTGATTAAAACCCAAGAAATTCTCTTAATTCAAAAAGAGAGCTTTGGAGATATCTATCTCCTGAAAAAGAATGAGGAAAATCAAGTAGAGCAGAGTCGAGCTTGATAGAGAGGAAATATGAGTACTTTAGCAGAAATAGAAGCGCTCTTGTTTGTAGCGGGTGAAGAGGGGATTAGGATTCGCCAGTTGGCTGAGCTCCTTTCTTTGCCACCGACTGGGATTCAGCAGAGTCTAGAAAAATTAGCCCAAAAGTATGAAAAAGACCAGGATTCCAGTTTAGACTTGATTGAGACAGGTGGTGCCTACAGATTGGTAACCAAGCCTCAATTTGCAGCCATTTTGAAAGAATACTCTAAGGCACCCATTAATCAGAGCCTGTCTCGGGCTGCCCTTGAAACCCTGTCCATCATTGCCTACAAGCAACCCATCACACGGATCGAGATTGATGCTATTCGGGGGGTTAATTCAAGTGGAGCGCTAGCTAAGTTGCAAGCCTTTGACTTGATACGAGAAGGTGGGAAAAAAGAGGTGCTTGGACGCCCTAATCTCTATATGACGACGGATTATTTCCTGGATTACATGGGTATTAATCATTTGGAAGAATTGCCCGTGATTGATGAGCTTGAGATTCAAGCCCAAGAAAGCCAATTATTTGGTGAAAGGATAGAAGAAGATGAGAATCAATAAGTATATTGCCCACGCAGGTGTGGCCAGTAGGAGAAAAGCAGAAGAGCTGATTAAGCAAGGCTTGGTGACGGTCAATGGCCAAGTGGTGCGTGAACTAGCAACCACCATCAAGTCAGGCGACAAGGTCGAAGTTGAAGGTCAACCAATCTACAACGAAGAAAAGGTCTATTATCTGCTTAACAAACCACGTGGTGTCATTTCCAGTGTGACAGATGACAAGGGGCGCAAGACGGTTGTCGACCTCTTGCCCAACGTGAAAGAGCGCATCTACCCTGTAGGTCGTTTGGACTGGGATACATCAGGTGTCTTGATTTTGACCAATGATGGGGATTTTACGGATGAGATGATTCACCCTCGTAATGAGATTGACAAGGTTTATGTCGCGCGTGTTAAAGGTGTGGCCAATAAGGATAATCTCCGCCCCTTGACCCGTGGACTTGAGATTGATGGCAAGAAAACCAAGCCAGCTGTCTATGAGATTCTCAAAGTGGATCCAGTCAAAAACCGCTCTGTGGTACAGTTGACTATCCACGAAGGGCGTAACCACCAGGTTAAAAAGATGTTTGAAGCTGTTGGTCTCCAAGTAGATAAGTTGTCTCGGACACGTTTTGGACATCTAGACTTGACAGGACTCCGTCCAGGAGAATCCCGTCGTCTTAATAAAAAAGAAATCAGCCAACTACACACCATGGCTGTAACCAAGAAATAATGAAGCGAATTTTAATAGCGCCTGTGCGCTTTTATCAACGGTTTATCTCACCAGCCTTTCCACCCTCTTGTCGCTTTGAGCCGACTTGTTCAAACTACATGATTCAGGCTATTGAAAAACATGGCTTTAAGGGTATTTTGATGGGATTGGTGCGGATTTTACGTTGCCACCCCTGGTCGAAAACAGGTAAGGACCCCGTCCCAGACTACTTTTCATTAAAGCGAAATACAAGAGAAGAAGGATCACATTTGTGATTCTTTTATTGTTATAAGAGTAAGTTACTTGGTAAAATGTTGATTTCCACTACCTTTCTCCTATAAAAAGTGGTAAAATGGTTGAAAGAAAGAAGGGATAGAAATGACAACATTATTTTCTAAAATCAAAGAAGTAACAGAACTTTCCGCTATCTCAGGTCATGAAGCACCTGTTCGAGCTTATCTTCGTGAAAAATTAACACCTCACGTGGATGAAGTTGTGACTGATGGCTTGGGTGGTATTTTTGGGATTAAGCACTCAGAAGTTGAAA
Organism: Streptococcus infantis; assembly: GCF_047465525.1. Lineage (GTDB taxonomy): Bacteria > Bacillota > Bacilli > Lactobacillales > Streptococcaceae > Streptococcus > Streptococcus infantis_R. The sequence continues at coordinate 32,006 of NZ_JASGZS010000022.1, read as the reverse complement.
ATGCACCTCGTGTCTTGGTAGCCTCTCACATGGATGAAGTTGGTTTCATGGTTAGCGAAATCAAGCCAGACGGGACTTTCCGAGTAGTCAGCATTGGTGGTTGGAACCCTATGGTTGTCAGCAGCCAACGCTTTAAACTCTTTACACGTGAAGGACGTGAAATTCCGGTAATTTCAGGCTCAGTTCCTCCGCATTTGACTCGTGGCACAGGTGGACCAACTATGCCAGCTATTTCAGATATCGTTTTTGACGGTGGTTTTGTGGATAAGGCTGAGGCTGAAAGTTTTGGTATCCGTCCTGGAGATACAATTGTTCCAGATAGTAGCGCAATCCTCACTGCTAATGAAAAAAATATCATCTCAAAAGCATGGGATAACCGTTACGGTGTGCTCATGGTTAGTGAGTTGGCTGAAAACTTGTCAGGCCAAAAACTAGGAAATGAACTTTACCTTGGGGCTAACGTCCAAGAAGAAGTTGGACTTCGTGGTGCCCATGCATCTACAACAAAATTTGACCCAGAAGTATTCCTTGCGGTGGATTGCTCACCAGCAGGTGATGTTTATGGTGGTCAAGGGAAGATTGGTGATGGAACCTTGATTCGTTTCTACGATCCAGGCCACTTGCTCCTCCCAGGCATGAAAGATTTCCTTTTGACAACTGCTGAAGAAGCTGGAATTAAATACCAATACTATTGTGGAAAAGGTGGTACAGATGCAGGAGCAGCTCATTTGAAAAATGGTGGTGTTCCATCTACAACAATCGGTGTCTGCGCTCGTTATATCCACTCTCACCAAACACTTTATGCTATGGATGACTTCTTAGAAGCTCAAGCTTTCCTACAAGCCTTGGTTAAAAAATTGAATCGCTCTACTGTAGATTTGATCAAAAATTATTAAATATCAATATGGAGGTGATGGGTATGGAAGAACCAAACCTAGAAACCTTGATACGGGACCTTTACAATCATGCCCGTCAAAACTTGAGTGAAGATTTAGTGGCTGCACTCCTAGAAACTGCTAAGCAGTTGCCCAGCACCAATGAACGCTTGCTTGCAGTCCGACTTTCAGGGCTAGTCACACTTGAACTTCTCAGGAATCCCAAGACTCCTGCGCCAGAGTTAGTCAATCTGGCCCGCTATATCAAAAAGGAAGAAGCTAGGTACAAGGGTGCAGCTGCCTCTTCCTTTATGATTGGAGAGCTATTTAAAATGCTTTGATTCTTTCGAATCAAAGCATTTTTTTATCTTATACTCTTCGAAAATCAAATTCAAACCACGTCAGCTTCACCTTGCCGTACTCAAGTACAGCCTGCGGCTAGCTTCCTAGTTTGCTCTTTGATTTTCATTGAGTATTAAATTTGTTCAGCCAAAACTTTTTCAGCAAGGTTCATAGCGTGGTCTGACACGCGAGTATAGTGTGAAATGATGTCGATAAAGTTGACACCTGCTTGAGTAGAACATTCACCGTTGTTGAGGCGTTTGATGTGAGTCTTACGAAGGACACGTTCCATCTTGTTGATGGCTTCATGGCGTTCAATAAGAGCTTGAGCTTTTTCAAGGTCATTGTTTTCAACACTCTCAAGAGCATCTTTAACGAAATCGCTTGTTTGACGGTAAATATCTTCCAACTCTTCTAGGGCTGAGTTAGAGAATTGAACATTCTTGCGTTGCAAGTAGTCGTTAAGATTAATCAAAGCTTCAGCGTGGTCACCGATACGTTCCAAGTCTCGAGAAGAGTCAAGGATGTTGGTTAAGACTTCACTCTCTTTTTGACTCAATGCTTCACTAGAAAGGCTGATGAGGTAACGTGTTAATTTCTCATCGATTGTATTGATAGCTTCTTCTGTCTTGTGTCCTTTTTCAGCTACTTTATCGTCAGAATTGATGATGTAGTCATAAGAAAGGTCAAATGCTTTAACCGCATAGTTTCCTAGGTGCAAGAGTTCTTTCTTGGCATTGCCTAGGGCGATAGAAGGAGCTTGCTTGATGAGTTGTTCATCCAAGTAAAGAGGTTCGTATTTAACAACTTCGTCTTCACCAGGGATTAGCTTAGTAACAAAATAAGCCAGAGCACCGATGAATGGGAATTGTACAATGGTATTACTTACGTTGAAGGCACCGTGTGAGAAGGCAATCGTCATCTCAGGTGAGAGGTGAAGTAGTGCCTGGAAGTACTCGATCATCGAAGTGAATGGGCCTAACAAGATCAAGCAGAGGATGGTTCCTAAAACGTTAAAAGTAACGTGTGTTGCTGCAACCCGTTTAGCAGAGATGTTTGCTCCTGCTGCTGCGATAATAACGGTTAAGGTTGTACCGATATTATCTCCGAATAGGACTGGTAGTGCCCCTTTGAGGTCGAGGAAGCCACCTGCATAGAGACCTTGTAGAATCCCGATAGTTGCAGAAGATGCCTGAATCAGAACGGTAATAACCGCACCAGCCACAACTCCCAAGATAGGATTTTGCCCTAAGGTAACCATGTATTCCTTGAACTGAGGCAAGTCTTTAAGAGGGCTCATCCCAGCACTAATGAGGTTGAGGGCGTAGAAGATACCACCTACACCAAAAAGAATACGTCCAATATTATTTGCAGTTCGATTCTTTGTAAAGAATAAGAACATGGTTCCAAGGAAAATCAAGGGTAGGGCATATTCACCAAGTTTGAAACCGATGATAAATGACGTTACGGTCGTCCCGATATTGGCTCCCATGATAATCCCTATAGCCTGTCTAAGGGTGAGGAGACTAGCACTGACCAGTCCAACCGTAATAACCGTTACACCTGTACTTGACTGGATCAGGGCAGTGACGACAATCCCCACTAAGACTCCTAAGAAGGGATTACTTGTGTACTTGTCAATGTAATATCGAAGACGATCTCCAGCTGCTTGTTGCAAACCGTCTCCCATGGTCTTGATACTATACAAAAATAGTCCCAGACCACCTAAAAAGTGAAATGCAATTTCCTGCCAATTAATGGACATTTTCTTTTTCCTCCGAAAACTAATCGCGGAATTTCTCCCATTCTATTTTAAAGGATTCTAAGCAATCTAACAAGTAGTAAATACAGTTTTTTTAGAAAAATATCATTTAAATGTAGAAAAAAGGCGGTTGATTGTCTAATTTATATCATTTATTCACCCCTTTATAGATATTTTAGGATGACTGTTGACTCTACTTATAAATATCGTAAAATGAAAATGAACAGTTCTGCTATTTTAAGGGCAGTTACTTTTTTTAAATAAAAATAAAGCGCTTACTTTTGGAAGTGAAAGGAGAAAAAATGAAGAATCCATTTTTTGAGAAACGTTGCCGCTATAGTATTCGAAAATTATCAGTTGGTGCCTGCTCTTTGATGATTGGTTCGGTTTTATTTGCCAACCAAGCTCTAGCAGAAGAAGTTGCAATCCCAGCGAATGAAACAACGACTACTGCCGTGGCTACAGAGCAAGCATCGCCAACCACATCAGAGCAACCAACTACAGCTTCACCTGAGGTATTAAAGCAGTTGGAAGAGACAGAAAACAAGGTTAGTGAGCAACCTATTTCAGAAGAAAAACCAACCTTGGACCAATTGACTGCAGCTGATAAGGAAGTAGCTAGTCCGGTTGCTGAAGCGCCTAAGGCTGAAGAGGCACCTGTAGCTACAGAAAATAAGGCTGAAGAAGCACCTGTGGCTACAGAAAATAAGGCTGAAGAAGCACCTGTGGCTACAGAAAATAAGGCTGAAGAGAAAGCAACTGTCTCAGATGTTCCTAAGAAAGAAGAAAAAAGTCTTCGACCAAAAGAAATTAAGTTTGACACTTGGGAAGATTTGTTGAAATGGGAACCGGGTGCCCGTGAAGACGACGCTATTAACCGCTCTTCAGTAGAACTAGCCAAGCGCTATCGTGGACATGTTGTCAATGAAAAAGCCAATAAGGACGCCAAGGTTGAAGCTCTTGCCAATACCAACTCTAAGGCTAAAGACCACGCTTCTGTAGGTGGTGAAGAATTTAAAGCCTATGCTTTTGACTACTGGCAATACTTGAATTCAATGGTCTTCTGGGAAGGGCTCGTTCCAACTCCGGACGTGATTGATGCTGGTCACCGTAATGGTGTCCCTGTATTGGGTACACTCTTCTTCAACTGGTCTAATAGTATTGCAGACCAAGAAAAATTTGCTGCAGCCCTTCAACAAGATGAAGACGGTACTTTCCCTATCGCTCGTAAATTGGTTGATTTGGCTAAATACTATGGCTTTGACGGCTATTTTATCAACCAAGAAACAACAGGAGATATCGTAACGCCTCTTGGTAAGAAAATGCGTGACTTCATGCTTTACACCAAGGAATATGCAGCTCAAGTTAACCATCCTGTTAAGTATTCTTGGTATGATGCCATGACTTATGAATATGGCCGTTACCATGAGGATGGACTTGGTGAGTACAACTATCAATTCATGGAAAAAGAAGGCGATAAAGTACCTGCAGATCACTTCTTTGCAAATTTTAACTGGACTAAAGAGAAAAATGATTACTCTGTAACGATGGCACAATGGCTAGGTCGTAGTCAGTACGATGTCTTTGCAGGTTTGGAATTGCAACAAGGTGGTTCCTACAAGACAAAAGTGAAATGGGATGCCCTTTTTGATGAAAAAGGCAAGCTCCGCTTGTCGCTTGGACTCTTTGCACCTGATACTATCACTAGTCTTGGTAAGACAGGAGAAGACTATCATAAGAATGAAAATATCTTCTTCACAGGTTACCAAGGAGATCCAACTGGTCAAAAACCAGATGACAAGGACTGGTACGGGATTGCCAACCTCGTAGCTGATCGCACACCAGCAGTAGGCCGTAGCTTTACAACATCCTTTAACACAGGACATGGCAAAAAATGGTTTGTGGACGGTAAAGTTTCCAAGGATTCTGAATGGAACTATCGTTCTGTATCAGGTATCTTGCCTACATGGCGTTGGTGGCAAACATCTTCAGCTGCTAAACTCCAAGCTGATTATGACTTTGCAGATGCCTACAATGGTGGTAACTCACTTAAATTTGCGGGTGATTTAGCCGAAAATACCAACCAAGACGTTCGTCTTTACTCTACCAAACTGGAAGTAACGGATAAAACAAAACTTCGGGTTGCCCATAAGGGTGGTAAGGGAAGCAAGGTTTATGTAGAGTTTGCGACTCAGAAAAACTATACTTATGGTGGTGAGAATGCTCGTAAAGAACTGACTCTATCTGACGACTGGACAAAAGACGAATTTGACTTGAGTGCCTTGGCAGGTCAGACCATTTACGGTATCAAACTTACTTTCGAAAATACTGCTGCTCTTAAGGGTTATCAATTTAACTTGGGTGAGTTGACTGTGACAGATAATCAAGAGGCTCCTCAAGCACCAACAGCTCTTAAAGTAGCCAAGCAATCTCTCAAAAATGCCCAAGAAGCGGAAGCTATTGTTCAATTTACAGGTAATAAAGACGCTGATTTCTATGAAGTTTATGAAAAGGATGGCGATGCTTGGCGTCTATTGACAGGATCATCAGCAACTACTATTTACCTACCAAAAGTTAGTCGTTCAGCTAGTGCAACTGGTACTAGTCAAGAGTTGAAGGTTGTCGCAGTCGGTAAGAACGGACTTCGCTCTGAAGCAGCAACTACAAACCTCGAGTGGGGAATGACTGTCCAAGATACCAGCCTTCCAAGACCTCTTGCAGAAAATATCGTTCCAGGGGCTACTGTTATCGGAAGTACCTTCCCAGATACAGAAGGCGGAGAAGGTATCGAAGGTATGTTGAATGGGACCATCACCAGTCTATCTGACAAATGGTCTTCTGCTCAATTGAGTGGTAGCGTTGATATCCGTTTGACACAACCACGCCGTGTTGTTAGATGGGTTATGGACCACGCAGGAGCTGGTGGAGAGTCTGTTAATGATGGCTTGATGAACACCAAAGATTTTGACCTTTACTACAAAGATGAAGCAGGCGAATGGAAACTAGCTAAGGCTGTTCGTGGCAATAAAGCCCATGTTTCGGATATCACCCTTGATAGCCCAATCACTGCGCAAGACTGGCGCTTGAACGTCATCACGTCTGACAATGGAACACCGTGGAAAGCCATTCGTATCTACAACTGGAAGATGTATGAAACTCTTGATACGGAGAGCCAAAACATTCCAATGAGTAAAGTTGCAGCGCGTGTTCTAACAGACAATAAGGTTCAGCTCGGCTTCTCAGAAGTTCCTGCTGGGGCAACCATCACAGTCTATGACAAGGCAGATTCACAAACTCCAATCGCTACCTTAAATACAGCAGTTGGAGGGGATTTGGCGACAGAACCATTGAGCTTTGAAAAACGTCCAAGTCTTCTTTACTACCGAACACAATTGCCAGGGAAAGAAATCAGTAATACTCTTGCTGTGACGATTCCTCAGGATGAAAGAAAGGTTAAGGCTGTCAGTCTAGAAGTAGCACCTAAAAAGGCAACTTATCAAGTTGGTGAGGAATTGAATCTTAAAGGTGGTCTTCTCCGTGTCAAATACGAAGGTGAAGAAGCAGATGAAGTCATCAACCTTAGTCATGCTGGTGTTGTAGTCAACGGCTACGATGCTCACCATCATGGCGAACAAGAGTTAACAGTAACCTATCTTGGTCTTCCAGTTGCAGGTAGCTTTAAGGTTCAAGTCACTGGTGAAGAAACTGGTCCAAAAGAAGTCGCAGCCGTGTATATTAGCAAGCAACCGAAAATTGATTACTTGGTAGGCGATGCTCTAGACTTATCAGAAGGACGTTTCAAGGTATTGTATGATGATGAGACGGAGACTGAACATAGCTTTACAGACCAAGGAGTCGAAATTACAGGCTATGATTCTCAAAAAACAGGCCGTCAAAAACTTCAGTTGCACTATCAAGGACAAACTGTCGACTTTGATGTTCTAGTATCACCTAAGGCAGCCATAAACGACGAATATCTGAAACAAGAAATCACATCTGCTCAAGGACGCAAAGAAACAATAGCTTATACATTTGCTGATGCAGCAAAACAAGCAGCTCTTGCTGAGAAGCTTGACGCAGCGAAAGCTATCTTAGAAAATCATGATGCTAGTCAAGAAGCAGTCAACCAGGCCTTGAATGACTTGAAACAAGCTGGTACTGAATTGGATGGCAATCAACGTTATCAAACTGCTAGAGAAGAATTGGAAAGCTTGCTCGAATCTGTCCTTGAAAAAGATCCTAAATCTGAGTTGATTGCGCAAGCTGAAGCTTTATTATCTTCACAAACACCAACTCCAGAAGCCTTTGCGGACATGAAAGAAAAGCTGAATAAGAAACTAGCTTCTGCAGAAGAAAGTCATCATGTGGGTAGCTTAGAAGAAGGTGAAACTGCGCCAACAGTTGAAGCGCTACCTGAGTTAGTGATTGAAACAGAAACTCAAACCTTCGAACGCCAAGAACGTCCAGCAGGAGACCTCTTATTGGGTGAACGTCGTATTGTTCAGGTAGGTGTAGAAGGGCAGACTCGTCGTCTGATTGAAGTAGATGCCAAAGGTAACCGTACTCTTCTTAAAACAGAAGTAGTCAAGGAAGCAGTTGCAGAAATCACTGAAGTTGGTACTAAGGTAGAAAGCCGTGTTCAACCGCTAGACGGTCCAAAAGTCTTAGAAGTTAAGAAACCAAGCTTGGTTGTGGAAGAAGAAGTTCTTGCATTTGGACATGAAGAAAGAGTAAATCCTAGCCTCCCATTAGGAGAACGACGCTTGGTTCAAGTAGGAGTTGCAGGCCTTCGTAGAAACCTTGTAGAGATTGATTCTGAAGGACATCGCAGTCTTAAGGGAACGGAAGTTCTCAAGGAAGCCGTAACTGAGATTGTTGAAGTCGGTACAAAAATAGTTAAAGTACCAGGTGACAGACCAGTTACACCTGCTCCAGCGACTCAAGATACTAAGAAGGAAACTAGAAAAACAGAACCTAAGACTGAAACATCCGTTTCGCCAGTTCAAGCAAGCCAAGCAGCGAAGCAAGAACCAGCAAAAACAGAAGCACAAGTTGAAAAAACTGAAGGAAAACAACTTCCAAACACAGCTGCAGAGGTAGATGCAAATCTAGTAGTTCTTGGCCTAGCTGGAGTTTTAAGTGGTTTTGGCTTGCTAGCTCAAAAGAAAAAAGAAGAGTAAGTTAATAACTTTGCTTAATGTAACTTCTTAGAAATAAAAAGAAAGATTTGATTCATAATAGAGTCAAATCTTTTTTTGAGTTTAAAAAGTGAAAATCTTGTTTGGGGGTTAAAATGCGTTCCAAATGAATAGGAAGATAAAAATACAACCCCAAGCGTTGCCTGTTCTCTTTTGAATGACGAGCATACCATAAATCAAGATAAAAACAGACAAAGCCTCTAAAATGGCATGGAGATGAAAGCTAATCATCCCATGAATCATCAGACAGATAAGAGCACAAGTCAAGGCTCCGTAATCAAGCCAAGTCTGATGTGATGGAAAGCGACAGTTAATTTTGTTTGCAATGACAACATAATTAAAACCTTCCCAGAATCCCCAGATAAGTCCAATAAGGAGGAACCCCAAGATATTTGTCGGAAAAGAACTTGCCAGAACTTCTCTGGTTAAGAGGATGGATTGAAAAGGGAGATAGGAATGAATCTGCCCTCTACTGATGAGAAAAAGAAGTAAGGGGAGACAGATAGTAGCGGTCTGAATAATGGTTGGGAGGAGATGTTTAGCTAGCAAACCATATTGTTTCCAGCTTTCTTTTCTTCGAATCATTACCATGCTCGTCCCCAATCCAGCAACACAAAACTGGAGAGTTGCGAGAAAAAGAAGACGAATCCAGACGGGAAACTCTGTTTGGTGAGAGAAATCAAGTATTTGTTTTTGGAAAAGGATGTATCCTATAAACGAAAGAATTGTCAAAATGGCAATGATATTGAGGTCTGAATCTGCCTCTTTTTGCTTATCTGTTAGAGTGTTTTTCATCATTTAGCGCTCCTTATCTTATTTTTTATTATAAAATAATAAGAAATAAAGGGCAATAAAGAACTGGAAAAGTTTAAGGTTTTGCTATCTCTTTTATTGATTTTGTGATATAATTAACACGTAAAAAAAATTAAGGAGTCTTTCCAAATGGCAAAATTGACTGTTAAAGACGTTGAGTTGAAAGGGAAAAAAGTTCTCGTTCGTGTTGACTTCAACGTTCCTGTAAAAGATGGCGTGATTACTAACGACAACCGTATCACTGCAGCTCTTCCAACTATCAAGTACATCCTTGAACAAGGTGGACGCGCAATCCTCTTCTCTCACCTTGGACGTGTAAAAGAAGAAGCAGACAAAGCTGGTAAATCACTTGCTCCTGTTGCTGCTGACTTGGCTGCTAAATTGGGTCAAGAAGTTACATTCCTTCCAGGTGTTACTCGTGGTGCTGAATTGGAAGCAGCTATCAACGCTCTTGAAGATGGACAAGTTCTTTTGGTTGAAAACACTCGTTACGAAGATGTTGACGGTAAGAAAGAATCTAAAAACGATCCTGAACTTGGTAAATACTGGGCATCACTTGGAGATGGTATCTTCGTAAACGATGCATTCGGTACAGCTCACCGTGCACACGCATCTAACGTTGGTATCTCAGCAAACGTTGAAAAAGCAGTTGCTGGATTCCTTCTTGAAAACGAAATTGCATACATCCAAGAAGCTGTTGAAGCTCCAGAACGTCCATTCGTGGCTATCCTTGGTGGTTCAAAAGTTTCAGATAAGATCGGTGTTATCGAAAACTTGCTTGAAAAAGCTGATAAAGTTCTTATCGGTGGTGGTATGACTTACACATTCTACAAAGCACAAGGTATCGAAATCGGTAACTCACTTGTAGAAGAAGACAAATTGGATGTTGCGAAAGCTCTTCTTGAAAAAGCAAACGGCAAATTGATCTTGCCAGTTGACTCAAAAGAAGCTAATGCATTTGCTGACTACACTGAAGTGAAAGACACTGAAGGTGAAGCAGTAGACCCAGGATTCCTTGGTTTGGATATCGGTCCAAAATCTATCGCTAAATTTGACGAAGCTTTGACTGGTGCTAAAACAGTTGTATGGAATGGACCAATGGGTGTATTTGAAAACCCTGACTTCCAAGCTGGTACAATCGGTGTCATGGACGCTATCGTTAAACAACCAGGCGTTAAATCAATCATCGGTGGTGGTGACTCAGCTGCCGCAGCTATCAACCTTGGACGTGCAGACAAGTTCTCATGGATCTCTACTGGTGGTGGAGCTTCAATGGAACTTCTCGAAGGTAAAGTTCTTCCAGGACTTGCAGCATTGACTGAAAAATAAGAATATAGAAAAAGGAGGACTCAGGTTCTCCTTTTTTGCGCTCTTTTAAAGTTAAAGAGTACTTAGGGATAATTGGACAGAATCCAAAAAAAACAGTAAAATAGAGAGATACCAATCTAAATGAAATTTGAGTGATGAACGTGGAAAAAAGAGAGAATCTTACAAAAACAGCTATTTGCGGTATTATCAATGTCACCCCAGATTCTTTTTCTGACGGGGGCCAATTTTTTGCTATTGAAGAAGCCTTAAAACAGGCTCGAAAATTGATAGCTGAAGGTGCCACTATCTTAGATATCGGTGGAGAATCTACTCGACCTGGAAGTAGCTATGTTGAGATTGAAGAGGAAATCCAGCGTGTGGTTCCAGTCATTCAGGCTATTCGTCAAGAAAGTGATGTTCTGATTTCGGTCGATACTTGGAAGAGTCAAGTGGCAGAAGCAGCTTTAAATGCTGGTGCCAATATAGTCAATGACATTACAGGCCTCATGGGTGATGAGAAGATGGCAGAGGTGGTTGCTAAGGCTGGAGCTCAGGTAGTCATCATGTTTAATCCAGTCATGGCACGCCCTCAGCACCCTAGTTCACTCATATTTCCTCATTTTGGATTTGGAGAGCCTTTTACAAAGGAAGACTTAGCAGACTTTGAACAACTACCAGTAGAAGAATTGATGACAGCTTTCTTTGATCGTGCTCTAGTAAGAGCGGAAAAAGCAGGGATTTCGAAAGAAAACATCATGCTGGATCCAGGGATTGGCTTTGGTTTGACAAAGAAAGAAAATCTCATCCTCCTACGTGACCTTGATAAGCTTCACGAGATGGGCTATCCTATCTTTTTAGGAGTCTCTCGCAAGCGCTTTGTCATCAATATTCTTGAAGAAAATGGATTTGAAGTCAATCCTGATACTGAAGAAGGCTTCCGAAATCGTGATACGGCTTCGGCTTATGTGACTAGTATCGCTACTAGACAAGGTGTGGAAGTGGTGCGCGTGCACGATGTAGCCAGCCACAAGATGGCAGTCGAAATTGCGTCTGCTATCCGTCTGGCAGACCATGCGGAAAATTTAGATTTGAAACAATATAAGTAAGATGAATAAAAACGAAACGAATCAGTGGATTGCCCACTACCGGACAGACCAACCACACTTTGGTTTGGAAAGAATGGTAGAGCTTTTAGCTTTACGAGGCAATCCCCATCTTAAGCTTAAGGTTATCCATATCGGAGGAACCAATGGCAAGGGCTCTACTATAGCCTTTTTGAAAAATATGCTGGAAAAGATGGGGCTAAGAGTTGGAGTCTTTAGCTCACCCTATCTGATTCATTATACCGACCAGATTGCCATTAATGGGGAATCTATCCCAGAAGCAAGATTAGAGTCCTTGATGGCGGATTATCGTTTACTACTTGAAGGGGAACATGCTCATGCCTTGCAAGGAACGACAGAATTCGAGATTATCACTGCCATAGCCTATGACTATTTTGCATCTGAGCAAGTCGATGTGGCTATTATGGAAGTTGGTATGGGCGGACTTTTGGATAGTACCAATGTCTGTCAACCCATCCTAACAGGCATCACTACCATTGGGTTGGATCATGTAGCGCTTTTAGGAGATAGCTTGGAAGCCATCGCAGAGCAGAAAGCAGGGATTATCAAGCAAGGAGTTCCTCTAGTGACAGGACACATTGTCCCAGAAGCCCTGTCGGTTATCGACCAGATTGCGAAAGCGAAACAAGCTTCTAGGCTTGCTTATGGGGAAGATTATCAAGTTAGCCATCAAGAGAGTGTGGAGACGGGCGAAATCTTTGATTATTCAAGCTCAGTCAGACAAGGTCGTTTCCAAACAGGATTGCTTGGTTTGCACCAGATAGAGAATGCAGGGATGTCGCTGGCCTTGTTAGATAGCTATTGCAAAGAGACTGGTCAAAAATTACCAGATAATGCTTTAGTGGCTCAAGCTTTAGAAGAAACAAGCTGGCCTGGTCGTTTGGAAGTTGTGTCGAGAGACCCCTTGATGATCTTGGATGGGGCCCACAATCCCCATGCCATCAAGGCCTTGTTGGCTACCTTGGAAGAACGATTTACGGACTATCAGAAGGAAATCCTCTTTACTTGTATCAAAACCAAGGCCTTGGAGGATATGTTGGACTTGCTAGAAACTTTGTCCAATACTAAGATTACACTAACTCATTTTGAGGATAGTCGGGCGACGGATGAAAAAGTCTTGAAAGAGATGGCTGATTCTAGAAATCTCAACTACCAAAGTTGGCAGGAATTTCTAGACAAAAAATTATCAGAAAATGAAGAGAAAAAAATAGTTAGGATTATCACGGGCTCATTATACTTTTTAGCCCAAGTGAGAACCTACCTAATGGAGAGGAAAAATTAGAATGGATACACAAAAGATTGAAGAAGCTGTAAAAATGATTATCGAGGCAGTTGGTGAGGATGCAAATCGCGAAGGCTTGCAGGAAACACCAGCCCGTGTTGCTCGTATGTACCAAGAGATTTTTTCAGGTCTTGGGCAAACTGCTGAAGAGCACCTGTCAAAATCCTTTGAGATTATTGATGACAATATGGTAGTGGAAAAGGATATCTTTTTCCATACCATGTGTGAACACCACTTTTTACCATTTTATGGTCGAGCTCACATTGCCTATATCCCAGATGGGCGTGTAGCAGGTTTATCAAAGTTAGCTCGTACGGTGGAAGTTTACTCTAAAAAGCCACAGATTCAAGAGCGTTTGAATATTGAGGTGGCCGATGCCTTGATGGAGTATTTGGGTGCTAAGGGAGCTTTTGTTGTCATCGAAGCAGAGCATATGTGTATGAGTATGCGTGGTGTTCGAAAACCAGGAACTGCGACCTTGACTACAGTAGCTCGTGGTCTATTTGAGACAGATAAGGATCTTCGGGATCAGGCTTATCGTCTGATGGGACTATAAAAAGAATCCGCTTTAAGCAGATTTTTCTAGAAAGGACTAGTTATGGATCAACTGCGAATTAAAGACCTAGAAATTTTCGCCTTTCATGGCCTCTTTCCTAGTGAGAAGGAACTGGGGCAGAAGTTTGTCGTTTCAGCCACCCTATCCTATGATATGACCAAGGCTGCGACAGACTTGGATTTAACTGCTTCTGTCCATTACGGAGAACTTTGCCAGCAATGGATGACATGGTTTCAGGAAACGAGTGAGGATTTGATTGAAACAGTAGCCTACAAACTAGTAGAGCGTACTTTTGAAACCTACCCTCTCGTTCAAGAGATTGAGCTGGAACTAAAAAAACCTTGGGCGCCTGTCCATTTACCACTAGATACCTGTTCAGTAACCATCCACCGTCGCAAACAGCGTGCCTTTATCGCTTTAGGAAGCAATATGGGGGATAAGACGGCTAATCTCCAGCAAGCGATTGACAAAATGCGAGCTCGTGGCATCCATGTTCTCAAGGAGTCTAGCGTAATTACGACTGAGCCTTGGGGTGGAGTGGAGCAGGATAGCTTTGCTAATCAAGTCATTGAAGTGGAAACCTGGTTGCCTGCCCCAGTCTTGTTAGAAACATTGTTAGAGATTGAATCAGAGATGGGACGGGTCAGAGAGGTTCATTGGGGACCTCGCTTAATTGACCTGGATTTGCTTTTTGTAGAGAACCAGGTCATCTATACAGACGACCTCATCTTGCCTCATCCTTATATAGCTGAGCGTCTCTTTGTCCTAGAATCACTCCAAGAAATAGCCCCCCATTTTATCCACCCAACACTGAAACAACCGATTCGGCACTTGTACCAAGGATTGAAAAAATAAGAAAACTCTAGTTTCCTAAGTAGATAGAGGAGACTAGAGTTTTTAAAATAGGTCATTTTCTTCTGGTAGGAGAATGGTTTCCTTCCCATCCATATCCATGACCAGAACTTTAGGTGGATAGAGTGGGTCAAAGGGATGATTGAAGTCGAAGTCAATCGTAGTTGGTAGATGTTGACTAGAAAAACGAAAAGTGATGGAGCCTTCATGATTCAAAAGTCGAAATTCCAATTCATCTTCTAGCTCAAAAACATGCTTTAAAAAATGATCGATTATAAACCAGATTGAATCGATAACATCGTCGGGTAAATTGGTCACCACACCGAAACTGGCACATCGTCTATGAGAATCTGTAAAAGCCATCCCTATCTCCTAATTGATTTTTTTATTATCATACTGCAAACTGCTAGAAAAATCAAGAAAAGTCAACTACCTTTAAAAATATGAGAATGATTTTGAAATTTTTTCAACGAATCTTCATCAAACGCTTGAAAATGCTTACAATTAGTGGTAAAATGAGAACAGTGGAATCATGAAAACAAAATTTTCAAAGTAGAAAGGAAACGGAATGAACACAGATGATACAGTAACAATTTATGACGTTGCCCGAGAAGCGGGAGTGTCAATGGCGACTGTCAGCCGTGTTGTCAATGGCAATAAAAATGTTAAAGAAAATACTCGAAAGAAAGTCTTAGAGGTTATTGAACGTCTAGATTATCGTCCTAATGCAGTAGCACGTGGTCTAGCAAGCAAGAAAACGACAACAGTTGGAGTCGTCATTCCAGATATCACAAATACTTATTTCTCTGCCCTTGCTAAAGGGATTGACGATATCGCGGAGATGTACAAATACAACATCGTCCTTGCCAATAGTGATGAGGATGATGAAAAGGAAGTATCTGTGGTCAATACTCTCTTTTCTAAACAGGTGGATGGCGTTATCTTCATGGGTTATCATTTAACTGAGAAGATTCGCTCAGAGTTTTCACGCTCACGCACACCTGTCGTTCTTGCAGGAACAGTAGACGTAGAACACCAACTTCCAAGTGTCAATATTGACTATAAACATGCTACAGTTGATGCAGTCCGTCATCTTTTGAAGCGAAACAAAAAAATTGCCTTCGTTAGTGGACCATTAGTGGATGATATTAATGGCAAGATTCGCTTAGCTGGCTACAAAGATGCCTTAAAAGAAGCGGGAATCAACTACAGTGAAGGTCTTGTTTTCGAATCAAAATACCGTTATGACGATGGCTATGCCTTGGCAGAACGTTTGATTTCTTCTAAAGCAACAGCAGCGATTGTAACAGGAGATGAACTGGCAGCAGGTGTGTTGAACGGACTTGCTGACAAGGGAGTTTCTGTACCAGAAGACTTTGAAATTATCACCAGTGATGATTCGCAAATCGCGCGTTACACTCGTCCAAACCTAACCACCATTGCGCAACCTTTGTATGACCTCGGTGCTATTAGTATGCGTATGTTGACAAAGATTATGCATAAGGAAGAGTTAGAAGAGCGTGAAGTTCTTTTGCCACATGGTTTGGTAGAACGTCATTCAACTCGTAAAGATTAACAAGAAGAGGTCGGGATAAAAATCCCGACCTCGCTTTTTAGTAGCAGAAACTTTTTGGTCAATAGTTCAAGCATTAAGTTGGTGGTTGGAAGCTCTCGGAGTGAACTAGAAAACAAGACTTGATCTAGTAATTTCTATCTCACCGACTTTTTTATACTCAATGAAAATCAAAGAGCAAACTAAGAAACTAGCCGCAGGTTGCTCAAAGCACTGCTTTGAGGTTGTAGATGAAACTGACGAAGTCAGTAACCATACCTACGGCAAGGCGACGTTGACGAGGTTTGAATTTGATTTTCGAAGAGTATTATCCTTCCATATAGGCTCGTAATTCCTCTCCTGTGAGGCCAGCATTGATAGCGATGAGGAGTTTGAGACGAGCTTTTTGAGCATTGAGCTCTTTGACAAAGAAAACACCAGCATTTTGCAGGCAAACGCCACCTCCCTCATAGGCATAGACAGGTTCGGCAATCCCGTTAAAACAACGAGAGACTAAGGCGATTGGAAGTCCTTCTTGGATAAGGGCGTTCAATTTTTGTGCTGTTTCCTTGGGAACATTTCCAGCACCAAAGGCTTGAATAATAAGTCCATCTAGCTGGTCAACGGGAAGCAAATCGAGGAGTTCTTCTGTCATACCAGCATAGACAGGGATAATAGGGACCAAGCCCTGAATTCTATCAAGGTCAAAACGAACACGGGGTTCAGCTGTTTTGAAGTAGAGAATCTCGTGTTTCATGATGAGCCCAAGAGGGCCGTGGGTCGGCGTTTGAAAGGTGCTAACATTTGTCGTGTGCGTCTTGGTCACATACTTAGCAGCATGAATCTCGTCATTCATAACGACCAAGACACCCTTGTCAGCAGCCTTATCGTCACTCGCTACGCGTAGGGCACTGAGATAATTGTAGACACCATCGCTTCCAAGCTCGTTGGAACTACGCATGGCCCCTGTTAGCACGATCGGTTTGTGAGGAACCTCCATAGTATCAAGGAAATAGGCAGTTTCTTCCAAGGTATCTGTCCCATGTGTAATCACGAAACCGTCATAATGATTAGCCTCTTCTTTAATTTTTTGATAGAGGGCCAGCATATGCTTGGGTTTAATATGGGGACTTGGCAGATTAAAAAAGTCGAGAGCGTGGACTTCAACTCCCTCAAGTGGATTGGATACATGATTCATAGGGTTGTCTTGACTAGTCACAACAGCGCCAGAGTCATCGGCTTGCATGGAAATAGTACCACCCGTATGTAAAACAAGGATTTTCTTAGGCATGATTTACTCACTCTTTCTGAAATGTGGTATAATCATTGTATCACAAAAGGGGAGATTGAGGTAGGATGGAAGTCAAAGCTGTTTTTTTTGATATCGATGGAACACTGGTCAACGATCGCAAGAGTGTTTTGAAATCCACTAAGGATGCGATTAAGATTGTGAAGGAACAGGGAGTGCTTGTTGGAGTAGCGACAGGGCGAGGACCTTTTTTTGTTAAGGATTTAATGGAAGATTTAGATCTGGATTTTGCTGTAACCTATAACGGCCAATATATCTTTAATAAAGACAGAGTCTTGTTTACAAGTCCTCTTTCCAAATCTCATTTACGGCAGTTGATAGCTTATGCCAAAAAAGAGGGCAAGGAGATTGCTTTGGGGACCAAGGATGCCATGCTTGGTTCGAAAATCATGTCTTTTGGTCTTGGTTCTTTTTCACAAAGAGTGAGTCGTTTTGTCCCCTCTATGTTGACTCGTACAGTTAGTCATTCCTTTAATCGAATGGTGAGTAAGGTTGTTCCTCAGAAGGAAGAAGACTTGCTTCAGTTGATGAACCAGCCCATTTATCAAGTTTTGATGCTAATGACGCCAGAAGAATCTGAGAAAGCAGCAGCTGATTTTCAAGACTTGAAATTGACTCGCAGTAATCCTTTTGCGGCCGATGTCATCAACCAAGGAAATTCCAAACTAGAAGGAATTCGTCGTGTTGGAAAAGAGTATGGTTTTGATCTCAATCAAGTTATGGCCTTTGGTGACTCGGACAATGACCTAGAGATGCTGGCGGGTGTTGGGATGTCAGTCGCCATGGGCAACGGTAGTAGCAGTGTCAAGGAAGTGGCCAAGCATATTACAACCAGCAACCAGCAAGATGGGATTCACAAAGCTTTAGAGCATTTTGGTGTTTTGGCTTCAGAAAAAGTCTTTGTCAGCCGTGATTACCATTTTAATAAGGTCAAGACCTTCCACCACATGATGGATGAACGAACTCAAGAGGAGCCCCAAGCTTGGGACTTAGAAGGTGCCACCCATAGAGCGGGATTTAAGATAGAAGAATTGGTGGAGTTTGTTCGAGCTGCTAGCTCTTCTGAAGAAGATTTCGAACAGGCAGTAGGACAGTTACACCAAGCTCTTGATCAAGCAGCAGAGAAAGTAGTCAAGAAGACACCTGCTAATCAAGATTTGGTAGGGCAAGTGGATGCCTTGATTGATACTTTGTACTTCACCTATGGTAGTTTTGTTTTGATGGGAGTGGATCCAGAACGGATTTTTGACATTGTCCATCAAGCCAATATGGGTAAAATGTTCCCTGATGGAAAAGCTCATTTTGATCCAGTGACCCACAAAATCCTAAAACCAGATGATTGGGAAGAAAAATACGCTCCAGAACCAGCCATTAAAAAAGAGATTGAGCGCCAGATAAAGGCCTATGAACGCCACAAGGAAAGAGCCGATAAGAAATAGGTGGTAGGAAAGGAAGCCTGGAATGATGTTTTTATTTCCTAGCTCCAACTACGACATCAATAGTTTATAAAAAAATGAGGTTAGGAGAAAAATCCCAACCTCATTTCTGTTTTTATTACAAAGTTTTATCCTTATCTCTAACGACGAGAAGGTCAACGCTGGTATGGCGTAAGATATATTCTGATGAAGAACCAACTAGCAGGCGCTCAAAGGCATTGAGTCCTGTTGCTCCAACTAAAATCAAATCAACCTTTTCTTTATCTGGAATTGTTTTAGCTAAGAGAGTTTTAGGGTTACCCATCTCAATAACAACTTTAATGTCTGTGAGCCCAGCATCTTTTGCACGCTTTTCATATTCAGCCATCAAATCGTTGGCCTCGACTTGCAATTCTTCGTAAACTTCGGCATCAAATGTTGAGATGCTTTGAAGAGCACGTGTGTCAATGACATGGGCAATCGTTAGTTTTGCCTGGTTACGTAGGGCTGAATGAACCCCTTTGATGAAAGCCAAGTCAGCTTCCTTAGAACCGTCAACCGCTACCATGATGTTTTCATAACGTTGTGCCATAGCAAAAACCTCCTCATTCTTATTACCTTCATTGTATTCCTTTTCACTAAAAAAGTAAAGTAAAAAACGATAGGAATATAGATGCTTTTTGACTTTGACTTGGAGTTTGTTATAATAAAACTAGAAAAGCTAAGAGGAAGAGATATGACAAAAATCGCAGTATTATCGGATATACATGGCAATACGACAGCTTTGGAGGCTGTTCTGACAAATGCGCAGAAGGCGGAGGTTGATGAGTATTGGCTCTTGGGAGATATCCTCATGCCTGGAACAGGACGAAAAAATATTCTCCGGATATTGGACACTTTACCCATCACCCTTAGAGTTTTAGGGAATTGGGAGGAGAGCTTATGGCGCGCCTGCCATCGTCAGTTGGATGAAAGTAGACCCAGTCATCGTTATCTCCTGCGCCAGTGTCAGTATATTATGGAAGAACTCAGTGTTGAGGAGATTGAGGAACTGCAGGACTATCCCTTGCAAGTGCACCGCCAGTTTGGAGATTTGAAGCTAGGGATTAGCCATCACTTGCCTGATAAAAATTGGGGACGAGAACTGATTCATCTTGGAAAGCAAGAGGACTTTGACCGTCTTGTCACCAATCCAGATTGTGATATTGCCATTTACGGGCATATCCATCAACAGTTTCTTCGTTATGGTAGTGGTGGCCAACTTATCCTGAATCCAGGTTCCATTGGTCAACCCTTCTTTTTATCTGAACATTTACGCAAGGACTTGCGGGCCCAGTACATGATATTAGAATTTGATGAAAAAGGATTGAAAGATATCGATTTTCGTCGGGTTGATTATGATATTGATGCAGAATTACAACTAGCCAAAGAGTTACAATTACCCTACTACCAAGTTTATTATGAAAGCTTGGTTAATGGGATTCACCATACCCATAATCAGGAACTACTTCATGAAATTGCCCAAAGTCAAGGGCATGATGCAGAACTAGATGACTGGTTGAGTGGTAACTCTTGACATTACAACTACAAGAGATATAATAAATATAAAAAAACGAACTAGTCTAATAGAAAAAGGAGAACCTTATGCAAATTTCAAGTCGATTTACCATCGCGACTCATATGTTGATTATCATAGCCTTAAAAGGGAAAGAAAGTAAGGTGACTAGTGATTTTCTTGCTAGTAGCGTTGGAGTCAATCCTGTCATTATCCGTAAGACCTTATCTCAACTGAAAAAGGCGGAGTTGATCTCAGTTGCGCGTGGAACTGGTGGAGCAGAGATCATCAAAGACCTAGAGGATATCAGTCTTTTAGATGTTTACCAAGCAGTTGAGTGTCTAGGAAAGACAGGTCAACTCTTTAGTTTTCATGACAATCCCAATCCAGCCTGTCCAGTTGGTGCAAATATCCATGGGATTTTAGATGAGAAATTACAAAAGATTCAGCTAGCCATGGAGCAGGAGTTGGGGCAAACCAGTCTTGCCCAAGTAGTAGCGGATGCAGAAGCAAGGATAGAGAAATAAGAGCTTCTAGGAAGAGGCAGAACGTAGACCTACTCTATCAGTAATAAAAAATTGCCCTTATAGAGGTTGGATACTATGTAGTAAAAACTCTTAGAAATGCTGACATAATGCTATTTTTAAGAGTTTTTTTATTTTCTCTAGTAAAAGAAAGAGATTGAAACAAATTGATCAAAATGAACCTTTTTTTAAATCTGAAGAGGCGAGACACAAACATAATTTTAGTAGAATATTGAGTATAAATCTTTCTACAATAAAACGCATATTATCAAGTTTTTTAAACATCTGATAATATGCGTTTTTCTGAGTTTAAAGACTTTTATCCCAGCTTGCTTTTTACATGTCTTTCTATCAAGTTGCTGGATTTATAGAGTCCTTGCTTTTATTGTTCCTTTCTTGACTTGAGGAAGCTACCAAGTCCAAGGAGGGCTAGGAGGCTAATTCCTGCAAACAGGAGTTTGTGATCGTTTTTGGTTCCTGTATTTGGAAGTTCAGCTTGTTTAGCTAGGGGAGCAGGTATAGTTTCCTTGTTAGAGTTGTCTACCGATTCGTTTTGAACCGCTTCTTTTACAGATGATGCTTGTGCTTCTTGTGATGGTTTTTCAGCTTGTGAATCAGTTGTAGCTTGGCTAGGTTTATGATCCGCATCCGCTACTTTTGCATCTGGTTTTGCAGAATCAGGTTTAGTTTGTGGAGCTGGATCTTGATGTTCCGGTTTGACGACTCTGTTTGGAGTATTGTCTTGGATATTATCTTGACCGTGCTCTTGTTTTAAGCTAGAAAGATCAAATTCTGGTTTTTCTTCCACAGCTGGGGCAACGATGGCACCGCCTTGAGCGATTCGAAGAACAGTGGCTGTAAGGGCATTTAATTTCAAGCCTTTTTCAGTCCATTCAAGTCCTTGAGGGTTGGCAATTCCGACTGGTCCTGCTTGGTTTTCATCTGCTAAAACTTCAGCATTTCTTAGATGTGCAAAGGCAGTTCCCAAATTAAATTCGCGAGCTTTTTCGTCCGCATTGACAAAGACTGCGTAGATATCTCCGTTTGGAGCAGTGATTTGGTAGCCAATCACTACATCTTCTTTGTCCACACCATTTTGGCCTGGGATAGTGATGAGGTGGACACGGTCCTTGATATCTTGAAGACTCTTAAGTCGGAAGGCGTCTGTAGATTGGCGAAGTGCAATTAAACCTTTCATGTAGTCACGGCTCTTGACATTTTCAGGATAAGCTTTTCCATCAGTTGCCTTGGTCCAATCAAACTTGTTGACAGCATCACTAGAGTCATAAGAATCATGGATGAAGTAAGGATAGTCAAATGGGTTACCGTCCTTATCACGCAACAAGTGAGATTTATTTGGTACCTTATCTTCTGAAACTGGAGTCTTGTAGGCTGGGTCACGGAATTGTTTGGTACGTCCGTATTCCTGACCAGAGTGAATAAATGGAGTTCCTTGAGCTGTCAAGACCATGAGATTTCCGAGGCGCAAACGACGATGGATTTCCGCATAGTTTTCAGCCTTGCTTGGGTCTTTTTTGATTGATTGGGCAATGATGTCAAAGAGGGTCAAGTTATCATGGGCTGCGATGTATTGAATCACATCTCCAGGGCTATCTGCTTCAAAGTTGGTTGGTTGAGCAATTAGATTTTTAAAGATGGTATTGATATCGCGTTTTCCACCTGTGATAAAGGCAGGTTGACCTTCATTTGGATAACCAGACTTGAGGTTGTTACGGATGTCATCTGAAAATACAGCGACAGTATCGGTATGTTTCATCCAATCTTGGTCAGCAGCTTTAGTAGGCATATTTTCATCACCAGAATAGGTTCTCCAACCTTCACCAAGCATGATGAGATTTGGATTGAGGGCGCGTGCAGCCTTGTAAGCTTCTTCGACAGAAGCTGCATCATGATCTCCCATCATATCGAAACGGAAACCATCTACTTTATAGGTTTCAACTAGATACTTGATAGAGTCTACCATGACGCGTTTAGACATGTAGTGGGTTGTTCCTAGACGACCACCACCAAAGCTAGTACGAGGTGTCCCATCTGCATCCATGAAGTGGTAGTAGTTTGGCTCAATGTCTTCAAAGATATCAACATTGGCAGTATGGTTGTAAACTACGTCTAAGATAGCACCCATGCCACGTTTATGGATTTCGTTGACAAGGTTCTTAAATTCTGCGATACGTTTTTCTGGGTCCTTAGGATTGCTTGAGTACATACCAGTCAAGGAGAAGTAGTTTTGAGGATCATAACCCCAGTTGTAGTTGCTATCGCTTGAAGCATAGGCGGACAAGCGTTCATGGTTTTTCAATTCATTGACATAGTAGTATGACAAGACTGGAAGGAGCTGGATGTGGGTTACACCCAAGTCTTTGAGGTAGTCTAGTTTTTCGATAAAGGCTTCAAAAGTACCAAATGGTTTGGTCAAATCTTTTGCGATAGCAGGATCTGAGGTAAAGTCACGAATGTGAGCCTCGTAGATAACAGCATCTTCACGAGATTTGAAGTTATGAATCTTACCATAAGTCAGGTCTTGAGGTCCAAGTTTTGCTGGATCCACAAAAGCAGCTTTAGCAACTTTATGGGCAGGATCTGTTTTTGCTAGATCACTGTTCCAAGCAGCGAGAGATTTAGCGTAAGGATCGAGTGCGAGAACAGTCTTGCCTTGGCGCTCAATTTGATATTGGTAGTAGTAGCCAGTATAGTTGCTGATGCCAAGACCAGAGTTTTCATTCAGAGTTTGTTTCCAGGTTCCTTTTTCTCCTTTTTCAAGGGCGACGGTTCCGACCACTTTTTCAGGATCTTTCTTATCGTAGACGACAACTGAAACCTTATCGGCACTTGGAGACCAAAGAGTCAGATCAACACGTTTACCATCTTCTTTAAGATTTGCACCGAGTGGACCATCGTAACTGTAAGTCTCATCTTTGAGACGCCAGCTTGAACGAGTTGTAAAACGGTCTGAATCGTAGGCAACTGTATAAGGGTTTTTAGTGTCCGAAAAATCACCGATGTAGGTTACCTTCTTACCTGCTTCATCGATTGTAACATCGGAGATAGCCACTTTATTCCCTTGGTGGTCAGTGATGTTGGAATGTTTAAGGATGTCTTCTTTTTTAGCACCAACCAAGGTAGAAAAACTACTTTCAATACGGGACTTAGCCACATGTTGGGCACCAGTCATACGGATGTCATGCACATAGTAAGGGTTGGTGTAGATTGTTTCGTCATCATCCTTAAGGAAGATTTGACTGTGGTTTTTCAGGTCAGTAAATTTATAATCTTCTTTTCTGATTTTCACATCATCGCCTTTCTTGCTCTCATCTAATAGTAAAAATCCAAATTCTCTGGCGGCTTCATTGAGCGGAATATCGATGTAGCGTCCGTGTTTTCCACTTGCAGTAAAGTCTGTACCGTCAGGCCATTCTCCACTACTTGGAGTCTTCACATCTCCCCAGTACCAGAGAGATTTCTTGTCATAGTTGCCATCGGTGCGGAAATAGTTGACGCGGATTGTTCCAGCTGGCTGCGGTTGGTAGTTATGAACCTTGAAGTCCTCATCAAGCCAAGCTTCATTCATCTTTGGAGAGAGGCGCTCTACCGAACGGTCTCCAGTAAGGTTGTCACCTTTGGAGTTGTTGATGAGGAAGCTGACTTTCTTGGCTTGTTCATTTTTTAGTTTGACATCTAGGTAGTAGCCGTAGTCGTCTTTCTTGGCATCCTTGAAGGACTGGGCGCCATTTGGCCAGTTCTCAGATGGTTTTTCAACATCATCCCAAGTCCAAAGACCTTGCGAATCTTGGTTTTCTTGGGGAAGTTTTTTGACGTGGATACGGAAGTAGTTGTCTTGGATTGGATTTTCAGCTACAGTGTCTGCTGGCGCAGCTTTCTCAGCAGCTAGACTTGATACTTCAGTTTTCTCGTCTTTATTGTTTGGAAGGCTTGCACTAGTCTCAGTTGTAGCTGTTTCAGAAACTGCTACTGGTTCAGATGTTTTAGACTCTAGGGAAGCGTTTGCATCTTTGTGGTCCAAAATAGGCGTTTTTTCCTCAGCTTGGCTGGTTTCTGTAGTAACTGGGCCTGCACTAATAGCGCTTACATTTTCTTGTGTGCCAAGACTAGTTTCAGCTGCAGATACAGAAGGTGCTGTTAAGGCAAGGAGGATAAAGCTTGCTCCAATAAGGACAGAGCCAGTTCCGTTTTTCAGAGAACGGATGCTGTAAATCATTTTTTTATCTGGTTGAGATGACGTGTTTTTCATAGACACTCTCCTATTGTTTATTTTTATCCTAGTATATCATGGAGTAAGAGTTTATGCAATCGTTTTCTTTTGTTTTGTAGATGAGAAATCAGACTAGGTGAAAAATCATCCTCCATTAAAATCAAACCCCCTTTTTGTTGATAGTCTACTGAAGAAATATTGTAGCCTGAGTAAAAACATTGACATTGACCAGCTCATCAGTAGATCTTACTATATTCTAGCAAAGCAAGGAAAAAGTTTTTAGGTAGACTAATATATATATGTTTACATAGATAGATGAAATAAAATCTCAACAAATTTACTAGAGAAGTTAAGTCAATTTCTAGCAATTTTTTAGAATTCACAATGCAGAGTATATTGAATCTAGAACAGTACACCACGACTGCTAAAAATATTTCTAGAAATAAGTTTGACTTTCCTAATCGAATTGTTCATATCTTATTTGAATCTACTATAGTGTTTTCTATTCAATCTGCTACACAACAAAATTGTAATAGATTGAATCTAGAACAGTACACTACGACTGCTAAAAATATTTCTAGAAATAAGTTTGACTTTCCTAATCTATTTGTTCATCCCTTATTTGAATCTACTATAGTGTTTTCTATTCAATCTGCTACACAATAAAATTATAGTAGATTGAATCTAGAATAGTACGCTATGACTGCTGAAAATATTTCTAGAAATAAGTTTGACTTTCCTAATCTATTTGTTCATCCCTTATTTCAATCCACTATGTTGTAAATGAGCAGAAATTTATCAATAAGTGCGAATCCATTGTTGAAAGTAATACTCAATGAAAATCAAAGAGCAAACTAGGAAACTAGCCGCAGGTTGCTCAAAACACTGTTTTGAGGTTGTGGATAAAACTGACAAAGTCAGCTCAAAGCACTGTTTTGAGGTTGCAGATGGACGTTGACGCGGTTTGAAGAGATTTTCGAAGAGTATAAAAACGCATAATATCAAGTTTTTAATATGCCTGACATTATGCGTTTATATCTATTTTAGCCTGCTTGCTTGGTCATAAAACAGAGGCTATTTTTAAAGTTTACCAATGGAAAGAGTATTGAGTTCATTGACGACTTGTAGATTAGCCATGCGACCGACGTTCATGAGCTTCGGATGAACCAATCCTTCAATATCAAAGTTTGTAATGATGGCATCGTAACCCGCTTCCATGATTTCATCAACATTGAGTGTCTCTTTATCCCATGTTTCAAAGTGAATGTTTTTAGAGGTGTAAAATTGATAAAGTGAAATCAAGGCCTGAGGATGGGCAAAGTCAAACTCACTCAAAACAAGAACACGAACCTTAGTTTGGCGCTTTAGGAGTTGTTCCATTAGATCAGTTGCGTGGGTTAAAAGAGTATAGACTAGATGAACAACAGCGTGAAGTTGCTCCTTTTGTCCCAAGCTAGACTTATAGCGCATCATTTCAAAACTAGCAGCTTCGTAAAAATCTGGGAAGAACTTTTTAATCTTATTCAGTGCATAAGATTTATTATGAGAAATGATAGATTCTGAGTTGATTTCTTGACGTTCTAGAAGTGCTGTGTTATGCAAGTGCCAAATCAATTGATCGATATTTGAAAAGTGGACATCAAACTGTCGGGTAAGATTGTCTAGGACATCTCGAGCTGAGTGATAGGAATGATCGACTTTCTCATTGTCTTTCCGTGCCTCTAGGAAATCCTCAACCGTGAAGAAAATTCCCTCTTGAGTATAGGAGCTGAAAATTTGGTTAATAGTTGGAAAGTCGAGCGTGATTCCAAGACGATCACCAAGAGATTGCAATTCCTGTTGGTAGTTCGAAAGTTGACTAAAAATAGGATGAAGAGAGTCAGACTCGATTTCCTCTTTAGGTCTTGGTGCAATCTTTGCTCGTTGGAGATTGACTGCAATTTGTGTCTTCAACTGAAACATGTTTTGGTAGGTGATGGGATAGCCTGTTAGATTGACAAAAAAAGTCATAAATTCATCCACAGCTTCAGAAGAGAAAGGAAATGGCCATTTGAAGTAACCATAGGCTTCATGGAAATACTGGGCAAAAAAGAAGCGAATGTCTCTTTCGTCTCCAATAATCGAAATGGGCGTCACCTTTAGCTTGAATTTATACTTTGATTGCAGGATATTATTGATCTCAGCAACCTTCTTACGAAGTGAGGGAAGAGAAATGTCAAGTGTTTCAACTAGGTGCTCGAAAGTAAATGGTTCTTCTAATAGGAAGAAAGCTTTGAGCACCTGAAAATTAACAGATTCTTGCAAAACATGCCTATAAATTCGCTCAATACCAAAGTTATGTTCGTTAGTCAGTCTGATACCAGCGGTTGATGACAAAATATCAAAGCAAGAAAGTTGCTCCCGCATTTCTTTGATATCACTTTTGATGATGCGTCCATTCAAATCTAGAATATCGGCTAAAATGTCGATATGAATCCATTCTTGGTTCTCAAACAAGTATTCTATAATTTTTAATTGTCTCTGTTCTTTGTGAGATAATAGTTCTCTCATGGGAAATACTCCTTGGAAATATAAAGTCTTATAAACAAAAAAGATAAAAATAATTATCAGGGCTTTTCTCTATTATAGCATGTTTTAGGAAAAAAGTTTTTGAAATCGTTTATAAATTATCAATTCTTATAATAATTTTACTAAAAAATTCGCAAATTTAGAAATGATTTGTATCAAGCGTTTTTTTTTTTTCTAAAACGATCAAAATATTTGACTATATTGCTTCCATATTTTATAATAACAACGTATGTAAAACACATGCGACTCTAATACAAAATAAATAGGAGATAACAATGTATTTTAATCGTAAAAATGCAGAGCAGAAGAACTGGCGTATGATTAAAAAGGGAAAACATTTCCTTTTTGGTTGTTCGCTTGTTTTTGCGGTCGGAGCTAGCTTAGCTATTCAAACGGTCCATGCAGACACAGCATCGGAATCTACAGTTGAGAGTGGCTCAAAAGCTAAAGAGGCTAAGCCTGGATATGGTGGAGAAATGGGGACTTATGAAGCTCCTGCTGCTGTGGCAGAGACTCAGCCAGCAACAGTTGGAAAAGCAGTGGTAGCGGAAAACACTACTGCTAAAACAGCTAACAAAGAAGCTTTGACCCAGTTGGTCGAAGAAGTAAAAGGCTTGGACAAAGCAGGAAAGACAGAAGACTCTCTTTCTCGCTTGAACACAGCACTTGAACAAGCACAAAATGTTTTGGCAAATGCAGAAGCTAGCCAAGACCAAGTGGATGCAGCAGTCGCTAGTCTCAAAGAGGCAGTAGCTCAACTTGCTGCTAAAGAAGAAAAAGCAACAGCAGTAGCCACTGAAGCTAAAGCTGAAGCGACAGAGGATAAAGCTGAAACAGCAGTAGCGGAAACTGAAGTAGCTCGTCCAAGAGGCAAACGTGATCTAAGTTCACGTGCAGCAAACCGTTCAGTTGACGGATCAGTCGCTGAAGGTGAATTTGCTGGTGCGGGTGTCAAGCAGTTTCAGTCAGTTCGCTACAGTGTGGATGGAGACAGAACAACTTGGACAATTAGTGTTGTACCGCAGCATAAGAATCACCAAGCTGCTGGCTTGGTGGTCGCATCAGATGATACAATTCAAAGTATTACTGTCGTAGACCGTGGTCCTAATGCTGGACGTCTGAATGAGGATTATTACGTTGAGAAAGATTTTGGAAAGCTCCCTGCTATGAGCAATCACAAAGCTTTGGCGTCTCATTATAAATACATTGGTGGAGGAGTTCCTGATTCGCTTACCTATAGTGTAGTGACTAAAGGGACCCGTCACAATCTGTTTGCTCGTTTTGCAACAGCTATTGTAAAAAACTCACTAGAAAATGGTGGGATGAATGGTTCATCAGCTGTTAAAAATCGTACTTCAGACTTCCCAGAAGTCGGTATCAATCTTTCATCAAGACTTGCACCACAACCAGGAGTCAACAACACCTACACCCAAACAAATGACACGATTACAGTGCCTACTATAGCTTCTACAGATACAGTCTTGACAGGTACAGGAACACCAGGTGCCCGCATCAATATTAAGAGTGAGGGTAAAACTGTTAATGATAGTACCGTAGTTGGACAGAACGGACAGTGGTCATTCCCAATTACTATTGGTTTGAATAGTAACGTTACTGGTGGGGCACAGCTGGTTCCTGGGAGTCAAATCAGCGTTAGCCAAACAGTTGGTGGAGTAGAAAGTGCTGCTACACCTGTAAACGTCTCTCTAGGTCACTCAGAGATCGTTCCATCATCTAAATCAAAACAACAAAATAATCTTGTTGAAAATGATAGAAACGTTACCTTGAAAGTACCGCATGATGCAGGAGCAGCTTATTTCCAATTTACGGACGCAGATGGCAATGCTCGAGAAGTTGTGCTTAAACGTGATGCTGTTCCAGGCAACTGGCAAGTAACAAACAGTGCACTTGCAAGTGTTGCTTCAAGTGAACAAGGTAAGTTCTACTCAACAATCAACTTGACCTTGAACAAAGATATGAAAGCTGGAACAACAGCTAAAGTTATCTCTAACATGCAAGAAGGTAGCTACTCAAGTCTTCAAGGTTGGCAATCACGTAACGTTGAAGAAGCTCCAAAAGAAGAGACTCCAGCGCCACAACCACAACCAGAACCATCAAAACCAAACACTCCAGCAGTAGATAGCGCAACTACAGCCCCAGCATCAGCCCCAGAAATTGTCAATAACTTGGCAGGTAAAGCAAGTACACCAGCTGATGTAACAGTTAAAGCACCAGCAGGTTCAACTGTTAAACTTTACAACAAAGATGGCGTTGTGATTGGTGAAGCTGTAGCTAATGACCAAGGTGTAGCAACTGTTCACCCTACGAACAGCCTTCCTGAAGGTGAGATTACAGCGACTACAACACCAGCAGGTGGAACAGAGTCAGCTAAGAGTGCACCGATTACGGTTACAAAAACACCATTGACTGAAGGAAAAGTAAGTCAACAATCTAATGGTTCTCTGGTTCTTATAGTGTCTAAGAACCTTGTAACAGTTTATCCTGGAGATAAGATTGATATTGACGTTTGGGCAGATGGGACACCTTCTCTTGAGAAATTCGATGCTTATCAAAATCCAACTGGGGTCGCAGGAGTGTTCCCACAGGGTCACTTCTTCGCAACTGCAGGTTCAAATACCTGGAGAAACAAAAAAAATAAATACATTGGTACAGTTGCTGAGACACAAAAGGCAGGCACTGTAGATGTTGGATTCGTTGCTCGTAATAAAAAGGGTAACCAATTTACAGATGTTATTAGAGTTGTTGTTCTTGAGACTGCTAAGAAGTATGAACCAGTAGCAGGTACAAAAGTAGATGTTGCAGATCCTAACAACGTTTCTGAAGATGAAAAGACCAAGATCATCGACTCAGTTAAAACTGCTAACCCAAGTCTTCCAGCAAATGCGACATACAGTGTAGATGACAAAGGGAACCTTACCATCACTTATCCTGATAAGTCAACAGATAAGGTTGCAGCAGCTTATCTAGTTAATGCAGTAGATAAAACAGCTCCAGATAAACCAGTAGTGAACACAGACCTTACAGGTAAAGCGGGCACTAAGACTCCAGTTGAAGTGACTGCAGAAAAAGGTTCAACTGTTGCCCTTTACGATAAAGACAACAACAAGATCGGTGAAGCAACTGCAGGAGAAAATGGTAAAGCAACGATTACTCCAAAAGTTGATATTCCAGCAGGTCCTGTAACAGCCAAAGCAACTGATGCAGCAGGTAATACATCAGTAGCAAGTGATCCTAAAGTAGCGACAGTAAGTGATACAGTTCGTCCAGTATTGAACATTCCTTATGATGATGCTGATAATCAAGCAATCTACGTTTATTCAGGTGAAACAAACAATATTGAACTTAAGGTGACTGATAATTCAGGTAAGATTGTCAAAGCTTACTTGGCTATGCCAGCTGATAACCGTCAAGGCCTAGGAACTGAAGATACTTCCTATCTTGGTGGTGGTTCAAGAGCAGCCTTGTATTTGAAAGCTGATCGCATCAAGACAGAAACGGAGGCAACTGAAACCAACCCAGCTGTTATCCATGTGACAGGTGAAGTCCCAGCAAATACTTACACTGAACAAAATGGTCAGTTTACTCGTTACCTATTTGCAGAAGATGCAGCTGGTAACACAGCTTATGAACATGTTGGAGCACCAATGGAAAAAGGTGCGCTTGGACGTATCCGCTTCATGTGGAAACCACAAACATTCAAATACACCGCAACAGCGCCAACAACTCCACTTGTAGGAGATAATGCGCCAACAGCTGCTGAACTAGAACAAGCAGTTAAAAGTGCTAACCCTACATTTAGCGATAAGATTAAGACAGTCGCTGTGAATGGTGATAAAGTTATTGTCACTTATAACGATGGAAGTACAGATGAACTTCCAAAAGATTCAGTCTTTAAAATTCGTCCAGCAGCCCCAGTAGTAACTCCAACTATTCCAGCAACTGCAAATAATATGCCTGGAGCAGGAGTAAGTTCAACTGATAAGACCATTTCAGGTACAGGAACACCAGGTGCAACTGTTACCATCAAGTCAGGTGATAACACACTTGTTGAAAATGTACCTGTTGGAGCAGACGGAACTTGGACAGCGACTCTTCCAAAAGGATTGAACAGTAACATTACTACTCAACCACAGTTGACTCCAAAAGATAAAGTTACCGTTACTCAAACGCTTAATGGTGTTCCAAGTGCGGAAACAGAAGTACCAGTCGGTCTAGGTGAAACGACTATCCAACCAGATGAAAAATCATCTGACAAACAAAGCTTGATCGAAGTTACTAAGACAATCACTGTTAAAGTACCACACGATGCAGGTATGGCTTATCTAGGTTATACGAATAAAGATACCAATAAAGCTGGCGAAGTTGCTCTTAAACGTGATTCAATCGATGGACCATGGTATGCGAAAGATGAATCAAAAGCTGTTGTGAAATCATACGCGACAGACGGATTCACAGATACTATCGTCCTTGAGATGAAAGAACCAGTCAAAGAAGGTAAAGCCAAAGCTATCGCGAACATCGTTGAAGGCAAGTACTCAAGCCCAGTTGGTTGGAAAGAAATCAATGTTGAAGCCAAACAACCAACCGATGCAGATAAGAACACTCCAACAGCGAAAGAGCAAACTGTAAACAAAGGTGAAACTCCAGACGCTAAGAAATCAATTGGTAATGTAGATGATCTTCCTAAAGGAACAACAGTAGAGTTCAAGACACCAGTAG